>CAMLDZ010000001.1 GCA_946478985.1 uncultured Solimonas sp.
TGATCATCGAGCACAACCTCGACGTCATCAAACGCGCCGACTGGATCCTCGACCTCGGCCCCGAAGGCGGCTCGGGCGGAGGCGAGATCGTCGCGGCCGGCACGCCGGAAGACGTCGCCCGGAACACGCGCTCACACACCGGACGCTTCCTCAAGCCACTATTGAAGAAGCGCTCGGGCTCCACATGAACCCTTACTACATTTACGCGCTTAAAGACCCTCGCACCTCACCGGCACGACCGTTCTATATTGGCAAGGGCACAGGCAGTCGCGCGTGGGAACATACGATCCGCGTTGATCAAACCCGAAAAGGGTTTCGCATTGCCGAGATTCAGAGCGAAGGCCACACAGTCATCACAACGATCCTGGCGGATGACCTTACGGAGACTCAAGCTCTAAAGCTTGAATCCGAGTTGATCGCTGCGTTTGGCACGGAGACCACAGGCGGCCTTCTGACGAATAGCGTCGTCCCTAATGGGGTCATCGCACAGAACCGTCAAGATGTTGCAGTGCCTGCAGGAGCGGTTGAGAAGGCGCAGATTGGCCTGGATCTTCTGAAGGCAGCCATCTTCGAGCTTGCGCAGGCGAATCCCGAGGGCATATCGAATTCCGACGCGTCCAAGACTCTCGGTTTGCAAAGTGATTACGGTGGCGGATCAAAGGACTACTTGGCGTGGAGCATCCTTGGCTTGCTAATGCGCGACGGGCGAATAGTGCGTGCCGAGAAGCGGAAGCATCGCGCGGTAACTAAATAAACATTTACTGCCCGCAGATCGCCGCCTGCGGTTGCCAGCGGCAGTACAGCAGCTCGCCCCAGTTGAGGCCGCGTTCGGTGTCGAGATCGAACGGCGCTGGCGTCAGCGGCATCGGCGTGAAACCCTGGCGCGCCGGCGCAAAGCACAGCTCATAGCCGGAGCCCAGCGCGCTGTCGCCGGGGATGGTCGGCGCACCGGCGTCGAGGCGGTAGTCAACCAGCAGGTTGGGCGTGCAGTGCGGGTGGAAGCTCCAGGCCAGATACGGGATCTGCTGCTGCTCGGCACGCTCGATCAGCACTTGGATATCGTCTTCGCTCATCGTCCCCATCGGCGGCACCACCGGGCCGAACTCGCCGATCACCACCGGCAGCTGCGCCGCGGGGCCGAAGACCAGCGCGTCAAAATCCGCCTGCGGGTTGTACGGGTGCGTCTCGTAGATAATGTTCTCGCCGCCGCCGGCCGTGATCGGGTGCGTGAGGTAGATATCCAGGCTGCGCCCGTATCCGTGCGTGCCCTGCACGGCGATGATGTGCCGCGGCAGTTCGGAGCTGACGCGCGATTCGACGGCGCGGATGGCCGCGACGCGCGCGTCGAAGGCATCGCGCACGGCACGGTCGCTGCACAGCTCCAGCGAGCTGCAGTCGTTGGGCGTGCCGTCGGCCGGCGAGGTCGGCTCCGCAGCCAGGCCGTAGTGCACGTACGGGTTCTTGCGGAACACCGTCGCCAAGGTTTCCCAGACCGCGTCGCAGCCCGGACCGGGCGCGCCGATATGGCGCGGCGCCTGTGGTGTCGAGCCCGGCGTTTCGCCCAGGCAGGGATCGTCGTGCAGGTACAGCAGTACGTAAACCTGCTTGGCGGTGATGTGGCCGACGATCTCGCGGATCGCGTTGAGATAGTAGGCGTCATTGACGACGTTCTGGTACTGCACGCGGCCGCCTGCGAGCGCGTAGCTGTCCATCACCAGGTGGATGTAGTTTGCGCCCCAGCCGATCAGCTCGTCGGCACGCTGCTTCACGGCATCGGCCTGTCGGTGCAGGCCGGTACCGTCGCGGAATTCCAGCGGCGTGTAGCTGCAGGTGTCGCAGTTGCGCGTGTCGTGCAGGTTGGCACCGCGGCCCATCCACACGCTGCCGTCGGCGTTGAGGAGGCGCGCAACGGTGATGGTCCGGCCGTCGATCTTCAGCTGGACCGGTCCGGTGTGCAGCCAGCCCGGCGGATCGTCGGTGGTATCGCGATCGTTCTTGCCGCCGCAGGCCGCCAGCATCGCGCACAGCAACAGCAGACTGATCCATCCGCGCATCGACGTCGGCTCCGGGTTGATCCGCGCACTGTATCGTCGGCGCGCGATCCGCGTCAGCCGTCGTAGGCGCGGCGTAGTGCGGCGATGTCGAGCTTCTTCATCTGCAGCATGGCGTTGAAGACGCGCTGCGACTTCAGCGGATCCGGGTCGTTGACCATCTCCACCAGCAGCGTCGGCACGACCTGCCACGACAGGCCGAAGCGATCCTTGAGCCAGCCGCATTGCTGCGCGGCCGGATCGCCGCCGGCGGCAAGCTTGTTCCAGTAGTGATCGACCTCCTGCTGCGAGTCGCAGCTCACCTGCAGCGAGATCGCCTCGTTGAACTTGAAGATGGGCCCGCCGTTGAGCGCAGTGAAGGCCTGGCCTTCCAGCTCGAACGCGACGGTCATCACCGAGCCGGCCGGGCGGCCGTGCACGTCCTGACCGGCATCGCCATAGCGGCTGATGTGCACGATACGCGAGTGGCTGAAGATCTCGACGTAATGCCGCGCGGCGGCTTCGGCCTGATCATCGAACCACAGGCAGGGCGAGATCTTCTGCGTAACAGTCCTGGTTTCGATCGGCATCTTGTTCTCCTGAACCTGAGCGTGGCGAGCGATCCCCCTTCAAGCGACCGCCTCTACGCGCTGGTCGTTCCGCAGACCGGCAAATCGACAGCTCGGCAAACCACTGCAGCCTGTATCGTGTCGGCGATGCCCGGAGCCGCCATGCCAGAACCGATCCGCCTGTCCGACCACGCGTCCGTCGTGTTCTTCATCGGTGCCGGCATGTCGGCGGAGTCCGGCGTGCCGACCTATCGCGGGCGCGGCGGCATCTGGGCGCAGTACCACTACGAGGACTACGCCTGCCAGCGCGCCTTCGACCGCGCGCCGGAACGCGTGCTGGATTTTCACGAGCTGCGCCGTACCAAGGCGCTGGCCTGCGCGCCGCACGCCGGTCATGCGGCGCTGGCGCAATGGCAGCGTACGCATCCGTCCCTGCAGGTGATCACTCAGAACATCGACGGCCTGCTGCAGCGCGCCGGTGTCCGTGTGACGGCCGAGCTGCACGGCTCCTTATGGCGGCAGCGCTGCGGCCTGCATGGTGTCCACGAAGACCGGGAGGCCGGGACTTATCGTCGCCGCCGCTGCGAGCACTGCGATGGCTGGCTGCGCCCGGACATCACCTGGTTCGAGGACATGGTGGATGGCGTCGTATTCGAGCGCGCCGCCTCGCTGATCGACGCTGCCACGCTGTTCGTGTCAGTCGGCACCTCGGCGGTGGTCTATCCGGCCGCCGGCTTCATCGAGCGCGCCGCGCAGCGCGGGCTGACGATGGTGGAGATCAACCCGGAACCGACGGCGGCCAGCGATTTGTTCACGCAAGCGCTGCGTGCGCCGGCAAGCGCGCTGGACGCGCTGTTGCGCGCGTAGGCGCGATCACCGCGGGTCAACGCTGGCGCGGCATCGCCGCATCGAGCCAATCCGCCAGCCGCGTGTCGAGCCACCAGACGAAGCGGCCGAAGCGGCCCGCAGCGACGAAGCCGACATGGCCGCCGCGGCGTGTCAGCTCCAGCGTCACCGACGGTGCCAGGTCCTGCTCCACCGGCAGGATCGCGCGCGCCATGAACGGATCGTCGACAGCGTTGATGACCAGCGTCGGCCGCGCGATCGATTTGAGGAACGGTCCGCAGGAACTGCGCGCGTAGTAATCGCGGCCGTCGGCGAAGCCATGCAGCGGCGCCGTGTAGGCGTCGTCGAAGGCGAAGAAGTCCTGCGCCTGTTGCGCGGCGCGCAGATCGACGCCTTGCGGCGGCGCGGCGGCGGCAAACTTGCGCGAGGCCATCGCATTGAGATCGCGCAGCAAGCGGCCCTGGTAGACGCGGGCGAAGCCGGTGCGCAGCTTGTCCGCGCAGGGCTCCAGCATGAACGGCGCGCTGACGGCGGCGGCGGCTTCGACAGGCGCGTCGTCGCCCTCCTCGCCCATCGCCTTGAGCACGACATTGGCGCCGAGCGACCAGCCGACCGCGGCCAGCCGCGCCGCCGGATCGCGCTGCTTGAGCAGCCGCCAGAGATGGCGGAGATCTTCGGTATCGCCGTGGTGGTAGTTGCGCGGCAGGCGGTTGGGCGTTTCACCACCGCCGCGCAGCTCGATCATCACCACGCGCCAGTCGCGCGCCACCAGCAGCTGCGCCAGCCCGCGCAGATACTTCGACTGCAGGCTGCCGGTGAGCCCATGCACCAGCACCGCGACACGCTGCCCCGGCCGCTCGCGGCCGCACCAGCCGAGCCGCACAAAATCGCCGTCCGGCAGTTCCAGCGTCTCGATCTGCAGATCCAGTTTCGGCAGGCGTCGCAGCAGCGTTGGCACGATGGTCTGCGCATGCGGGCCGCGCAGCCACGGATGCGGGCGGAAGGTGGACGCAATGATGCGGCCATGCGCTGCGGAGAGGTCGACTGTCATGGCGCGCATTATCGCCGCGCGCCGTGAGGTGGCGGCGACCGGCGGGCGCAGCGCCTAAAATGCGCGCATGTCCGTTGCCCCCGCCCCTGCGCGCCGCCTGGCGCTGATCGTCGTCGCCGTCACTTTCGTCGCGCTGCTGGTCAGCGCCGGCGTGCGGGCGGTGCCCGGCGTACTGATCCTGCCACTGGAGAGGAGCTTCGGCTGGAGCCGCGACACGATCTCGGCGGCGGCGGCGCTCGGCATCTTCCTCTACGGCATGACCGGCCCGTTCGCCGCCGCGCTGATGAATCGCTTCGGCGTGCGCCGCACGATGCTCTGCGCGCTGGCGCTGCTGTCGGCATCCGCCGCGCTCAGCGCGTTCATGACGGCGCCGTGGCAGCTGATGGCGACCTGGGGGCTGATGTCCGGCATCGGCACCGGCTGCGTTGCCGTGGTGCTGGGCGCGACGATCGCCAACCGCTGGTTCGTCAGCCATCGCGGCCTGGTCATGGGCATCCTCACCGCCAGCACCGCCACCGGCACGCTGGTGTTCCTGCCGCTGCTGGCGGCGCTGGTCGAGCACGGCGGCTGGCGACCGGTGGTGTGGACCATCGCCATCGCCACCGCGCTGGTGATCCCTCTGGTGTGGTGGCTGCTGCCGGAGAGCCCGCAGGCTGCCGGTGTGCTGCCGTACGGCGCCGACCCGGCAGCGCCGCCCGCGCCGCCGATGCCGCAGCAGGGCCTGCTCGCCGCGACGTTCGGCAGCCTGGCGCAGGCGATGCGCGTGCCGGCGTTCTGGTATCTGTTCGCCACCTTCTTCGTCTGCGGGCTCACCACCAACGGCCTGGTCGGCACGCACCTGATCGCCATGTGCGGTGACCGCGGCATCGGCGAGGTGCAGGCCGCCGGTCTGCTGGCAGCGATGGGCGTGTTCGATCTCGTCGGCACCACGCTGTCCGGCTGGCTGACCGACCGCTACGACCCGCGCAAGCTGCTGTTCGCCTACTACGCGATCCGCGGCGTCTCGCTGATCTACCTGCCGTATTCGGATTTCTCGCTGTACAGCCTGTCGATCTTCGCGGTGTTCTACGGCCTGGACTGGATCGCCACCGTGCCGCCGACGCTGCGCCTGACCACCGATGCCTTCGGCGAGCGCATTGCGCCGATCGTGTTCGGCTGGATCGCCGCCGGCCACCAGATCGGCGCCGCCACGGCCGCCTATCTCGGCGGCTGGCTGCGACAGACCCAGGGCGACTACCTGCTGGCCTTCGTGTTCGCCGGCACCACCGGCCTGCTCGCCGCAGCGATGGCCCTGATGATCTCGCGCACACGCCCCGTCGCGGACACCTGATTCGGCAGAACTGCGTCACATCATCACCTCCAGTCACGCGCTAGCGTGCGCTTCATCTGTCGGGGGACAGTCGAGGAGGGGGTTTGCCATGGCAACGTTTCGGATCGGCCTGTCGATGGCCGGCGCGGTTTCCGCCGGCGCCTATACCGCCGGCGTGCTGGACGTGCTGTTCGAGGCGCTGGACCGCTGGTACGAGGAGAAGGCCCGGGGCAGCGTGGTGCCACGCCACGACGTGAAACTGTGCGTCGTCAGCGGCGCCTCGGCCGGCTCGATGTGCTCGGCGCTGACCGCCGTGCTGGCGCAGAGAGCGTTTGCGCACACTCGCCTGAATGCCGATCTGAGCCTGGCCAGCGGCACTCTGAAGAATCCGATGTACCAGGCCTGGGTCGAGGACATCGACATCCGGCCGATGCTCGACACCAGCGACCTCGACGAGCGCCAGCCGCTGCACTCGCTGCTCAACACCGCGCCCATCGACCGCATCCTCGCGCAGTGCCTCGCCTACGACGGTGCCCCGCGCGAGCGGGCCTGGATCGACGATCCGCTGTTCGTGCGCATGACGCTGTCCAATCTGCGCGGTGTGCCGTACGCCGCCGCCTGCAAGGGCAGCGGCGGCACCTATGATGCGATGTCCGAGCACGCCGATTACATGTCGTTTGCGATCGGCGATCCGGATCGCGCCGGCTTCCCCCGCGAGCGCTTCCCCGAGGCGCGGCGGCTGCCGCATCACAGCCTCGCCGGCGGCTCGGCCGATTGGCAGCAGCTGGGCAAGGTCTCGGTGGCTTCAGGCGCCTTCCCGGCGGCACTGAAGGCACGCGATATCGCGCGGCCGGGCGCCGACTACACGACCCGCCATGTCGGCCAGGGCGGCAACGGCGCCGCGCCGGCCTGGGGCCGCGACGAGCCGGAGCACTATCACTTCGTATCCGTCGACGGCGGCGCCTTCAACAACGAGCCGTTCGGCCTCGCCGAAGACGTGCTGAAATGGGCTTCCGGCTGCGCGCAACTGCCCGAGCACCGCGATACCGCGCATTCCGGCGTGGTGATGGTCGACCCCTTCGTCACCTCCGCCAGCCTGCCGGACGACTTCCGCGACCTGCCGATCGAGTCCGTTCTTACCAAAACCGTAGCGGCGATGGTCAACCAGCTGCGCTTCCGGCCCGAACAACTCAGCCAGGCCGCCGCCGAGGACATCTACAGCCGCTTCCTGATCGCACCGATGCGGCCCGGCTATGTTTCCAGGCCCGGTCGCTCACCGCTGGCCTGCGGCGGCATCAGCGGCTTCATGGGCTTCTTCTGCGAGGATTTCCGCAGGCATGACTACCAGCTCGGCCGGCTCAACTGCAAAGCCTTTCTCAAGGAATGGCTGACCATCGGCTCCAACAATCCCATCGCGAAGGCCGGCTACGACGGCCTGCCGCCGCAGATCCGCGCCCGCTATCAGCGCAGCAACGGCGATTTCCCGATCATCCCGCTGATGGACGACGTGGCCGTGCATGAGCCGCTGCCGCGCTACCCGGTCGGCGCCTTCGCCTACGACAGCATCGAGAAGCGGGTCGAAAAGCGCATCGACGCGATCTTCGCCCACTACAAGCGCAGGCTCGGCGGCGTCGCCGGCCTCTACGCCGCGCTCGGCTGGTGTCTGGGCAGGAAGCAGCTCTACAAGCTGGTCGAACGCAAGATCGAGGCAGCACTGGAGAACCAGCAGCTGCGATGAGTTTCCGCTCACAGCCTGCCGCGGTCCGATCAAGTAGCATCCGGCCGCTGGCGAGTGCAGCATGCATAGCGGCAAGGCGCCGGGGGGCGCGTCAGGGACGATGGAATCGCGGCATCAGGCAAGGACGGCAGGCGCACAACTGCCGCTGATCATGGAACCCGAACGGGGCGGCAAGGGCACGCGCCCTCTGGCTGAATTCATCACCGCCCACTCCGACACCATCGAACGCCAGCTGCTCGCGCACGGCGCCATCCTGTTCCGCGGCTTCGCGGTCAACGACGCCGCCGACTTCTCCGCGGCGGGCGACAGCCTTGGCGGCGTGTCGATGGAATACTTCGGCGGCACGGTGCCGCGCGGCCGCATCGCCAAGCAGGTGTTCAACTCCACCGAATTGTCCGGCGCGCTGCGCATCCGTCTGCACAACGAGCTGGCCTACCAGAAGCATTACCCCGACCGGCTGCTGTTCTACTGCCACCTGCCCTCGCGCCGCGGCGGCGAAACCATCATTGCCGACACGCGCAAGATCTACCGCGCGCTGCCCCGCAGGATCGTCGACGCGTTCGAGCGCCGCCAGGTGCTGTACGTGCGCAACTTCCGCGATGCGAGCCGCGCCAGCGGATGGCGCGGCGCGGCGTCGCCCAAGCTGGCCTGGCAGCAGGCACTCGGCGCACAGACGCGGGCCGAGGCGGAGGCGCGCTGCGCGGCCCTGGGAATGGAGTTCTGCTGGCATGACGACGGCGGGCTGCAGGTCCGCAACATCCTGCCGGCCACCAAGCTGCATCCGCGCAGCGGCGAAGCCTGCTGGTTCAACCAGATCCTGGCGCTGAATGTCAGCCGTCAAACGTATGGCCGGCTCGGTTACGCGATCGCCAGATGCCTGTATCGCGATACCGCCCGGTTGCCGATGAACAGCTACTTCGGCGACGGCGAACCGATCCCGGATGATGTGATCCGCCAGATCGAGCAGATCAGCGATGCCCATATCGTGGCGCTGCCATGGCAGCGTGGCGACGTGATGATGGTGGACAACCATTCGGTTGCGCACGGCCGCAACCCGTTCCGCGGCCGGCGCAAGGTGATGGTGTCGATGCTGCAGATGCCGGGTCTGCGCACGCCGCCCTGAGGGCCATGCGCGCAGCCCGGGACGTCTCAAGCCCCGTGATCGACGAGGGTGACGATCGCCGAGCGCCGGCCTTCGCGGATCGACAGCTCCAGGCGACCGCGGCCGCGGTAGACGAATCGCACGCCGTCCGCGGTGGGCTCGGCATAGAAAGCCTGCAGCAGCGTCGGCGGCACCGGTGCGACGAGCCGGGCACCGGCGACGCGGATCGCCGCGCGCGACGGATCGCCGGACTCGACCACCAGCGTCGGCCGCACGTCTCCCCAGCGGATCATCGCGGTATAGACCTGCGCGCTCTGGCGGGCGAAGTCGGTATGGACCAGCGTGCCGCCGGAGCCTTGCGCCAGCAGCCGGGCGATGTCCGGATCGAGCCGGCGCGGAATGTCCTGCGGATCTTCGAGGCCGGCGGCGGTGACCGGGGCTGCGCCGGCGGCACGCGCACCGCCAGTGCCGGAGGACGAGGCGATGCGACTCGTAGCTTGCGATGCATTGCGCCCGCGCCGCTCAGCCGTCAGACCGTTGACGACCGGATCGTATTTGCGGCTGCGCTGCTCGAATACATAAGCCGGATCATCCTCGAACTGGTGGGTCTTGCCCGCGCGCCGGCCATTCACGATCTGATCGGACTCGTCGACGATGCTGCGCTCGAAGCGCTTGATGCCCTCGAAGCCGGATGAGGTGCCGGCGGCTGTCGAGGCAGACGCATGGCCGCCGGATGCAGATACGCCGCTCTCGGACGCCGGCATGTCCGGCGCATCGTCCAGCACGGCCACCACGCCGCGCTCCTTGACGATGGCGGGGCGCTCCAGCGCCTGCGGGCGCAGGCCAGGATCGAAAGCCAGGCGCGCGGCGGCGGCGGCGGCGACGATCAGGGCTCCACCGATCAGCAGCACTTTGCTCATGCCTTCGGCACCTCAGTCGGCATCGACATCACGCGCGCGCTGTGTGCGGCGCATCTGCAAGGCGGCGCGGCGCTGCGGGCTCATGCCTGCAACGCAATGCGGACAGTGGACGCCGGGATCGTACGCGGCAGACGCCTGTTCCGCCGCCGTCAACGGCTCGCCGCAGGCCTCGCAACGGCAGGCCTGCCCCGGCGCCAGGCCATGGCCGACGGCGACGCGCTCGTCGAAGACATAGCACTCCCCCCGCCACAGGCTTTGTTCCGGCGGCACCACTTCCAGATATTTGAGAATGCCGCCGCGCAGGTGAAAGACCTGCTCGAAACCCTGCTCGCGCAGGTAGGCCGTGGCCTTCTCGCAGCGGATGCCGCCGGTGCAGAACATCGCGATCGGCCGCTGCTCCTGGCCCCGCAGTTCGCGCTGCACATAGTCCGGAAATTCGCGAAAGCTTTGCGTCCGCGGCGACACGGCATTGCGGAAGCTGCCGATCTTCACCTCGTAGTCGTTGCGCGTGTCGACGACCAGAACATCGGGATCATCCAGCAGCGCATTCCACTGCTCGGGTTCGACGTAGGTGCCGGCCAGTTTCAGCGGATCCACGCCGGGCACACCCATCGTCACGATCTCGCGCTTGAGCTTGATCTTCAGCCGCTTGAACGGCTGCGCCTGCGCCGGCGACTCCTTGTGCTCAAGGGCAGCAAGCCGTGGATCGGCGCGCAAGTGCGCCAGCACGGCGTCAATGCCTTCGCGCGTGCCGGCAATGGTGCCGTTGATGCCCTCGCCGGCCAGCAGCAATGTGCCGCGGATGCCGGCCTGCACGCACAGCGCATGCAGCGGCTCGCGCAAGGCAGCGCAATCCGGCAGGCGGGCGAAGTGGTACAGCGCGGCGACGACGAACACAGCGATCGACTCGAAGTATCAGCGGGGGCGCATTGTAAAAGCTTGGCCGGCCGGAGGGGCCCCGAGCCGCGGGCCCGGGCCGAGCGCGACGGGCCGCCGCCCGCGCCCGAACGCAAGCCCGTCATTCAGGCCGCTGCAAGCGCCGCTGCGATTTGCTGCGGCTTGCCCATCCACCGTCGCCGGCCCGCATGACTCCCGAACCGCTGCCCATACGTAGACGTCAGGAACCGTTTCGCGGGCTGCGCATCGGCATCACCATACTGGCGGTCGTGGCTTTGCTGGCCGGCATCAAGCTGGCGGCTGCGGTACTGGTGCCGGTGGTGCTGGCGATCTCGCTGAGTTACGTGCTGATGCCGCTGGTCGCCGGCCTCAAACGCGCACTGCGGCTGCCGGAATCGATCGGTGCCTTCGTCGCGCTCGCCGTGTTCGTGGCGACCCTCACGGCCGGCGCCGTCGTCCTGCAGCCGCGGGCAACGGCGCTGCTCGATACGGTGCCCAAGGTCACGCAGCGGCTCGGCCGGGTGCTGCACGGCACGGCGCTGGATCGCACCAGCGCGATCCGCAAGCTGACCACCGCCGCCGAGGCCCTGGACAAGGCGGCGCAGGCCGGCGGCCCGGCGGCCGCGCCCCCTGCCCCTGCGCCAGGCATGCGCGACCACCTGCTGTCAGCCGGCAAGGCCACGCTCAAGGGCCTCGGCCAGGCCGTGATCGTGCTGGCCCTGAGTTATTTCCTGCTGGTGTCGGGCCATCGCTTCAAGAACAAGCTGGTCCGCATCAGCGGCGCCTCGCTCAGCGAGAAGAAACTCACCGTGCAGATCCTCGACGAGATCGATCTGCAAATTCAGCGCTATCTGTCCATCCAGATCGGCACCAGTGCGCTGGTCGGCGTGGCGACCGGGCTGGCCTTCTTCGTACTGGGCTTCGACAACGCGCTGTTCTGGGGAGTGGCCGCCGGCATCCTGCATCTGGTCCCCTACGTCGGCGCGACCGTGGTGGTGGTCGTGTCGGCGATGTTCGCTTACCTGCAGTTCAACAGCGTCGAAGCCGCCTTGCTGGTCGGCGGCACGGCCTTGGCGATCGCCGGCGTGGTCGGCTTGCTGATGGTGCCGTGGCTGACCGAGCGGGTCGGCCGCATCAATGCCGTGGCGACCTTCTTCAGCCTGCTGTTGTGGGACTGGTTGTGGGGCATTCCCGGCCTGCTGCTGGGCATTCCGATCATGATGGCCTTGATGTCGGTCTGCGCGCGCATCGACTCGCTGCGGCCGGTCGCGGAGCTGCTCGGTGCCGAAGGGACCCGAGCCACGTCGCGCTGAAGCCGTCTTACTCCGCCCACAACGGCGGCGGATCGGGCAGCTGCGTCGGCGCATCACGCACCGGCACCGCATCGCGCAAGTGCACAGCGTTGGCGCCGATGCGCGAGGAGATCCACTCGCGCAGCTTGCTGCGATTGTCGAGGATGATCGGCTGCTCGGGCGCCAGCCGCGCGGCACGATCGAGCAGCTGCAGCGCGGTGTAGACATCGCCGCCGCGCGCCTTGGCGACGGCGAGGTTGTTGAGCTGCACCGGGTCGAACGGGTTTTCGCCGACGCTGCCCTCCAGCGTCGCGACCGCGGAATCGACGCGGCCGGATTCCAGCAGCTGCTGCAGCGCCGGCATGCTCGGCCTGTCGACCGCCCGCTCGGCCTGGCCCTGCGCCTGGGCGGGGGCGGCACCGGCCAGCAGCGGCGTCAGCACCGCGGCGAGAACGATCAGCTTCTTCATGGCAGCGGCCCCTTGAACACGCCGGGAATCAACGGTTCGGACGGCGGCGCCTGCACGCCGGTGAAGTAGTAGCGCAGGAAACCCATCAGGATCAGCTCTTCGAAATCCCGCGCGTTGTCGGCGCTGAGCGTGCCGCCGAGTGACAGATGCGGCGTCAGCCGGTACTGCGCGGCGCCGCCGAAGCGATAGCTCAGGCCGCTGTTCTTCTGCGAGCCGTAGCCGGTCGGGATGTTGGCGGCCGGCTCGAATTCCGCCAGCGCCTCGACTTCGTCCTGCAGCGCCTGGCGCCCGGGGAACAGCGGCATGCCGTCCTCGCGGAAGCTCTGGATGCCCAGGGCGATGTCGAGCCGGTAACTCAGATCATTGCGGCGGCCGGTGAACGAGGTCGGCACGGTGATCGCGCCGAAGTACTCGGGGCTGAAATAGCCGCCGTGGCCGAGCGTGTAGTAGCGCAGGTTCTTGTCGTAGCTGAACGTGGTGATGTTGAGGCCGACGGTCAGCGTGTTGTTGGCGCCCTGGTAGGCCCGCACGAACAGGCCGCCGCCAAGCTCCATCTGCGAGTTCTCTTCGACGTTGCGGCCGGTGATGGAGTAGTAGCCACCGTTGCCGTAAAGGCCGTAACCGCCGAAGTCGTAGGCCAGATCGACGCGCGCGCCGCTGCGCGTGACGCCACCCCAGTCGCGGCCGGTCAGCGGATCGAAGGCGCCGGCGTAGGACAGCAGGCTGTCGGTGATGGCGCGTCGCGACACGTCCAGCGCCAGGCTCAGATCGCCGAAGCTCGGCGTCCACAGCAGGCCGCCGACGATGCTCTCGATCTGGAAGCCCAGCGGCGTGGTGCCGATGTCGACGGTGAAGCTGCCGAGCTTGTAGGCGCCGGAGACGGCGATGCCGCTATCGGACTGGTCGAGCGCAGGCGTCTCGCCGTCCAGCTCGCCGCGCGTCAGCGCCAGCGTGCCATAGCGCAGCAGGTTGATGCCGGAGACGTTGCCGGCGTCGAGATAGACCGGGCGGATGCGCAGGCCGACGCGGCCGGCCCGGCGCATGCGGCTGCTCCAGTCGATCGGCGTTTCCAGGTCGAACAGCCGCGACAAGCCCGCCTCGCCGTCGCGGTTGCGGCTCTGGAACAGGCCTTGTCCCCAACCGCTGACTTCGGCTTCGAGACGGTCGATCGGCAGCACGCGGGTCGGATCGTACGGCGCGATCCACTGCGAATCCGCCGCCGGCACGCGCGTGCGGCCATCGCTGAAGCGCGTTTCATTGCGCGGCTCGGCGGCCTTTGCATCGCTTTGCGTAGCACCGCTGAACGGCGCGGCCGAAGGCTGTACCCCGGCCGCCGGGCTACGCGCGGCCGACGGCAGCGGCGCCAGGCTGCCGCCTTCCGGCGCGCGCGGCAGCAGCGGGCCGATCGGCACGTCCTCGCTCTTTAGCGAATCGCGGATCGGGTCCGGCAGCAGGCTGCCGCTGCCGGACGCCGGATCGATCAGCAGCAGATCCGGCGGCGCGGCACCGTAGGCGTCCTGCTGGTGCACCAGCAGATCGGCCTCGCGGTAGTGGCCCAGCGCCTCGGCTTTGCGGCCGCGCTGGTCGGCCAGCCGCGCGGCGGCGCGGTGCGCGGCGACCGGATCGGAGCCGCGCTGGAAGGCCTGATCGATCCAGCGCGCAGCGTTGTCCTCGTCCTTGGCCGCGAGCGCCGAGTCGATCGCCGCAAACAGCACTTCGTCGCTCGGCTCGCCCTTGGCGGATTCCTGCTTGAGCAGCGCCTTGCCGATCGCCAGCGACTTCTCCGGCTCGCCGGCCGATGCGAACAGCCGCGACAGCGCCATTTGCACGCGCGGCTGGTCCGGATAGCGGGCGACGACTTCACGCAGCTGCCGGTAGGCAGCGGCGTAATTGCCGCGCTCGCGCTCGCGGTCGGCGAGCTTGATGCGGTAGCCGACGATCAGGTCTTCCAGCGTCCTGGCCTGCAGCGGCGACAGCCCGCCGCGCTGGATCAGCGTGGTGCTGACCGCCTCGAACTCGGCGTCCTGGTCGATCTGCAGCAGCAGCGCCGCGTACTGGATGCGGTCGTCGGCGGACGGCTCGCCGCGCGCCGCGAAGCTCTTGCGCAGCACCGCCACCGCGCGCGCCGGATCGCCCAGCGCGGCCCAGCCCTGCGCCAGCGCGCTGGCCAGCTGCGGATCGTCGCCGGCAGCATTGACGGCGGCGCCGAGCCATTCGGCGGCCTGGCCCGGATCGCCGCGCTGTGCGGCCAGCGTGGCGCGCTGCACCTGATAGCGGACCCAGGCCTCGCGCTGCAGCTTGCGCGCGTCGGCGACGCGATCGGCCGGCGGAATCTGTTCCAGCGCCACCAGGGTCTCGTACCAGCGCTGCGATTCGGCGAACGAATAGGCCTGCGCCAGATGCGCCTGGGCGCCGTCGCCGGCGACTTCGGTCAGCGCGCTGAGCAGCGATTCGGCCTCGGCGTCGCGGCCGATGCGGCGGTACAGGCGGGCCAGATCCAGGCGCACCCAGGGTGATTCCGGCGCCGTCACCAGCGCGTCGCGCAGCAGGCGCTCGGCCTCGTCGTTGCGGCCGGCGCGGACCATGGCCGCGGCCTGCTGCCGCGAGATCTCGGCCTGCTCGCCGCGCAGCTCGACCTTGGCCGATTCCGGCGCCGCCGCGAGCAGGGTACCCGCCTCGGCGCTGCGACCGCTGCGCATCAGGATGCCGGCCAGGCCGGTCAGCAGCTCCGGCTGCTGCGGGTACTTCGCCAGGCCGGCGCGCAACTGCTGCTCGGCCAGCTCCGGTTTGTTGTTCTCCAGCAGCACCGTGGCGTAGGCGCGGAGCACGGTGGGATCGGCGCCGCTGGCTGGCGGCTCGCCGACGGCGGCGCCGTAGCGCAGCTCGGCAGTGGCCAGGTCGCCGGCCTCGTAGGCGCGCTCGCCTTCGCGGGCGCGGCTCCAGAAGCGCGCCGTGCGCTGCGCCTCGCGGTAGCGCGAAGCCAGCGCGGGTTTGCGCCGCACGGCATCGTCGAGCAGGCCGGTGGCGTCGTTGAAGCGTTGCTGGCGCAGGCGGATCAGGCCCAGGCCGGCGCGTGCGTCGGCATTGCCGGGATCGCGGGCGAGAATGCGCTCGAAGCCGTTTTCGGCGCGGTCCAGCTCGCCGGCGTCGAGCGAGCGGAAGGCGCGCGCCAGCTCGGCGCCGGCGGCCTCGCTGGCCTGCGCGGCGGCGGCGTTGGCGCCAGCCTCCTTGAGCGAGGCCTGCTTGCGGCTGAGCTCGGCATCGCTGCCGACGGTCTGCAGGTAGTCCTGATACAGCGGCTCGTCACCGGGTCGCGCTTCCAGCCAGATCAGCGCCTGCCGCCAGGCGGCGCGCGCCTCGTTGCCGAGCTTGGGGTCGTCGCGCAGACCCTGCAGCCGGCGGATGCCATCGCGACGGCCGGCAGGGCGGTAGGTGAGCACACGCGCGTACGACAGCTCGAAGCGGCTGTCGCCGGCATTGCGCTGCGCCAGCGCGCCGAGCGCGTCGCGGGCATTTTCGTAGCGGCCGTCGACGCCGGCCATGGTCTCGTAATACTCGAGCGCGTCGGTGTCCTTGGCGGGCGCTCCGCCGTAGGCTTCCTCGTAGACCTTCAGGGCGTCCGCGCCGCGGCCCTGGCGGCCCAGCGAGCGGGCACGGCTGATCGCCGCCTCGCCCTCGCCTGCCATCTGCTTGCGCGCCTGGTCGAGCAGCGGCGAGTTCGGCGCCGCCTTGCGCAGGCGCTCCAGGTACTCCTGCGCCTCGGCGTGGTTGCCGGCCTGCTCCTCGAGCGCCGCCAGGCGCGCCAGCGCCTTGGCATTGTCGGCGTCCGACTGCAGCACGCGCTTCCAGCTGTCGCGGGCCAGTTCCGGGCGCTGCTTGGCGTCCCAGAACTCGGCCTGCTGCACCAGCTGGCTGACGGCGGCGTTCTGCGCGCGGGCGATGCCCGGGTCCAGCGCCATGGCCATCACGACACCCAGACCGAGCGCCGCGCCGGCGTGCCGGGCCGCTCCTTTCATTCCGCCTTTCATTGCCATGAGGGAATCACTTTGCCGTTGGCATCGAACCGGTAGCGCCGGTCGGCGTAGCCTTTGCCGAAGAGGACGAGGACCTGGTCATAGTATCGGGCCGGTTTTCCATAAAGCCCGCTGACGCGCGTGGCTTCGAGTTGTTCGCGCGCACGGGCGTAGCCGGACTCATCGCCGAGCGCCTGCAGGAACGGCAGCATCGCCGCAACAAAGCCGGGCGGCGCATTGCCGGTGATGCCGCTGTTGCCGACAGTCCAGTGCTCCGGGATGCGTTGCAGTTCGACCGTCATCTCGCGGAACGCGCGCAGTGCGCGGCGCAACTCCCAGGTCTGCGCATCGGCGTCGAGCGCCACCGGACCGCCGGAAAACCCGGCCCACAGATAGACACGGATCGCGTCGTAGCTGCCGGCACCGCCGGTCTGCGCGTCGACGATGATGCGATCGCTGTGCCAGACGCTCCAGTCCGGCACACGGCCGAGCGGGGCGATCTGCGGCAGCAGACGCACGAAGTCGGCGATCAGCCGGCCCCACGGCCCCTGCGGATCTTCGAGCTGCAGCGCCCGCAACTGCAGGCCGACGTAGTAGCTGGGATTGAAACGCACGCCGCCGTCGGCGCCAACGAAGCCCTGCGGCCCAGGCAGCAGCAGCGCCGGTCCGCCCGGCAGCAGCACCACCTCGCGTGCCTTGATCTGCGCCAGCATCGCCTGCGCGGTCTTGCGGTACTCCGGCAGCTGCCACAGCCGCGCCGCCTCGAACAGCGTGTAGGCGATCCACAGATCGGCGTCGCTGGCCGGATTGGGGTCGAGAATGCCCCAGGTGCTGTCCTCGCGCTGGCCCCACAGCCAGGCGGGCAGGTTGTTGCGCAGATCGCCCTGCGCGAGGTTCTTCTCGGTCCAGTCCAGCAGCTGCGCAAAGCGCTGGCGGTCGTTGGCGACCAGCGCGAAGAACAGCGCATACGCCTGCCCTTCCGACACCGTGCGCGCCTTGTCGGTCCAGTCGATGACGCGGCCCTGGGCGTCGATGAAGGCCTCGTCGAACGCGCGCCAGTCATCCCAGTCGACCGGCGCCGCCGCGCCGGCCGCCGCGGCTGGCGAAAGGCCCAGCAGCGACCACAGCAGGGCGACCAGCCCTCCGAGACGACGCAGGCGGCGCGCGGGCATCGCTTACGGCTTATTGGCCAGGCGCCGCGCGGCGCGAGCGCGCAGCACCGACTGCAGCAGGATGCCGACCAGGATCACGAACAGCACGGCCAGCGGCCACAGCAGGTACGGATGCAGCGACAGCCAGCGCTTGATCGCGAACCACCACGGCAGGTGGCCGACCTCATAGCGCGCGCTGAGGTCGTAGCCGGTCACCGTGCTGCCGGTGACCAGCGTCAGCGCACCGCGAACGAACTGCGAGTCGCCCGGATCGGTCAGCGTCAAGGCCGCGTCGCGCACATCACCGCCGCGGCCGGCCGTCAGCAGCACGACATTGCGGCCGCCCTGCAGCGGCGACTCGAAGCCCATCAGCACCGAAAAACGCTGTCCGGCGTTGACCAGCACGCGGCTGGCCACCGCGCGGGCGGCGCTGACGTCGCGGTCACGCAGCCAGCGCTCGTTGAGCGCTTCGAGCTGGCCGATCGGCGCCAGCTCGACGTGGCCGTCATTGAGGCGCAGCGGCATGCGCTCGACCCAGTCGGCCGGGAGATTGAGGTTGTCGAGACGGCCGACCAGCAGCAGCTCGCGGTCCTTGACGGCCTCCAGACCGTCGACCGTCGTCACTTCGAGACGGCTGGCGGCGTCGAGCGTCCAGCGGCCGACGTGGCCGAGCACGATCAAGGCGGCGCTGACCTCGCTCTCGCTCGGCTGGCTCGGCAGCACCACCGCGGTGGTCGCCAGATCGCTGTGGCGCGAGAACGGGAAGGCGCCGTCGGCCAGCTTCTCCAGCGCCGGCATCTCGACGAAGTAGGCGAAGTTGCGGACTTCCAGTGTCGACGCCGGATCGATGGAGCCCTGCAGGCCGGTGATGTCGAAGTCCTCGCAGGCCTTGTCGGTATCGCGACGGAAGTGGTACTGCGCGTCGAGGCGGTTGTGCGCGTGCAGCGCCTGCACCGGCAGCACCAGATCCAGCGGCGTGCTGTCGTCGACGCGAACCTTGCCGCGGTTGAGCACGGTGCCGCCGGCGAACTGGCCGTTGAGCAGCACGTTGAGCTGCGAGTTGACGGCGGCATTGGGTGCCGCGCGGTACTGCAGCCTGGCCTTGATGCTGTCCTGGCTCAGCGGATAGAGATCCGGCGGCAGCGAGAACTCGAAGCCGATCGGGCCCGGCACCAGGCCGGTGACCGACAGGCCGGCGACGGCACGATCGGCCAGCGGCAGCGGCCGGCTCGGGTCGATCCAGCGCGACGAGCTCCAGGCCGGGCGCGGCTCCGGCAGCTGCAGGCCCAGCACCTCGACCTCGGCGCCCTGCAGCACCAGCTTGCCGAGCGCCAGGGCCTGCGCGGCGGTGATCAGGCCTTCGGCGTCCGGCGCCGAGAACACCAGCAGCTGGCTGCCCGGCGATGCCGGATTGTCGACCACGGCAATGGTCGGCGTGCTGCGCGAAGCGAAGCGCTCGAAACCCGCCCACGGCGCGCGGCCGCTGACGAAGACCACCCCGGTGCCGCGCGGCAGCTCGTCGAACGACACCGGGAAGTCGGCGCCGCGGTAGTCCGCCTGCGCGCCGAACCAGTTGGCAACGATGCCCGCCGCCTTGAGCGTCTGCGTGTCCGGCTTGCCGGCGAAGCTGAACGGCAGGCGCAGGCGACGCTCGTCGCCGGCGTCGAACATCGGCGCCGGCAGGTGCTCCAGCGCCGGCACGTTGTTGAGCGGCGCGAAGCTCAGCTCCAGGCGGCTGTCATTGCTGATGTCCGCCCACAGCGAGGTGTGCGCCGGGTCCTCGCACTCGTTGGGCTTGGCGTAATGCGCGACCAGTTCGAAGCGGATCTGGTTGTGCGGCAGCAGCAGGCGCGGATCGATCGGCAAGCGCACGCTGTTGCCGGATGCGGTGTCGGCGCTCAGCGGCATGGTCTTGAGCAGCTCGTCGTTGACGTAGACGCTGAGATGGCTGAGATCGAAGCGCAGCGACGGCGAATGCGCATAGCGCAGTTGCAGGGTCGCCGCGGTGACGATCTGGTCGGCGCGCAGGTTCAGCGGAATCGACGCCTGGCCGAACACCGTGCGCAGCTTCATCGGATAGATGAGGCCCAGATCCTTGAACCGCAGCGTGCGCGAGGCCTGCTGGCCGGCCATGTCAGTACCGGTACCGACCGCTTCGGCACGGGCAGCGTCGGCGCCGCTGCCGGCCGCCGGCGGCGGCTCCTGCGCGAAGGCGCTGGCCAGCACCAGCATCGCTGCCAGTGCGGTTGCGGGGGCCAGCTTGTGCAGCACGCTTTTTCGTGTACGCATCGACACGCTCTCCAACCGCGTTTTCATGATCAATCCAAAACCACTTGTGCAACAGGAGCACGGCGACCGTTATCCGGGCTGTCTCGCGCCCCTGATCGACGCAAAGCCCGCCAGGGCCCTCACGCCATGGCTCCGCTCGCGGCTAGGACGGCCGTGCCGGGCGGATCACGCGGCCGCTCAGCGCGCGCGCCACCCACACTACGAAATCGCGGCCGCCGCGGATGCCGTAGCGGCTCACCTCCCACAGCGCGCGCAGCGGCCGGTCGCGCTCGCGGCGGTCGCGCCATTGCATCCAGGCGTCGGCGCGCCCGAACAGCGCCTGCACCAGCGCCTTCTCCTGCTCGATGCTCATCGGCAGGTACTTGAGGGCGATCACGCCATGGCCGGCGCGGGTCACCTCGGCGTCGATCCAGGTATCGCTGCGGTCCGGCACCAGCATGATCTGCAGCTTCTGCCCGGCGCTGACCTGCAGATCGCCGTCGGGCTTCTGCAATGCGATGCCGCTGTAGGACACATCGAAGGTGCTGGCCTGGTGGACGGCGCCGCCCTCCTCGAGCCGCACCGCGACCGGCAGCCGCGTGCGCACGCGCACCGCGGTGCGCACCTGGCGACGCTCGTTGGCGACCGCCAGCGCACCGCCGGCGATGATCAGGTTGTACACCGTCCAGCCCAGATTGAGCAGCACGGTATCCGGATGGTCGGAGCCCATCAGCAGGCGCGCGATGCCGACCGCGGCGCCGATCAGGTTGAGCGAGAACAGGATGTAGTACGGCTTGGCGATGTCCTGGTCGAAGTAGTCGCGGTCGACGATGCCACCCTTGGCGGTGACGTTGAACTTGCCCAGCTTGGGGTTGATCGTCGCCAGCAGCGTCGGCCACAGGATGAACGTGGCCAGCACCGTCTCGTAGACCTCGGACCAGAACGAGTGGCGGAACGGCCCCTGCAGACGGCTGTTGGTGATCGTCGCCAGGATCACGTGCGGCGCCGCGTAGGCCAGCACCATCCAGCCCTGCGCCTTGATGATCTCGGCGTCGAGCAGCAGATAGGCCAGCGGCGAGGTCAGGAAGACGATACGCGGCAGGCCGTAGAAGAAGTGCAGCATCGCGTTGGCGTAGCAGATGCGCTGGCCGAACTGCAGGCCCGGCATCACGAACGGATTGTTGACGCGGAAGATCTGCGCCATGCCGCGCGCCCAGCGGATGCGCTGGCCGACGTGCGCCGACAGCGATTCGGTGGCCAGGCCCGCGGCCTGCGGGATGTTGATGTAGGCGCTCTTCCAGCCGCGCGAGTGCATGCGCAGCGAGGTGTGCGCGTCCTCGGTCACCGTCTCGGTGGCGATGCCGCCGACTTCTTCCAGCGCCGTGCGGCGCAATACCGCGCAGGAGCCGCAGAAGAAGGTCGCGTCCCAGAAGTCGTTGCCGTCCTGGATCAGGCCGTAGAACAGCTCGCCTTCGTTCGGCACCTTGCGGAAGGTGTCGAGGTTCTTTTCGAACGGGTCCGGCGAGAAGAAGTGGTGAGGCGTCTGCACCAGCGACAGCCGCGGATCTTCCAGCATGCCGCCCATCGTCATCTGCAGGAACGAGCGCGTCGGAATGTGGTCGCAGTCGAAGATCGCCACGAATTCGCCGTGCGTCTTCTTCAGTGCGGCGTTGATGTTGCCGGCCTTGGCGTGCTTGTTGTCGGTACGCGTGATGTGGGTGACGCCGACCCACTCGCAGAATTCCTTGAATTCCTGGCGGCGGCCGTCATCGAGCACGTAGATGTTTAGCTTGTCCCGCGGCCAGTCCAGCGACATCGCCGCCAGCACCGTCGGCCGCACCACGGCCAGGGGCTCGTTGTACGAGGGGATGAAGATGTCCACCGTCGGCCACTGCGCCGGGTCGTCCGGCAGGGCCGCCGGCCGGCGCTGCAGCGGCCAGGCGGTCTGGATGAAGCCCAGCAGCAGGATCGCGTAGGCATACAGCTCGGCGCCGACCAGTCCCAGCGACAGGAACAGATCCCAGTAGTTGAATTCCGGGCCGATCGGCAGCGTCTCGGTCAGGCGCCAGTAGATGTAGCGCGTGCTGGCGATCAGCGACAGCGCCATCAGCGTCAGGATCCAGCGATGGCCCTTGCGCCGCGCCATCAGGTTGGCGGCCAGCACCATGCCGCAGGCGGTGAACGCCTGCCACGTCAGGCTCAGCGGCGCCGTGACAAACGCGTAAACGGGAACAGCCAGGGCGATCAGCGTCGCCAGCGTGAAGAGGCGCATGTATGCGTCCGGCTGACGAAACTCAGGAAACGTTGCGCTGCGATACCGGCGCGGCGGCGTTCAGCGCCGAGAACACCTCCAGCATCCGACGCTGCGCCAGTGGATCGACCCGCTCAGGCATCGCGTGCCGCCGCCGCGGCGGCAGGTCCAGGCTCAAGGCCGGCGACTGTGCCCGCACCGCGACCTGGCGACGCAAGCGCTCGAAGGTGAAATTCAGCGGGCTCTCGTGCGCCGTCGCGCGCGGCGGCCGCGGCGCATCGGCGGCGCGCGGCGGCGGCACCGCCTCGACCGGTGCCGGCTTGGCCGCCACCGGCTTGGCGGGCGGCGGCGCGGGCGTGTTTGCACGCACGGCGACAGGCGCCGGCGCCGGCTGCGGCGCCTCCGGCTTTTCCGAAATCAGCTTGGCGGGCGCGAATTCGCGGTACTGCATGCCTTCGATGCGCAAGTCCTGGAACAGCTGGCGTACGTCATCCGACGAATCCTTGTCAGTGCCGGCCATGGACTCAAGCTCCAAAAGTCGATTCATGGGCAAAGCGCAGGCGAACGGCGAACTCGCCCAGGCTCTGGTCTTCGATCTCGCGCACGTCGAGGCGGTCGTCCGCGCCCAGCTGCGCCATCCATTCGGCGTACAAGCCTTCGAGCAGACCGGGCGCCCATTCCTCCGAGGCGGGGCCGAACCAGTTCAGTAGCGGTGCACAGCCATGGACAAAGTCGACGGCGCCCGCGGTTTCCTCGATGCGCACCCAGCCCAGATCGAGTTCGCTCAGACGCTTCTGTGCGAACAGGCTGAATTCGCCCAGGGTTTTGAGCGTGCCCACCGAGTGCAGCCTCGCCAGCCGGCGACCGGCGGCATACAGCAGCGCGCGCAGTTGCGGCGCCGGGACCTGTTGGGCCAGCTCGCCCCCCAAAGCACTGAGCACCGGCACCGCACCCATCACACGCGGATGCTGTGCTAGATATGCCACACTTTGCTGGTCCACCGCGCTCCCCGTTGAGCTGTCAGGATTTCATTGTCAGGCGCGCCAGATATTCCTGCAATCCATTGAATCATACCGTCATGCTCTGGAAACCCGCCGCCAATCGCCGGTTTGGCATGGCCTCTGCAATTCATAGCGGCACGCAATCTCCTCGGGTTAAACAATGAAATTTTCGTGCCGCCCTGTGCGGGTCGTCGGCCTGGCGGCCCTGCTCGCCCTGGGTGCCTGCAATTCTCAGGACGATTCGATTCCGACGCCGGTGATCCGGCCGTCCAGCGTCGCCCCGGCCGGCATCTACACCGGCACCTGGACTTCCACCGCCAACGGCACCACGACCGCGGTGACGGCGCTGATCGACAGCGACGACCGCTTCATGCTCTACAACGCCGACGGTAGTTTCATCGCCTCCGGCACCTACCTGCGCGCCGAGGCCTCGCGCGGCCTCAGCGTGCAGGCGCGGGCCTACACGCTGACCGAAGTCGTGCCGGACGAGGACGAGGAAGAAGAAGAGGCCGAGACGCCGACGCCCGAGGAACCGGTTTTCGAGACCGTCATCACCACCTTCGCGGCGCAGGGCACCTACGACGAGGACGACCGCATCCTGATGACCTACGTGTCGACCGGCAACCAGGACGAAGGCTCGCTGGACCTGCGCTACCAGAAGTCGCGCTACGAGTCGCGGTCCGACCTGATCCTGCTCAACGGTGACTGGGGCCTCAAGGATCCGTTCGGGGTGCCTACCACCACCATCTACATCGACCAGGGTGGCAGCCTGTCCGGCCAGGACGAGGTCGGCTGCCTCTACAGCGGCACGTTCTCGCTGATCGACCAGCACTACAACCTGTATCGGACACAGCTGCGCAGCCAGTGCCCGAACAGCAACGGCGCACCGATCACCGCCAGTACCACGGGCCTGGCGACGCTGGTCAAGAGCACCGCCGCGGTCGACGGCCCCAGCGAACTGGTGTCGATATCGGTGTCGAGCAAGGCGGCGGTGCTGCTGCGTCTCGACCCGCTGTAAGACGGCGGGCGCACGCCCGCATCCTGCAAGACACGGAGGTCTGCAGATGAGATGGATAGGGCTGATCCTGCTGGCGGTACTGGCGGCCTGCAGCAGTTCCGACGGCAGCGGCCCGGACAGCGGCGATTCCAAGTCCGGCAGCGGCAACTGGCCGGAACTCGACGCCACGCTCGACGGCTTCCTGACTCGTCCGGGCACCACCGTGTCCGGCTATACCTTCCTGCTGTTCGACCGCGAGCGCCTGATCTACAGCCGCGCCGGCGGCAAACAGACACTGGACAGCGTGCTGCCGATCGCCTCGGCGTCGAAGATGCCAGCCGCTGCGGCGATCCTGACGCTGGTCGATGCCGGCAAGCTCGACCTCGACGTACCGGTCGCGCAGTACATCCATGCCGCCGGTGATCCGATCCTGTGGCCGCCCGACAAGGCGGCGATCACCATGCGGATGCTGCTCAACCACAGTTCGGGCCTGCCGGGCGCGGGTGCCAGCCAGCCCAACTGCCTTGATCGCGTGCTGGCGCTGAGCCTGCAGCAATGCGCACAGATCATCGCGCTGACGCCGCTGGTATCGCTGCCGGGTGCGGCGTTCAATTACGGCGGCGCTGATTTTCAGATCGCCGGCTATGTGGCGACGCTGATCGCCGGGCAGAGCTGGCAAGACTTCTTCGCAGAGACGATCGGCGCGCCGCTGGGTCTGAGCCGCTTCACCTACGGTGATCCGCAAGCGGTGAGCAACCCGCGCATCGCCGGCGGCGCGTTCTCCGACGCCGGCGATTACCGCAAGATCCTGACGATGATCCTCAACGACGGCCGCGACGATGCCGGCCAGCCGGTGCTGTCGCACGCCGCCATCGCATTGATGAAGACCGATCAGGTCGACGGCCTGCCGATCCTGTTCGCGCCGTTCCTGCAGCAGGCGCGGCAGAACTTCGACGGCCACAGCTTCGGATTCTGGATCTCGGCGCCAGCCCAGCACCCTGGAAGCGCCGGCCCGGAACTCAGTGATCCCGGCCTGCTCGGTACTACGCCCTGGCTCGACGATGATCTCGGCTACGGCGCCGTGCTGCTGCTCGACGACCGTACGCGCGAAGGCCTGGAGATCTGGGACGCGGTGCGGCCGCTGATCATCCAGCGCCTGCGCTGAGACGCCCCGCGGCCCGGCGCGCATGGACATCGGCCTGATCTCCGATACGCACGGCTTGATCCGCGACGAGGCGCTGGCCGCGCTGGCCGGCAGCACGCTGATCCTGCATGCCGGCGACATCGGCGACGCCGCGGTGCTGGCCGCGCTGCGCGGCATCGCACCGGTCATCGCCGTGCGCGGCAACAACGACACCGCGCCCTGGGCGCAGGAGCTCGCCGAGCAGACGCGCGTGCCGTGCGGCGGCGTCGATATCGAACTGCTCCACGATCTCAAGCTGCTGCGCGCGCCGCCGGCCTTGCGGGTCGTCGTCAGCGGCCATACGCACCGCCCGAAGATCGAAACCCGCGACGGCGTGCTCTACATCAATCCCGGCAGCGCCGGCCCGCGCCGCTTCCAGCTGCCGATCAGCGTCGCCCGGCTGCAGATCGTGCGCGGCGAGCCGCGGGCAAGCTTGCTGACGCTGGGCTAGACCTGTTAAGGCCATGGCCGCCGCTGTGTGCCACCGGCGTTGCGGCCCGGCAAGACGCAACAAGCGCCTACTCCGGCTCCCCGCCGACCACCGCACGCTCGCCCTCGCGTGGCTGCGGCTCGCGCACGAATCCGTAACGTTGCGGAACCTGCGCTGCATCGAGCCGCCGTACCGGCAGCCGCCGCGCGCCGTATTGCAGCTGCAGCGCCGTGTCGGCGCCCGAGGGCTGTGCCAGGGCCGCGGCCAGCTGCGTCTCGTCGACCGCATGGCCATCCTGCCGCAGCCGCGCCAGCGCCCAGTCGAGTTCGGTATCGGCGAGCAGCGCCGGCCCCTGTTCGGTCTCGATCAGCAGCGAACCTTCCTCGTCGAGCGCGACGGCGCGCGGCGCCTCGACGCCGCAGCCGGTATGCGTGCGCAGGTGCTCGCCGTCCGCCCACAGCACCAGCGGCGCGTAGGCCAGCTGCAGGTAGCCGCGCTGCGGGCCGTTCTGGAAGAACCAGCGCCCATGCTCGTCGCAGCCGTAGTTGCGGTTGAGCGTATCGATGATCTGCGGCCGCGAGATCGGCTCGCCGCGGATCAGCCAGCGGCCGCGACGGTCCAGCGCCAGCCAGCCAAACAAGGCCGGCACGTTCGGCCAGCGCGCCAGTGCCCGTTCCACCCAGCTTTCCACGATCGTCCTCCTTGGCGCGGCGCGGAACTGCGGGCGCTGCCGCACGTCTGATCTGATGGCGGGATTGTCCGCCGACAGCCGACGAGGAGTACAGCCATGGCCAGCAGCGAGCCGAGCCGACGACGCGGCGTTTGTCGAAGCGGTGCGACAGGCACTCGGCTGCAACCTCGACAGCGCGTGGCAGGCGCAGGCCGCGCCGCGAAGGCACGGACGCCGAATCGGTGGCCCGGTTCATCGGAAAGTGGGCAACGGCAGGTGTCGCCCTCGATGATCCGGACACCCCGCTGACAGAGCCGCCGAAGCGGCCGGACGACGACGATCCGCGCCAGCGCCGAGCCACGCCGCCATCTTCTTTTTGTCGCGCGCAGGCACGACACTCTGCGCCTGCTCACCCCTCATCGCTCATGCCGCACACGGCATGACCTCCTGCTTCGGAGCCTGCATGCTGCTCAAGCCGCTGTCGCCAGTCGATCAGATATTCCTGTGGCTGGAACGCCGCCACCAGCCGATGCACGTCGGCATGCTGGAGCTGCTGGCGCCGCCGGAAGGCGCGCCGGCCGATTGGCTGGCGCGGCAGGTCGACACGCTGCGCCTGGCCGCGCAGGCGGCGCCGCCGTACAACCAGCGCCTGCAACGCCGCTTCGGCAGCTGGTTCTGGACCGAGGACGAGCAGTTCGACCTCGACGCGCATTTCCGCTTCCTGTCGCTGCCCGGCCCCGGCCGCATCCGCGAGCTGCTGGCGCTGGTCTCGCAGCTGCACAGCGCCCCGCTCGACCGCAGCCGGCCGCTATGGGAGTTCTACGTGATCGGCGGCGTCGACGGCGGCCGCTTCGCGATCTACGTCAAGATCCACCATGCGATGGTCGACGGCATCGCCGCGATGCGGGTGCTGCGCCGCTCGATGAGCGAGGACCCGGCCGCCGGCCTGATCGCGCCGTGGACGCTGGCGCGCCGCGAACGGCCGGCACCGCCGGTGGATGTCGCACTCAGCACCACCGCAAAGCTGTTGTCGATCGCCCGCCAGCAGCTGGCGACGCTGCCGGCGGTGACGCGCGAGCTGGCGCGCACCGTCCGTGATGGCCGCCACAACCCGGACCACGTGTCGGCCTTCCAGGCACCGCGCAGCCTGCTCAACCAGCCGATCACCGGCTCGCGTCGTTTCGCCGCACAGTCTTACGAGATCCGCCGCCTGCGCGGCGCGATGAAACAGCATCACGCCAGCCTCAATGACATCGTGCTGGCAATGTGTGCGTCGGCGCTGCGCCGATACCTGCAGGATCTGGAGGCGCTGCCGGAAAAGCCGCTGATCGCGATGGTGCCGCTGTCGCTGCGCCGCGACGAGTCCGAGGAAGGCAATCAGATCGCCATGGTGCTGGCCAATCTCGGCACCCATCTCGACGACCCGCAGGCGCGGCTGGAAACCATCAAGGGCTCGATGCTCGAAGCCAAGCGGCGCTACCAGCGGCTCGGCCCGGCGGCAACATTGAACTACGTGGCGGCGGTGATGGCGCCCAGCGGCCTCAACATCGCCACCGGCCTGGCGCCGCGCTGGCAGTCGTTCAACGTCATCATCTCCAATGTGCCCGGCCCCAAGCGGCCGCTATATTTCAATGGCGCACGGCTGCAGGGCCTGTACCCGGTCTCGGTGATCACGGACGGCCTGGCGCTCAACATCACCCTGACCTCCTACGTCGACCACATCGAGTTCGGCGTGATCGCCTGCCGCCGCACGCTGCCGGGTGTGCAGCACCTGCTGAAGTACTTCGAGGCCGGCTTGCGCGAGCTGGAAGCGGCGGACGCCGAAGGGCCGGTTCCGAGCGCCCCGCTCCCCGCCCGCAAGCGCCGGCGGCCGCAGCGCTCGTCCTGAATCCGGCAGCCCGGGAGACGCAAGGCGCGCGCGCGGTGACTGGCCGGGGCAGCGCAATGACAAATCACGACAAAATGTCCGCTGGGTACTGCACGCGCGCCGATTATTTAAGTAAGCTAAGGGTCATGAGTAAGACTCATCAACCCGCCAGCAGCATCAATCTCCTGATGGAGGTCGGCCGGCTGTTCCGCGAGGACTTCCGCCGCCGCGCCCAGCATCTGAAGCTGACTCACGCGCAAACCTCGGCGCTCGGCTTCCTGGCCGGCCAGCCCGGGCTGACGCAGACTGCGCTGGCAGAACGGCTGGAAGTGCACCCGGTCACCGTCACGCAAATGGTCGACCGTCTCAGCAAGGCCGGCTGGGTGCGCCGCCAGACGCATGAGGACGACCGCCGCGCGCTGCGCCTGTACATCACCGAGCGCGCCGACCCGATACTGAGTGAGGCTTCGTCGATTGCCGCCCAGGCCCGCGAGAACGCCCTGCGCGGCCTGTCTGCCACCGACCGCGCGACGCTGGAATCCTTGCTGGCACGCGTCAAGGGCAATCTGTCGGAAATGAGCGACGGCACCTGAAAGACCCGCCCGGCATTCGAGCGCGTTCGAGCGTTCACGCTTGCAACGAAAAAGGCCCCGCGATGCGGGGCCTTTTTCGTTGCACACGTCGCTTTAGTGCAGGCTGGGGACCGGCGGTGCCTCCTCAGCCGGTGCATCGGTGCCTGGCTTGTGCTGATGCGTCGCCGCCAGGAAGCGATACATGGCCGGCACCACGAACAGCGTGAACAAGGTGCCGATCGACAGGCCGGTAAAGACGACCAGGCCGATGTGATTGCGGCCTACTGCGCCCGCGCCGCCTGCCAGCACCAGCGGCAGTACGCCGAGCGCCATCGCCGCCGTGGTCATGATGATGGGCCGCAGCCGGATCACCGCCGCCTCCTCGATCGCCTGCAGCTTGCTCATGCCCTGCTGCTGCAGCTCGTTGGCGAACTGCACGATCAGGATGCCGTGCTTGGAGATCAGGCCGATCAGCGTCACCAGGCCCACCTGCGTGTAGATGTTCAGCGTTGCGTTCATCACGCCGAGGAACACGAAGATCATCGCGCCGAAGATCGCCATCGGCACCGACATGATGACGATCAGCGGATCGACGAAGCTCTCGAACTGGGCGGCGAGGGCCAGGTAGATGATGATCAGCGCGAAGATCATCGTGATCAGGAATGCACCGGACTCGTTGATGTACTGCCGAGACTCGCCGGCGTAGTCGATCGTGTAGCCCTGCGGCAGCTCGGTGGCGGCGATGTCGCGCAAGGTCTGCAGCGCTTCACCCTGCGTGCCGTTGAAGACGCCGCCGATGGTCGCCGCGTTGAGCTGCTGGAAGTGCGGAATCGCCTGCGGGATCGTCTCGGTCTTGAAGGAGATCACCGTCGATGCCGGCACGCTCGCGCCGCCCGGCGTGTTGATGTAGTAGTTGGCGAGCTGGTCGGGATTCAGGCGGCTGGCGCGCTCGACCTGCGGGATCACCTTGTAAGAACGGCCCGAGATACTGAAGTAGTTGACGTAGCCACCGCCGAGCATCGCGCCCAGCGAGGCGCCGATGTCCTGCATCGACAGTCCCATCAGCGCCGCCTTGTCGCGATCGACCGAGACCACCGTCTGCGGCGCGTCGTACTTGAGGTCGTTGTCGAGCACCCAGAACTTGCCGGTCGCCTGCGCCTTGCGCATCAGCGATTCGGACACCTGGTAGAGATTGGCGAACGGCTCGGTGGTCTTGATGACGAACTGCACCGGCAGGCCACCGCCGGAACCCGGCAGCGGCGGAATCGGGAACGCGAAGATGTTGGCGCCGGCGATGCTCTGCAGCTTGCCCTGGAGCTCGGTCTGCACCTCGGCCATGCTGCGCTCGCGCTGGTCCCAGGGCCGCGAGATGAACACGGTGATCGCCTGGTTGGGCGCTGGCATGCCGTTGATCTGCACCAGGTGATCGAACTCCGGCAGCTTCGACGAGATGTTGAAGATCTCCTGGCCGAACAGTTCGAGCTGGTCGATGTTGGCGGTCGGCGCGGTCTGCGTCAGCGCCAGGAAGGCGCTCTGGTCCTCCGCCGGCGCCAGCTCCTGCTGCGTCATCTTCACCATCACGAAGATCAGGCCGATGATGACGAAGCCGAACACCACGACCGTCGGCCACACGCCCAGCGTGCCGCGCAGCACGCGGCGGTAGACGTTGGACAGCCGGTCCATGTTGTGGTCGATCAGCCGGACCAGCTTGCTCTCGTGCTGGTCCTCGCGGAAGAACTTCGAGCACAACATCGGCGACAGCGTCAGCGCGACGATCGCCGAGACGCCGACGGCGCCGGCCAGCGTGAAGGCGAACTCCGAGAACAGCACGCCGGTCAGGCCGCCCTGGAAACCGATCGGCAGGTAGACCGCGATCAGCACGACTGAAATCGCGATGACCGGCCCCGCCAGTTCGCGCGTCGCCACCAGTGCCGCCTCGAACGGCTTCTTGCCCATCTTCATGTGGCGGTCGACGTTCTCGACGATGATGATCGCGTCGTCGACCACCAGCCCGATCGCCAGCACCAGGGCCAGCAGCGTCAGCAGATTGATCGAGTAGCCCATCAGCAGCATCACGAACAGGCCACCGATCAGCGACAGCGGCATCGCCAAGGTCGGGATGATCACCGACCGCAAGGAGCCGAGGAACATGAAGATGACGACGGTGACGATGACCAGCGCTTCGATCAGCGTCTTGAGCACCTCGTCGATGGCGCTCTGGATGTATTCGCTGGCGTCGTAGCCGATGAAGCCTTCCAGGCCCGCCGGAAGCTGCGCCTGGATCTCCGGGAACATCTCGCGCACGCCCTTCATCACGTCCAGCACGTTGGCGTCGGGCGCGATGTTGACGGCGATGTAGACGGCGTTCTTGCCGTCGTAGGCCACCGACATGTCGTAGCTCTCGCCGCCCAGCGAGACGGTGGCGACATCGCTGAGCCGCACCAGGCCGCCACCGTCCTGCTTGACGGTGAGATTGCGGAACTCCTCCAGCGAGTGCAGGTCGGTGCCGGCCGTCATGTTGACGGTGATCATCTGGCCGCGCGTCTTGCCGATCGCCGCCAGATAGTTGTTGCTGGCCAGCGCCGTGTAGACGTCCTGGGCGCTGACCTTGCGCGCCGCCAGCCGCGCCGGATCGAGCCAGGCGCGCAGCGCGAAGGTGCGTCCGCCGAAGATCTCGGCGCGCTGCACACCGGGAACGGTCTGCAGCTTCGGCTGCACCACGCGAATCAGATAATCGGTGATCTGGTTGTTCTCCAGCGTGTCGCTGTAGAACGAGATGTACGCCGAAGCCTGGGTGTCGCCGGTGGCCAGCGTGATTGTCGGCTGCTGCGTCTGTTCGGGCAGCTGGTTGAGCACCGAATTGACCTTGCTGCTGATCTCGGTCAGCGCGGCATTGCCGCTGTGATCGAGGCGCAGGTGCGCGGTGATCGTCGACACGCCGCTCGAGCTGACCGAGGTCATGTAGTCGATGCCCTGCGCCTGCGCGATCGCCGCTTCCAGCGGCGTCGTGATGAAGCCGGCGACCACTTCCGGACTGGCACCGTAGTAGACGGTGGTGATGGTGACCGTCGCGGTCTCGATCTCCGGAAACTGGCGGATCGGCAGCGAGCTCATCGAGCGCAGGCCGAGCACCAGGATCACGAGGCTGACGACCGTCGCGAGTACCGGCTTGCGGATGAAGATGTCGGTGAAGTTCATGCCCTGCTCCGTGGCAGCTGGCGATGCGCCGAGGCGCTTATTCGTTTTCCGGCTTCGGTGCCGATTCGTTCGGCATCTGCAGCGCGTTGTTGATCACCACGACGCTGCCGTTCTTGAGCTTGAGCTGGCCACTGGTGACGACTTCCTGGCCGGCCTTGAGACCTTCGACGATGGCGATCTGATCGCCACGCGTCGGCCCCACCTTGACGAACACCTGGCGCGCGACGAGCGCGTTGGGGTCGGCCGGCGGCGCTTCCGCGGCAGCGGCCTTCTTGCCGTCGCCGGCGTTGAGCTTGGCGTTGGCGCTGTCGATCGCCTCGGAGTCGCGCAGCGCCACCGGCTTGTTGTCCGGCACCTGCTCCTGCTGGCCGCGCGGCACCACCACGTACACGGTCTCGCCGTACGGATTGAACGACACCGCCGTCTGCGGCAGCGTCAGGTAGTGCTTGGCAGCGCCCGCCGTCAGCGTGACATTGGCGAACATGCCGGGCAGCAGGCGCTTCTGCGGATTGCGGATCGTCGCCTGCACCTGCACGTTGCGGGTCGAAGGATCGATCACCGGATCCAGCGCGCTGATCTCGCCTTCGAAGCGTTCGCCCGGGTAGGCATCGGTGCTGATCTGCACCGCACCGCCGCTCCTCAGCACGGCGATCTCCTGCTGCGGCAGCGTGAAGTCGACGTAGATCGGATCGAGCTGGGTCAGCGTGACGATCGGGTCGCCGGCGTTCAGATACTGACCGCGATTGATCGTGCTGATGCCGAGCTGGCCGTCGAACGGCGCGCGGATGGTCTTCTTGGCCAGTTGCGCCTCGGCTTGCGCCAGCTGCGCCTCGGCCTGCGCGAGCTGCGCCTTGTCGGTGTCCAGCTGCGCCTGCGAGATCGCCTCGGCCTCGAACTGCTTGCCGCTGCGCTCGGCATTGGTCTTGGCCAGATCACGTGCGGCGCGCAGCGCGCGCACGCTGGCGGCATCGGCGTCATCGATCAGCTTGAGTACCACCTCGCCCGCCTTGATCGCGGTGCCGGAGCGATACGAGGCCTGCGCGACCAGGCCGCCGACTTCGGTCGACAGTGTGGCGCCGCGCACCGCGCGCAGGCTGCCGACGGCGCTCAGCGTCGTCGCCCATTCCTGGTCGGAGACCTTCTGCGTGGACACCGTGAACTTCGGCTCGCCCTGCGCCTTGAAGCCCTGGATCATCTGATAGATGCCGAAGGCCTTGAGGCCGCCGAGCACCGCGACCAGTGCGATGACGATCAATGCCAGATAGATCCAACGCTTCATGAAAAAGCTCCCCCTGCTGCGAATCGCTTGCGGGTCCTGCGACCCAATGGTTTCTTACTGCGCCGAGACCACGGCGGTGGACGCGGCGTCGCGGTTCCACCAACCGCCGCCAAGCGCCTGGAACAGCGCCGCGGTATCGGTGTAGCGCGCCGCCTGCGCGTTGATGAAGTTGATGCGCGCCTGCAGCTGCTGGCGCTGCGCGTCGAGCACGTTGAGATACCCGACGGCGCCGGCGCGGTACGACTTCTGCACCAGATCCAGGTTCTTCTCGGCGCTGACAAAGGCGCTGTGCCGCGCCTGCAGCGCCTGCGCATCGTTGTCGAGCGCATAGAGGCTGTTGGCGACGTTGGCGAAAGACTCCAGCACCACCTGCTGATAATTGGCGGCAGCGGCGTCATAGGCAGCGATCGCGGCACGGCGCCGCGAGCGCAGCTCGCCGCCGCGGAAGATCGGCGCGGCAAGGCCGCCGGACACGCTCCAGATTTCGTTGGCGGCCTTGAACAGATCGCCGCCGTTGCCGCCGGCCTGGCTGCCGTAGCTGCCGGTGATCGTCAGGCTCGGGAACATGTTGGCGGTGGCCACGCCAACGTTGGCGGACGCCACATGCAGCTGGGCTTCGGCAGCGCGGATGTCCGGACGCTGGCGCGCCAGCTGCGAGGGCACCGACAAGGGAATTTCCTGCGGCAGCTGCAGCGCCGCCAGGTCCAGGGTCGAGGCTTCCTGCTCCGACGGCAGCTGGCCGAGGTAGACGGCGAGCTGGTTGCGCACCTGCGCGAGCTGCTGGCGCAGCGCCGGCAGGGTCGCCCGCGTGGTCTCCAGCTGCGTGCGCGCCGACAGCACGTCGGCCTGCGCGATCGCGCCCAGCTCGAACTGCTTGTCGGTGATGCGCATCTGCTCTTCGAGCGACTTGAGGATGTCCTCGGTGGCCGCCACCTGCGTCTGCAGCGAGGCTTCCTGCACGCTGGCGGTGACGACGTTGGCGGCCAGCGTCAGCCAGGTCGCCTCCAGCTGGAACTGCTCGACTTCCGCCGCGGCGCGCTGCGCCTCGACACTGCGGCGCACGCCGCCGAACAGGTCCAGCGTATAGCCGACGTCGACCGAAGCCCCGTAGAGGTTGTAGATGAAGCTGGACGGCGCGCCGCCGCCGAGCGCGCCGAATGCCGCGGTGGTGGTTTTCTGCCGCGAGGCACTGCCGTTGGCACTGACGCTCGGCCAGTAGCCGCCGGCGGCGGCATTGGCGTTCTCGCGGGCCTGACGCAACGACGCCTGCGCACCCAGGAGCGTCGGGCTGTGCGCAAAGGCACGCTCGATGCGCTGCGTGATCAGCGGCGAGCCGAACAGCTGCCACCACTGTGCAGGGATGTCGGCGCCCGGCTTGAGCGTCTGCGCCTCGCCGCCGGCGGTCGCCGTCGCCGCGGTCTTTTCCGGCAGCGCGCTGGCGGTATAGCGCTCGGTCTTGGGCGCGTCCGGCGACTTGAAGTCGGGGCCGACGGCGCAGGCCGACAGCACCGTCGTCAGCGCCGCCGACACCGCGAGCGCAAATGCCTTGCGTACCGGCGAGGCAGCGACGCCGGTGCGCGGCTGTCCCGCCTTCTCAAGCTTCTGGGCCTTCATCGAGAACCTCCCTGCAAATCCGCTCGTAGAGCGCGTCCAGCGCCCGGGAATCCGCTACATCGAGCAGGGGCTTCCAACCCATGCCGTTCAACAATGCATTGCAATGCCTCAGCAGCAGGCGGTACGGGTCTCCGGCCACGCGCTGCTGCTCCAGCAGGCCGGCGGTGTGGGTGATCATGTGCATCCCCGACACCATCGACCACGGTCCCAGGCAGACCTCCGCCGGGTTCAGCCCGCCGGGTTCCAGATCGCCGTTGTCGATCGCGTCCATCACCACGCCACGCGTCAGCTCGCCGAGCGGCTGGCAGGTATCGAGGAATACCTGTCGCCGCATCTCCGGTGCCGCCTCCCATACCACCTCGGTCATCGCAAACTGGATCAGCCGGAAGCTGTCCGGATTGCGACGCACGTAGTAGGCGTCGGCGGCGGCAAAGCCGAGCATCCGCTCGCGCGTACTGCCCGCCCAGTCATAGACGCGCCGAAACAGCCTTTCCCGCTCCTGCACGCATTCAGCCGCCAGTGCGACCAGCAGGTCTTCCTTGGAAACGAAATGCTGGTACAGCGTGCCTACGGCGTAATCGCATTTCTCGGCGATGCGGCACATCTGCAGGCTGAGCAGGCCGTCTTCACTGATCAGGCCACGAGTTGCGGACAAAAAGCGCAATTCCCGTTCGGCCAGCTCACGGCGCCGCCGCTCCTGAGTCGACATGAATCCCCGCTGGATACCACCAAATGAACAAGGCGCGCATCTTGAATCGAATTCATAAAATGAGCAACGATCAAAATTCCTACGCCCGCGGCTGCGAATTTCCTGCACGCCGACCGTATGCCGGTTTCATGAACAACGGGTGGCGATCTCGGCGAAAACAAAAAAGCCCTCCCAAGCAATGGCTTGAGAGGGCTCTTACAGCATCCGGCGGGCCGGCGAGGCGGCCTTAAGACATTTGTGCGGTCACTGGCGTCGGCGCAAAGGCTCGCGACAGACCGCATGGCGCGGCATGCCAGGCCTGCCGAGAGACCTTAGACGCCTTCCTCGGCCGCCTGGCGGCGGCGCCCGGCTCAGACGCCGACGGTGGCAGCCTGCCCGACCAGGGCGCCCGGCGCGTTCTGCCAGTCCGGCCAGCCGGCCTCGGCATTCTGGCGTGCTGCACGGGCACGCTCTTCGGTAGTGGCGAATTCAAGATCCCAGCGCTTCAGCGCCGGCTTGATGATCAGGCCGTGCCACAGTGGTGGCACCAGCGCCGTGAGGAAGCAGACGAACACGCTCGGCATGATGATGCCTTCACGATGCGGCGCCAGCTTGTAGTACTCCTGATACGAGTTCAGGTGGTGATCGGCGTGGTTGGTGATCTCGAACGCGCAGGTGCGCGAGAACCAGCCGAGATGATTCCAGACGTGACGACGGCCAATCGGCGCGCCTTTGACGCGGATCAGGCCGTAATGCTGGAAGTAGTTGAACGACTCCACCCAGCAGCGCGCGACGATCTGCGCCGCGAACGCCAGACCGACCGCAAGCCAGCCACCGATCGCAAAGATCGCCGCATGGAACAGCGCCAGCGCCAGCAATGCGCGGTAGCCACGATGGCGAATGTTCCACGCGCTCATGCCGCGCTTGCGCAGCGCGCGGCCTTCCATCTTCTGCGCGAACAGGGTGCTGTGCACCAGCGAGCGGCCGGTGAAGGTATACAGATCCAGGCCGCGTTTGGCGGTATCGCCATCTTCCTCGGTGGCGACATCGATGTGATGATTGATCACGTGGCCGATGTCGCGCGTGCAATCCAGATAGCACAACTGCACGTAATGACCGACGAAGCGCGAGAGCGAACTGCGCATGTGGTAGAGCTCATGCGAGGCCGGCACCAGCGGCACCACGCCCAGCCAGGCCACGCTCAGCACGGCGCCGAGCATCTGCCAGCCGCTGAGTTCGTACGTCGCCACGGTCCAGGCCAGCACGAAATACTGCGCCAGCGGGCCGACCGAGCAGATCCACACGGGAATGTTGGCCAGCAAGGCATTCGACATCCGCCGCTGGCTGAGATCGACGCCAACGATCGTGTCCAGCAGTGCCAGGATCGGAAAGCTCGCGATGCCGATCCATACGAAATTGCCACCCGCGAGCAGCCCCGCAATGCTGGCCGCCAGAACGGCGACCGGCGTCCAATACTTCAGATAGTCCATGTCTCTCCTCCGCTTCGAATATTGATCAACCGCCGCATCCGGCCCTGCCAGGGAGCGCCGCCACGCCAGTTGCATAACCTTATAATGCATAAACGTGTAGTTCAATTGTTTATTATGAGATAACTGACGAACGGTCTCCAAAGACCTGAGGGCAAGCAGGCACGCAGTGCATTAACATGTAGTTCGCCTGCCTTTGCGCATGGCATCGAACTGGTTTTATCCCTATGAAAATGCAGGAATTAGAACGCCGCACCGGCGTCAGCCGGCAGATGGTCCAGTTCTATCTGGCGCATGGCCTGCTTCCGGAGCCGCTGCGCCCCAAGCCCAATGTGGCGGTCTACAACGAGGAACACGTGCGGGCGATCGAGGCGATTCGCCGCCTGCAGACCGAAGGCCGATTGACGATTCAGGAGATCAAGCAGGCGCTGAGCGGCGTGGCCGCCAAGAGTCCCGGGCAGATGGCGGCGCTGCCGCATCTGGACGCCTTGTTCGCGGCTCGCGCCGGCGTCGATTCCAAGCTGGTACCGATCCGCTCGCTCGAGACCCGCAACCCGCGCGCCGCCGAAGATGCACAGCGCCTGATGGAGATCGGCGCGATCCAGATCCGCGCCGAAAGCGGCGAGCCGCATCTGTCGATGCTGGATGCGCAGATCGTTGCCACCTGGGGCGACATGCGGCTCGCCGGCTTCAACGAGGAGCGCGGCTTCGAACCGGAGATCGTGTCGATGTACATCAAGGCCGCGCGCGAGCTCGCTGCGGCCGAGATCGATCTCTTCAACTCGCGCATCGGCGCCGATGTGCCGGTCGAAAAGCGCGCGACGATGGCCGAGACGGCCAGCAAACTGATGCTCAACGTCTTCACCGTGCTGCGCATGAAGGCGGAAATCGAAGCCTTCCGCCAGGCCGAGGAAAACGCTTCGGCCGCCTAGCGGCGACGCACGAAGCGCGCCGCGAAAAAGCCGTCGGTGCGGTGCCGGTGCGGCAGCAGCACCAGCTCGTCGCCGCGCAGGGCCAGGCCGCCGGTGGCCACGCCGCCCTGTTCGAGGGCCGCCGCCGCCGGCTCCATGGCAAACGCCGGCGCGCCGCCCAGCCAGGCAGCGACGACCGCCTGATTCTCGTCCGGCAGCACGCTGCAGGTGGCGTAGATCAGGCGTCCGCCCGGCCGCACCAGCCCGGCCGCGGCGCCGAGGATTTGCTGCTGCTGGACTGCCAGCGCGCCCAGATCCGGCACACGCAGGCGCAGATCCGGCTGGCGCCGCCAGGTACCGGAGCCTGAGCAGGGCGCGTCGACCAGCACCGCGTCGAAAGTGCCGGCCTGCTCGCGCAGCCAGGTCGCATCCGGCAGCGTTCGCGTGCGCACGATGTCCAGTCCGGCGCGGCGGGCACGTTCCGGCAGCCGCGCCAGCCGGCTGGCACTGATGTCCAGCGCCCACAGTTCCCCGCGGTTCTGCATCGAGGCGCCGAGCGCCAAGGTCTTGCCGCCGGCCCCGGCGCAGAAATCGGCGACCCGCTCGCCGCGGCGGGCGCCGACCAGCGCCGCAAGCAATTGACTGCCCTCGTCCTGTGGCTCGACCAGGCCATCGCGGTAGGCCCGCGTTGCCGCCAGCGGGCCGCGCTGCGGCAGGCGCAGTCCCCACGGCGACCACGGGGTGGGCGCGGCGGTGATGCCTTCCGCCTGCAGGGCCGCGAGCGCGGTTTCGCGATCGGTTTTCAGCAGGTTGACGCGCAGGTCGACGCTGGCCTCGGCGTTCAGGGCTGCTGCCAGCGCCCGGCCTTCGGCATCGCCGTAATGCTGCTGCCAGCGCGCCCACCACTGCGGTGGCACATTGGCGCCGGCCGCATCGCTCACGGCCGGCGCGGTGCGCAGCCGCTCGCTCAGCGCCACGGCGTCGATGCAGCCCAGGGTTTCCAGATGCGCGGCATCCACCAGACCGCGATCCAGGGCGTGCAGCGCCAGCAGCGTCTCCGGACGGTCGTCGGCTCCGGCCAGCTCGCGCAGGCGCATGGCGTCGCGCAGCACGCCGTAGATCAAAGTGTTGAGCTGGGCACGATCGCGCCCGCCCATTTCGCGGTGCTCGCGAAACCAGGTTTGCAGCGTTGCATCGGCGAGCTGCCGGTGATGCCAGATCGCCTCGAGCACCGCGATCGCCGCGCGCCAGTGCGCGTAGCGCAGCCGACGCCCGGCTGGCTCGGCACTCATGAGCGGGCCTCGGGCACGATCAAAAAACGACCGTTCATCGGCTGGCCACCACTATCCATTGTGTTTTGTCAATCCCGGTGACACGATCGGTCGTGGTCGGCAGCCACGGACAGGGGGTTCGCGGCGCCGCCTCATTTCGTCGTTTTGATAGGAGATCGTCATGGCTGCTGCCAAGAAAGCTGCGAAAAAGGCTGCTCCGAAGAAAGCCGCGAAGAAGAAGTAACGCCGAAGTATCCGGCCCGCTTTAATTGGGCGTGACGCCGCAAGCGTCACGCCCATTTTTTGTCAGCGCTTCAGCGCTCGCGCCAGACCGCCACGAGCAGCGCCGCCCAGCCGATCAGGAACAACAGCCCGCCGAACGGCGTCACCGCACCCAGCACGCGGACGCCGCTGAGGGCGAGCAGGTAGAGGCTGCCGGAAAACAGCAACACGCCGCCGGCGAAACAGGCACCAGCCACGGTCAGCGGCACGCTGGCCGATTGCCGCGCCCACAAGCCGATCAGCAGCAGGGCGCCGGCGTGATAGAACTGATACTCGACGCCGGTTTTCCACACCGCCAGCATCTCCGGCGCCAGGCGCGCACGCAGGGCATGCGCGCCGAAGGCGCCGAACGCAACGCCGAGCAAGCCGTACACGGCACCCAGACTCATCCACAGTTTCATCTTGGCGATTCCATCACGGTGAAGCGGATTCCGGCGCGCTGCAGGCGCTCGATCAGCACATTGCCCATCGCCTGCACCGGCGTCAGGCAGCCGGCGCTGCGCGGCAGACGATCGAAGGCCAGACATTGTGCGGCCTCGGCGATCATCTTGGCCGTCTCGCCGTAGCCCGGATCGCCGCCGGCAACCTCGCAACGCACCTGCTGCCCCCCGCCCTCGCCGATGAACACCACCTTGAACCAGGATTTGGCGCGTACATCCGCATCCGGTCCCTGGCCACTGCCGCGCAGCTTGAGCAGGCGCTGTCGCGTCAGTTTGAATTGCGCCGCGGCCAGCAGCGCCGCGGTGCCGCCGAGCATCTGCAGCACCGAACCGAATTTCTTCAGCTGCACGTAGTGGCCGTAGCGGAAATCGGGCCCGTAGCGCTCGATCGCTGCGGCGCTGCGGCGGACGATCTGCGGATCGATCGTCGGCAGCGGCAGCGCCCAGGCGCCGAGTTCACCGACATAGCGCAGCCCGCCGCCGGTGCTGCCGATGCGCCGATCGACCGGCCACCCTTCGTGGCGGCGGCGCTCGCGCCGGACGGCACCGTACTGGCGCATGCGCGACATGGCCAGCAGCGCCGAGTGCAGGGTTCCGCCGGAGAACTGGCCGCCGGCGCGGACGTAGGCGCGCACGCGCAGCGGCACGTCAACCGGCAGCTGCTGCACGGTGAACCAGCAGCCCAGATCATGCGGAATGCTATCGAATCCGCAGCAATGGACGATGCGCGCGCCGCTGCTGCGGGCCATGTCGTGGTAACGCAGCCACATGCGATCGACGAACTCCGGCTCGCCGCTGAGATCGACATAGTCGGTGCCGGCCGCCGCACAAGCCGCCACCAGCGGTTCGCCGAGCGTCAGATATGGGCCGGCCGTGCTGATGATGACGCGCGCCTGCCCGGCGAGCCGTGCCAGCGCTTCCGCATCGCCGCTGTCCGCCTCCAGTACCGGCAGCGCACGCCAGCGCGGCTGTCGCGCGGCGAGCCGCGCACGCAGCTGCCTGAGCTTGTCCGGCGCTCGTCCGGCCAGCGCCCAGCGCAAGGAATCGTCGCCGTGCTGGGCCAGGTATTCGGCCACCAGCTGGCCGGTGAACCCGCTCGCGCCGAACAGCACGATGTCGTAATCGCGGCTCTTGGCCATCGCCCTCTCCTCGATCGCACGGCGCATGGCCGCTCAGTGTTGCGGCGCGCTCAGCGCACAAAGCCGCGGGCGCCGGTCTCGACCTCGGTCACCCGGCCGTTGTCGAGCCGCACGATGCGCATCAATCGCGCCGGGCCGAAGTTATAGACCCACTCCTCGCGGTAGACGAACTCCCAGGCCGGCGGCGCATGGCGCGGATCGTAGACACGCTGATAGCGATCCAGCGGCACCTGCAGGAAATCGGCGCTGCGCGTCAGCGGCTCCCCGCATTGGGCGATCAGGCGATATTTGGCGATGCCGGGCGTGATGCCGCCGCTGCAGTCGCCGGGGTCCGCCGCTGCAAAGCCATAACCCTCGGTGTCGATCCGCTGCAGGCGGCCCTGACGAAAGCGCAGCACGCGCAGCAGCTGGCTGCTGCCGAAGTTGTACGTCCATTGCTCGACCTGTCCCAGATAGCCGGCCGCCGCCCCGTAGGGCTGCGGCCAGACATCCCGATACGCCGGCTCGCCACAGGCGGCCAGTACCTCGGCGGCGGTCGTGCCCACGCTCGTCAGCCGCGAGCCGCAGCGCATCGAATCGAGCGCCTGCGCGGGCACTGCCGGCAGCAGGGCAAACAGCAGCAGCATGAACGGGGCGAACTTCATCGGTATCCTGCGCGAACCGGCATCCCGCTTTGCGGGTCTTTAGTGCCGCCCATTAGACCGCGTCCGCCCGTCCGACTCCATGTCCGTCCTGATGTCCCGCGCCCTGCTCTTGCTGAGCCTGCTGCTGTCCGTATCGGCGGCGCGGGCCCAGGCAGCGCCACAGAATCCCGTCGAAGCCGAACTGGTCGCCGAAACGCAAAGCCTGCAGGCAGGCACCACACAATGGGTGGCGCTACGCCTGCGCCCGGAGCCGCAATGGCACGTCTACTGGCGCAATCCGGGCGACTCGGGCATTCCCACGCGCATCGACTGGAGCCTGCCCGAGGGCGTGCAGGCCGGCGCGATCCACTGGCCGGCGCCGCACAGCTTCCGCCTCGGCGATCTCGTCAACTACGGTTACGGCGAGGAAACGCTGCATCTGGTGCCGCTCACTCTCGCGGGCGATCTGCGCGGCACGGTGACACTGAAAGCGACGGCGAAATGGCTGGTCTGCAAGGACATCTGCATTCCCGGCAGCGCCGATCTGCAGTTGCAGCTGCCGGTCGACGCCGGAGCCGGAGCGCCATCGTCGTGGGCCAAGGCCTTCACGCAGGCACGTGCGCAACTGCCGCAGCCGGGCACGGACTGGCCGGCGCATTTCGCAGTGGCCGGCGACAGCGTCTCCCTGGCGCTTGCACATCCCGGCCTCGCACCGGGCACCGCCGTCCAGTTCTATGCCTACGCCGCCGACCTGCTCGATCACGCGGCGGCGCCGCGCCTCGCCATCGACGACGCCGGCCTGCGCCTGAGCCAGCGGCGCTCCAGCTATTTCACCGCGGCCCCGGCGACGGTCGACGGCGTGCTGGTCATCGGCGACGGCAAGCAGCGGCGCGCCTACGAGATCAGCGCGCAGCCCGGCGAGGTGCCACCGGTCGGCGCGGCACCGCATGAGGCGGCGGTGGTCAACGGCAGCATGCAGGCCGCAGCGCCGGGCACGCCGGATCGGACCACCGTCGCGCCGCTGGGCCTGCTGGCGGTGCTCGGCCTGGCTTTCGTGGGCGGCCTGATCCTCAACCTGATGCCCTGCGTGTTTCCGGTGCTGTCGCTCAAGGCGCTGGCGATCGCCCGCGCCGGCCCGGCCGGTGAGCGCCGCCAGGCTTTCGCCTATAGCGCCGGCGTGATCGTCTCCTGCGTCGCCGCGGCGCTGGCGATCCTGGCCTTGCGCGGTGCCGGCGAGGCGGTCGGCTGGGGCTTTCAATTGCAGTCGCCGGTGTTCGTCGGCGCGCTCGCCTACCTGCTGTTCGCGCTCGGCCTGTCACTGTCGGGCCACGCGCCGTTCGGCGCGCGACTGATGGGCGTCGGCCAGAAGCTCACGGAAAGCGGCGGCCTGACCGGCGCCTTCTTCACCGGCGTGCTCGCGGTGGTGGTCGCCAGCCCTTGCACCGCGCCGTTCATGGGCACCGCGCTCGGCTATGCGCTGACGCAGCCGCCGCTGCACGCGGTCGCAGTGTTCGCCGTGCTCGGCGCCGGCCTGGCGCTGCCGTTCCTGCTGCTGGGCCTGGTGCCGTCGCTGGCCCGTCTGCTGCCGAAGCCCGGCGCCTGGATGGAACGCTTCAAGCAGCTGATGGCCTTCCCGCTCTATCTGACGGTGGTCTGGCTGTTGTGGGTGCTGGCGCGCCAGCTCGATGTCGGCGCCGCCGCACAGCTCGGCGTCGGCCTGGTGCTGATCGCCTTCATGCTCTGGCTCGGCGCCGCCAAGGGTCTGCTGGTATCGCTCCTCAAGCTCGCCGCGCTGGCCGGCGCGATCGCGCTGCTGATCGGGCTCTCGCGCAACGCAGCGCCAGCCGCGACGGCGATGGTGCAACCCTGGTCGGCGCAGCGTGTCGCCGAACTGCGGGCCGAAGGCCGCACTATCTTCGTCGACTTCACCGCCGACTGGTGCCTGAGCTGCAAGCTCAATGAACGCGTCGCGCTGCACGCCGAATCGGTGCAGGCGGCGCTGCGGCTGCGCGATGCGCAGGTGCTGGTGGCCGACTGGACGCGTGCCGATCCGGCGATCACCGCCGAGCTGGCGCGCTTCGGCCGCAGCGGCGTACCGCTCTACCTCGTCTACGCGCGCGGCGGCGAGCCGAAGATCCTGCCGCAGCTGCTGACTCCCGATCTCATCATCGATGCCCTCGACTAATGCCATGAACCGACTCCTGCGCCTCGCCCCCCGCCTGCTGACGATCTGCCTGCTGCCGCTGGCGATGCAGGCCCACGCCGCCGTGAAGATCGGCCTTCCGGCTCCTGATTTCAAAGCAACCGACAGCAAGGGCAAGACGGTGCGGCTGTCCGACTTCGCCGGCAAGGTCGTCATCCTGGAATGGACCAATCACGAATGTCCGTTCGTGAAGAAGCACTACGACAGCGGCAACATGCAATCGCTGCAGCGCGGCGCGCAGGCACAGGGCATGGTCTGGCTCAGCGTGATCTCGTCGGCACCCGGCAAGCAGGGCCATGTCGACGGCAAGCAGGCCGATGAACTCAGCATCAACCGCGGCGCCAAGCCGACGCACGTGCTGCTCGACCCCAAGGGCGATCTGGGCCACAGCTTCGAAGCCATCACCACGCCCAATCTTTACGTCATCAATACGCGCGGCACGCTGGTGTATGCCGGCGCGATCGACAGCATCGACTCCAGCGATCCCGCCGACGTTGCCCGGGCCGAGCCCTATGTGATCAACGCCGTCACCGACATCATCAACGCGCGGCCGGTGAAGAAGCCGCTGACCAAGCCGTACGGCTGCCCGATCAAGTACTGATGCTGCGCCTGGCCATCCACGGCGGCGCCGGCGAGCTCGACGCCGGTCATGTCGACACGCGCGCCGAGCGCGAGGCACTGCAGCGCATCGCCGCAGAGGGCTGGCAACGCCTGCAAGCCGGCGATCCGGCGCTCGATGTCGCCGAGCTGCTGGTGCTGCGGCTTGAGGAATGCCCGCTGTTCAACGCAGGCGTCGGCGCGGTGCTGAGCAGCGACGGCCAGCCGGAACTCGATGCCGGCATCATGGATGGCCGCGACCGCCGCTACGGCGCGGTGGCCGGCGTCACGCGCGCCAAAAGCCCGGTGCGGCTCGCGCGTGCCGTGATGGAGCGCACCGCGCAGACCTTCTACGCCGGCAGCGGCGCCGATCGTCTCAATGCCGAGCTGGGCCTGGACTGCGTGACGCCGGACTACTTCGTGATTCCGCTGCGCCAGCAGCAGCTGCGCGAGGCCCAGGCCCGCGGCATCGTCACGCTTGATCACGATCGCGGTCACCGGCAAGGCGGCGACAGCGCCGGCTTCGGCACCGTCGGTGCCGTGGTGCGCGATGCGCGCGGCCACCTGGCCGCGGCGACCAGCACCGGCGGCATGACCAACAAGCCGCCCGGCCGCGTCGGCGACACGCCGATTCCCGGCGCCGGCACCTTCGCCGACGACCGCAGCGCGGCGGTGTCGTGCACCGGCACCGGCGAGAGTTTCATGCGCGCCGGCTTCGGCTTTGCCGTCGATGCGGCGCTGCGCTATCGCGGCCTGGGCCTCGCGCAGGCCTGCGACGAGGCGCTGCAGACCGTGCGCGACTACGGCGGCCGCGGCGGCTGCATCGCCGTCGATTGCCGCGGCGAACTGCATCTGGCGTTCAACGCGCAGGCGATGTTCCGCGCCTGGATCGGCGCCGACGGCCAGCTACGGGTTGGTGTCGGCTAAGGCGTAGCGCGGCACGGCGCCGACGAAGCCCTTGACCGGTGCCGCCTCGCGCGCTGTCAGCACCACTCCGCCGGTTTGCGCCGCGGTGCCCGCGTCCACCAGGATCTCGCCGTTCTGCGCCTGCTCGCAGAGCCGGCAGGCGAGGTTCACCGGCGAACCGACCGCGGTGTATTCCAGCCGCGAATTCGGACCGATCACCCCGACGGTGACCGTGCCGGTGGCAATGCCGATGCCGATGCCCAAGGGGTGCGCCGCATCGCCCCGGCGCTGCGCCAGCGCCAGGCCGCCGCTGCGGATGCGCCGCGCCAGTTCGAGCGCGCGCCGCGCATGATCCGGCACCGGCAGCGGTGCGCCGACCAGGATCAGCACGCCGTCGCCGGCGAAGTCCTTGATCGTCGCGCCATGCTCGGCGACCGCCGCGCCGACTTCGTCGTAGTACTCGCGCAGGACCTGCAGCACTTGCGATGAGGCTTGCGCGGCTGCGAACGGCGTGAAGCCGCGCAGATCGCAGCAGACGATGCTGATTTCACGCTGGCTTTCCTGCATCGCCCGCCGCAAGCCCTGCTCCGCGACCAGGCGCACGACGTCGGCCGAGAGGAAGCGTGCGAGGAACTGGCCGCGCTGGCCCTGCAGCACGTGGTAATGCGTGGCGCCGATGAAGAAGATGATCTCGCCCAGCGCAACCGAGACCGCCGCCAGATCGGCCGGCAGGATCAGGCCGGCGATCAGGAACGGTCCGGCGAGCGCCATCGCCAGCACGCGAATGGTCTCGCCGCGATCCGGCCGCCGCCTCAGCAGCAGGCCGATGCCCACCATTGCGCTCAGCATCGCGTAGACCATCGGCGTCGCGAACAGCCAGAAGCCGGCACTGGCCAGCTGCTGCGGATGCGTGCCGGCGCGCAGGAAGGCCTGGCTGCGCAGCTCCGGCCATAGCAGCGAGAACAGCCCGTACAGCAGCGCCGCGACCTGGCCGCTGCGCAGCGCCATATCGCCGAAGCGTGTGTCGAGCGGCACACGGACCGGCACCGTGCGACGCACGCGCAGAATCCAGTCGAGCAAGGCGATCACCGCCAGCGCCTCGGGCAGCGCGAACCACGCGGTCCACACGGGCGACGCCCGCCCGCTCTGCCAGACCGTCTCGACGACGATATTGAGATAGATCGATAGGCCGACCGCGGCAAAGCCCAGCGCCAGTGCCCGCGATGCCGGTGAACGGCGGTCCGCCGACAGAAACGCCAGGCCGATGCCGAGCGCGACCAGGGCGACGACGATGCTGGCGCTGTGCGCGAGCATGCCCTCAGTCGTCCGGCCGCGGCGGCGCGGCGTCGGCGCCACGCTCGGCCATGTCGGCGGCGAACAAGGCCTCCAGCTCCTGCGCGGCCTCGCGCGTCGTCTGCATCATCTGCTGGCGGTCGCGATGGACCTCGCGCTGGCGCTGCAAGGTCTGCTCGTCATGGCGGCGAAACAGCTCGATGCTGCGTCGCGCCGAGTCCTCACCATCGCCGAGCGCGATCAACAGCTCGCGCGTCATCTCCAGCGACGAGAAATAGCTGCGGCGGATCACCCGGTCGACCCCGAGGTCCATCAGGCGCAAGGCGTGCTGACGATTGACCGCCGCGGCGAAGATGCGCAGATGCGGAAAGTTGCGACGCACAGTCTCGGCGGTGCGCAGCGAGGCTTCGATATCCGGAATGGCCAGCACGAACAGGTGTGCGCGCTCGGCCTGCGCCGCGCGCAGCAGATCGAGGCGGCTGGCATCGCCATAGAACACCTTGTTGCCGAACTGGCGGACGAAGTCGACATGCTCGAAATCCTTGTCGAGCACCGTGAAGGCGATGCGCTTGAGCCGCAGGATACGCGCAACGATCTGCCCAAAGGGCCCGAAACCGGCGATCAGGACCTGGTGCTCCTGCGGGCCGATCGCGTCGTACGGCCGCTGCTGCTTGCGCCGCCGCAGCCGCGCCTGCAACGCGAACAGCGGCGGCGTGGCGATCATCGTCAGCGTCACCACGATCACCAGCAGCGTCGACGTCCGCTCGCTCATCACCCCGGCCGACACCGCCGCCGTGAACAGCACGAAGGCGAACTCGCCGCCTTGCGAGAGCGAGGCCGCCAGCGCGCCGGAGGCGTCGCCGTTGAGATGCGCGAGCCTGGCCACCAGCCACAGCACGACGGCCTTGACGGCCACGACACCGACCACGAGACCGGCGATCAGCAGCGGCTGTTCGAGCAACAGATTGAGATCGGCGCACATGCCGACGGCGATGAAGAACAGGCCGAGCAGCAGCCCCTTGAACGGCTCGATGTCGGCCTGCAGTTCGTGGCGGTATTCGGATTCCGACAGCAGCACCCCGGCGAGGAAAGCGCCCAGCGACATCGACAATCCGACCGCGTCCATCGCCAGCGCGGAGCCGATGACGATCAGCAAGGCCGCGGCGTTGAACAGCTCCGGCGTGCGCGATTCGGCGACGCGCCGCATCACCGGCCGCAGCGCGAAGCGCCCGCCGAGCACCACCACGAAGAACGCACCGAGCGTCTGCAGCGCCTTGATCAAGGCCTCGCCACCATCGGCACGATCGCCGCCGGTGGCCAGCAGCGGGATCAGCGCCAGAATCGGAATCACGCTGAGATCCTGGAACAGCAGGATGGCGAACGCGGTGCGGCCGTGGTGCGTGGTCAGTTCGTCGCGTTCGGCGAGCATCTGCAAGGCCAGCGCCGTCGACGACATCGCCAGGCCGAAGGCCGCGACGATCGCCAGCTTGGCGTCGACCCCGAGCGCGAGCGCCAGGCCGGCCAGCAGCGCCGTGGTCATCAGCACCTGCGCCGCGCCACTGCCGAACACCGAACGGCGCAAGGCCCATAGCCGGCTCGGCTGCAACTCCAGCCCGATGATGAACAGCAACAGGATCACGCCGAACTCGGCGAAATGCAGCACGCGCTCGGCATCGGCGATCAGGCCCAGGCCGGAGGGCCCGATGACGATGCCGGCGGCGAGATAGCCCAGTACGGCGCCGAGGCCCAGCTTGCGGAACAAGGGCACGAACAGCACCGCGGCGGCGAGGAACAGGGCGATATCAGCCAGCATGACCATCGGCCTCCGCGCTTGCGCATATTTCGGCCACAAGTTCAGGCCGCATCCCAGATTCTCCGCTTAAGCCCTTGACTTGCTTTCAGAATGCACTTGTTCTTAAATGTTTGCACTTATTTGCGACTTTGCGCTGTTGCTCACAGATGGACGAAACGTCCAAATCCGCCCGCATCTTACAGATGGCCCGGCAGCGCGGCGTCCTGCGACCCAAGGACCTCGCGCCGTATGGTATTCAGGCGGAGTATCTGCGGCGGCTCTGCGAGCGCGGTCAACTCAAGAAGCTCGGCCGCGGCAGCTACGTGCCGGCGCAGAGCGAGCTGTCGCCGCAGTTGAGCCTGGCGCTGGTCGCGCGTGCGGTACCGGCGGGAGTGATCTGCCTGCAGTCGGCGCTGGCCTTCCATGGCCTGACGCCGGCCAATCCGCTGGAAGTGTCGGTGGCGATCGAGCGCCGCGCCGCCAAACCGCGCCTCGATTTCCCGCAGTTGCGTATTGCCCGGCTCGGCGGCGCAGCGTTCAGCGAGGGCATCGAGACCGCCGTTCTCGAAAGCGTCATCGTGCCGGTCTATACGCTGGAGAAAACCCTGGCGGACCTCTTCAAATTCCGCAACAAGATCGGCCCGCATATCGCGGTCGACGCGCTGCGGGCGGCACTGGCGCAGGACCGCGTCGACGTGAAGAAGCTCTGGCATTACGCACGGCTGTGCCGGGTCGAGCGCGTGATGAAACCCTATGTCGATGCCCTGCTGCATTGAAGCCACACGGAGAACCCCGCCGCATGAGATCGACGTCACGCGGGCTCAACGCGAGCCTGGGCCTGACCCTGCTGATCGCCAGTGGTCTGGCCTGGGGCGACTCGCAACAGCCGCCGGAGCAGCCGCCCGCCATCGAGCGCACCGCGGTGCCCGCGGCCGATAGCGACGACCCGGCGCCGGCGACGCAGCCGAAATCGCTGTTCCGCAACCTCTATCGCGACACCGAGGAATTCACGCTGGTCAATGCGCGGCCGCGGCTGTCGTACCACAAGCCGATGTACGTGCTGCCGGCCTCGTACAGCTCGCGCTATGACGGCAGCCAAAGCGAGTTCATCTTCCAGCTCAGCCTCAAGCTGCAGTTGTTCAAGAGCAACTTCTTCTTCGGCTACACGCAGCGCTCGTACTGGCAGATCTACAACGAGAGCGAGTCGCGCCCGTTTCGCGAGACCAACTACAACCCCGAGCTGTTCTACCGCTTCAAGCCCGAGCACGCGTTCTGTCCCGGCTGCGGACTCGACCTCGGCATCGAACATGAATCCAACGGCCGCGCTGTGCCCGAATCGCGTTCATGGAACCGCACGTATCTGGCGGTCTACCGCGAGGGCGACAACCGTCTGCTGCATCTGCGCGCCTGGTACCGCATACCGGAAGACAGCAAGAAGACGCCGGACGATCCGAAGGGCGACGACAATCCGGACATCCATCGCTACTACGGCTACGGCGAGCTACGCGTGCAGCAGACCATCCGTGACACGCATATCGCGGCGGTGATGCTGCGCGGCAATCTCAACACCGGCAAGGGCGCGGTGGAGCTGAACTACAGCGTACCGCTCGGCGACTACCTCTACGCCAGCCTGTACGTGTTCAACGGTTATGGCGAAACCTTGATCGACTACGACCGCAGCCTGACCCGCGCCGGCATCGGCCTGATGCTGGTGCGCTGAACGCATTGGCGAAACGCCCCCACCACGAAAAACGCCCGGACGAGCCGGGCGTTCCTTTGAATCTCACACTGCCGCTCAGGCGCTGACCGGCTCCGCCGTGCTCGGCTGCGGACGATCAACCAGCTCGACGTAGGCCATCGGCGCGTCGTCACCGGCGCGGAAGCCGCACTTGAGGATGCGCAGGTAGCCGCCCGGACGCGTCTTGTAGCGCGGGCCGATCTCATTGAACAGCTTGGTCACGGCCTCGCGATCGCGCAGGCGCGAGAAGGCGATGCGGCGGTTGTGCACCGAATCTTCCTTGGCGCGCGTGATCAGCGGCTCGGCGAGGCGACGCAGTTCCTTCGCCTTCGGCAAGGTGGTCTTGATCAGGCCGTGCTCGAACAGCGCGACGGCGATCGCCTGCATCGTGGCTTTGCGGTGGCTGCTGGTACGGCCGAACGTGCGGCCCGACATCTTATGACGCATGGCTTAAATTTCCTTCAAAAGCCTTAGGCCGGCACTTTCGGCGACGACCAGTTCTCGAGCTTCATGCCGAGATCCAGCTCGTGCGCGCGAAGCGCTTCCTTGATTTCGTTGAGCGACTTCTTGCCGAGGTTCGGCGTCTTCATCAGTTCCATCTCGGTGCGCTGCACCAGATCACCGATGTAGTAGATGTTTTCCGCCTTCAGGCAGTTGGCCGAACGCACCGTCAGTTCCAGATCGTCGATCGGACGGAACAGGATGGGCGACAGTTCCTTCTTGCCCGGCGCCGCCGCGGTCTGCGCCGCCTCGGCTTCGAGGTCGACGAACACCGACAGCTGGTCACGCAGGATGCGCGCAGCCAGGCGCACGGCTTCCGCCGGCTCGATGCCGCCATTGGTGTCGACGTCGAGAATCAGCCGGTCGAGGTCGGTGCGCTGCGCAACGCGCGCACGCTCGACCGCATACGACACGCGGCGGACCGGGCTGTAGCTCGCATCGAGCTTGAGCACGCCGACGCCGCGGGCGTCTTCTTCACGGATCGCGCTGACCGCCGGCACATAGCCACGGCCACGAGTCACCTTGAGCGAGACATTGAGCTTGCCGCCGGTCAGATGCGCGAGCACCAGTTCCGGATTGACGATCTCCACATCGTGGTCGAGCTTGATATCGCCGGCGGTGACCGGACCCTTGCCCGACTTTTCCAGACGCAGCGTCGCTTCGTCGCGCGCATGCATGCGGATCGCGACGTTCTTGATGTTCAGCAGGATGTCGATGACATCTTCCTGCACACCTTCGATCGCGCTGTACTCGTGGACGACGCCGTCGATCTGCACTTCGGTGATCGCCGCGCCGGGAATCGACGACAGCAGGATGCGGCGCAGGGCATTGCCCAGCGTGTGACCGAAACCGCGTTCCATCGGCTCCAGCGCGACGCGAGCATGATTGGGAGACACCGTCTCCACATCGATCTGGCGCGGTTTGAGCAGGTCTGCGACAACGTTCTGCATGATGGAACCTCTTAAGTTGCGGGATACGAACGGCGGGACTTCGAGGCGACCCGATTACTTCGAGTACAACTCGACGACCAGCGCTTCGTTGATATCCGGCAGGATCTGATCGCGCGTCGGCACGGCCTTGAAGGTGCCCTTCAGCGCCTTCTCGTCGATCTCGACCCAGTCCGGAAAACCGGCCTGGCTGGCGATCGACAGTGCCTCGACGATGCGCGACTGCGAGCGGGCGCCTTCGTTGATCTGCACCACGTCGCCGGCCTTGACCTGATACGACGGGATGTTGACCAGCTTGCCGTTGACGGTGATCGACTTGTGCGACACCAGCTGGCGTGCTTCGGCGCGGGTGCGCGAGAAGCCGAGGCGGTAGACGACGTTGTCGAGACGCGACTCCAGCAGCTGCAGCAGCAGCAAGCCGGTCGAACCCTTCTTCGACGACGCCTTCAGGTAGTAGTTACGGAACTGCTTTTCGAGCACGCCGTAGATCTGCTTGAGCTTCTGCTTCTCGCGCAACTGCAGCGCATAGTCAGACAGACGCGGCTTGACGGCACCATGCTGACCCGGACGGGTCTCCATGTTGCACTTGCTGTCGATCGAACGGGCGCGCGACTTCAGCAGCAGGTCGGTGCCGGCACGGCGGGACAGCTTGCACTTCGGACCAATATAACGAGCCATGTGCGTTCCCCTTACACGCGGCGACGCTTCGCCGGGCGGACGCCGTTATGCGGAATCGGCGTGACGTCGGTGATGTTGGTGATCTTGAAGCCGGCGGCGTTGAGCGCACGGACGGCCGATTCGCGACCCGGGCCAGGGCCCTTGACGCGAACTTCCAGATTCTTGACGCCGTGTTCGGCGGCAGCCTGACCGGCCTTGTCGGCAGCGATCTGCGCAGCGAACGGCGTCGACTTGCGCGAGCCCTTGAAGCCGGCGGCACCCGCCGTGCTCCACGACAGGGTGTTGCCCTGGCGGTCGGTGATCAGAACGATCGTGTTGTTGAAGGAGGCGTGGATGAAGGCCACCGCATCGGTGACGTTCTTCTTGACCTTCTTGCGCTTGGCCGCGGCAGCGGCCTGGGACGGATTAGCCATCGATTAATTAACCCTTCTTACCGGCAACGGTGCCGCGACGCGGGCCCTTGCGGGTCCGAGCGTTGGTGCGCGTGCGCTGGCCGCGAACCGGCAGGCCGCGACGATGACGCTGACCGCGGTACGAACCGAGATCGATCAGACGCTTGATGCTCATCGAGACTTCACGGCGCAGGTCGCCTTCGACGACGAACTTGCCGACCTCGGAACGCAGCTTTTCCAGCTCGCCTTCCGTCAGGTTGCGGATCTGCGCGGTCGGATCAATGCCGGCGCCGGCGCAAATCGCCTTGGCGCGCGTTGCGCCGATGCCGTAGATCGCCCGCAGGGCGATGACGGTGTGCTTCCTATCCGGGATGTTTACGCCCGCGATACGTGCCATGTGCTACCTCGACTCTCAATCCAACACGCGGAAAAGCCGCGCATTATAGGGAAACTGTTCGGGCTCTACAAACCCGCTTGACACCACTGCCGATCGGCCCGGCAGAACGTCCCTGCCGGCCGGAGCTGAAATCAGCCCTGGCGCTGCTTGTGGCGCGGATCGGTGCAGAGCACGCGAACGACGCCGCTGCGGCGGACGACTTTGCAGTTGCGGCAGATTTTCTTGACCGACGCACGGACTTTCATGACGGTTCTCTTTAAAGATGCGACAGCGGTTTAACGGCTTTCCGCCGAACCCAGGGACTTCAGATTGGCCTTCTTCATCAGGCCTTCGTACTGGTGCGACATCAGGTGCGCTTGCAACTGCGCCATGAAGTCCATCACCACCACCACGGTAATCAGCAGCGAGGTGCCACCGAAGTAGAACGGGATGCTGGTGACGAAGCTGCGCAGGATTTCCGGCACCAGGCAGATCACCAGGATGTAGATCGAGCCGACCACGGTCAGACGCGTCAGCACCGTGTCGATGTACTTGGCCGTCATCGCACCCGGACGCACGCCCGGCACGAAGGCGCCCGACTTCTTCAGGTTGTCCGCGGTCTCACGGGAATCGAAGACCAGCGCGGTATAGAAGAAGCAGAAGAACACGATCATCAGGCCGTACAGCAAGGTGTACAGCGGCTGGCCCGGCGACAGTGCGTTGGCGATCTTCTGCAGCACGCCTGAGGCGCCACTGGCGTTCCCGTCACCGAAGAACTGCACCAGCGAGGCTGGGAACAGGATGATCGACGAGGCGAAGATCGGCGGGATCACGCCGGCCATGTTGAGCTTGAGCGGCAGATGCTGGGTTTGCGCGGCGAAGATCTTGCGGCCCTGCTGGCGGCGCGCATGGTGGATCGGAATGCGCCGCTGCGCACGCTCGAAGAACACCACGCCCCAGGTGACCACCGCGATCAGCGCCAGCACGATCAGCACCGTGAAGCCGCTGATGGAACCTTCGCTGACCAGCTGCGCGGTCGAACCCAGCGCCTGCGGGAAGCCCGCGACGATGCCGGCGAAGATGATCATCGAAATACCGTTGCCGATGCCGCGCTCGGTGACCTGCTCGCCAAGCCACATCAGGAACATCGTGCCGGTAACCAGGCTCAGCGTCGCCACGAACAGGAAGCCGACGCCCGGTGCGATCGCCACGCCGGACTTCTGCAACGCCAGCGCCGCGCCGAACGACTGGAACACCGCCAGCAACAGCGTGCCGTAGCGCGTGTACTTGGTGATCTGGCGGCGGCCCGACTCGCCTTCCTTCTTCAGATCCTTGAGCTGCGGCACGACCGTCGACATCAGCTGCACGATGATGCTCGCCGAAATGTACGGCATCACGCCCAGCGCGAAGATCGACAGACGATGCAGCGAGCCGCCCGAGAACATGTTGAACATGTCCAGGATCGTGCCCTTGCTCTGGTTGAACAGGGCCGCCAGCTGCACCGGATCGATACCCGGCACCGGGATGAAGCTGCCGATGCGGAACACGATGATCGCGCCGAGCAGGAAGAACAGGCGCTTGCGCACCTCTCCCACCTTGCTCAGGTCAGGGACCATCGAACCGCCGGCAGCGCCCGGAGTCTTCGCCATGACGAGTGTCCGACCTTACTCGGCGATGCTGCCGCCGGCGGCGGTGATCGCTTCGCGCGCGCCCTTGGTGACCAGCACGCCCGTCAGCTGGACCTTGCGGGTCAGCTCGCCGGACTTGATGACCTTGGCGGTCTCGGCAGTTGCCGGCACCACGTTCTTGGCCTTGAGCACGGCCAGATCGATCTCGACGACGTCGAGCTTCTCCAGCTCCGACAGGCGCACTTCCGCCGTCAGCGCCTTCAGCGCCGACTTGAAGCCGCGCTTGGGCAGGCGACGCTGGATCGGCATCTGGCCGCCTTCGAAGCCCAGCTTGTGGTAGCCGCCCTTGCGAGCGTGCTGACCCTTGTGACCGCGGCCCGCGGTCTTGCCGAGGCCAGAGCCGATACCGCGTGCAACGCGGACCTTCTTGGTCTTGGCGCCCTTGGCCGGCTTGATCGTATTCAGTTTCATGTTCGTCTATCCGTGTCGAAAGAGTCTTAGGCGACTTCTTCGATGCGCAGCATGTACGAGACCTTGTTGACCATGCCCATGTTCTCGGGCGTGGCAGCAACGATGCGCGTCTGGTGCATGCGGGTCAGCCCGAGTCCACGCACGCAGGCCTGGTGCTTGGGCAGGCGCTTGGCGAGGCTGCGGATCAGCGTCAGCTTGATCTGTTTGATATCGCTCATGGCAGTTCTCGACTTAACCGAGGATCTCTTCGACGGTCTTGCCACGCTTGGCGGCGATTTCCGACGGCAGGCTCATCTTGGTCAGCGCATTCATCGTCGCGCGCACCAGGTTGATCGGGTTGCGCGAGCCGAGCGCCTTGGCGAGCACGTTCTGCACGCCAGCCACTTCGAACACCGCGCGCATGGCGCCACCGGCGATCACGCCGGTACCGTCCGAGGCCGGGCGCACGAACACCTTGGCGGCACCGTGCTCGCCCCAGTTCTCGTGCTGCACGGTCAGGCCCTTGAGCGGCACGGTGACCATGTTCTTGCGGGCCTGGTCCATTGCCTTGGAGATGGCCTGCGGCACTTCGCGCGCCTTGCCATAGCCGAAGCCGACGCGGCCGGCGCCGTCACCGACGACCGTCAGCGCGGTGAAGGCGAACTGCTTGCCGCCCTTGACCGTCTTGCTGACGCGATTGACGGTGATCAGCTTTTCCTTGAACTCGCCGCCGCTCTGATCTTCGTAGTTGTGCTGGGTCGCCATGTCTTAGAACTCCAGGCCGGCTTCACGCGCGGCGTCGGCCAGGGCCTTGATGCGGCCGTGGAACTGAAAACCCGCGCGGTCGAACGCGACCTTCGAGATGCCCTTTTCCTTCGCGCGCTGCGCGATCGTCGCACCGACCTTCTTGGCGGCTTCGACGTTGCCGGTCGCATCCAGGCCTTCGACGATCGCCTTCTCGACGGTCGACGCGGCAACCACGGTCACCGAAGCGTCCGGCGCGATGATCTGCGCGTAGATGTGCTTGGGGGTGCGGTGCACGGCCAGGCGATGCACAGCCAGTTCGCGGATATGGGCGCGCGTGCGGCGGGCACGGCGCAGGCGGGTCTGCTTCTTGTCCTTCATATGTCCTACTTTTTGGTTGATACCAAAACGTATGCGAGTCGAAGTCCGGTCCTTGTGCGCAGTGCGATCCGAAGGAGGATGCGCCACGCGAACGCGTTACTTCTTCTTCGCTTCCTTGAGTTCGACCTTCTCGGTCGAGTAACGCACGCCCTTGCCCTTGTAAGGCTCCGGCGGACGGTAACCGCGGATGTCGGCGGCAACCTGGCCGACCATCTTCTTGTCGGCGCCCTTGACGATGATTTCCGTCTGGGTCGGCGTTTCCACCGTAATGCCTTCAGGAATCGGGTATTCGACCGGATGCGAGAAGCCGAGCGCGAGATTCAGCTTCTTGCCGGCCATGGCGGCGCGGTAGCCGACGCCGACCAGCTGCAGCTTCTTCTCGTAGCCCGTCGACACGCCGACCACGGCGTTGTTCAGCAGCGCACGGAAAGTGCCGGCCTGCATGTTGTCGGCGGCGATCGACGCAGCCGACACGGTGACGGTGCTGCCGTCGATGTCGATACCGACATTCTTCGGCACATTGATCGTCAGGCTCGCCTTGGCACCCTTGACAGTCAGCTGACCATCGGCGGTGGCAACCTGCACTCCGGCCGGCAGCTTCACCGGCATTTTTGCGACGCGGGACATGGATCTCTCCTTAGGCGACGTAGCAGAGCACTTCGCCGCCGAGACCGGCGTCGCGCGCCTTGCGGTCGCTGACCACGCCCTTGGGCGTGGAAACGATGGCAACGCCCAGACCGCCGAGAACCTTCGGCAGTTCGTCCTTGCCCTTGTAGACGCGAAGTGCCGGCTTGGACACGCGCTCGATGCGCTCGATCACCGGCTTGCCCTGGAAGTACTTCAGGGACAGCGTGATCGTCTTCTTGGCGCCTTCGGCGGTGACGAGATAGTCGGCGATGTAGCCTTCGTCCTTAAGGACCGCGGCGATCGCTTCCTTGATCTTCGACGACGGCGACACCACCTGCTTCTTGCGGGCAGCCTGACCGTTGCGGATGCGGGTCAGAAAGTCGGCGATAGGGTCAGTCATGCTCATGCTTCAATCCCCAAAACTAAACGGTTCACCAGCTCGCCTTCTTGAGGCCCGGCACTTCGCCGCGGTTCGCCGCTTCACGCAGCTTGTGGCGCGCCAGACCGAACTTCTTGTAGACGCCGCGCGAGCGGCCGGTCAGCTGGCAGCGGTTGCGCTGACGGCTCTTGGCGGAATCACGCGGCAGCTTCTGCAGCGCGACGACCGCCGCCGCCTTCTCCTCTTCGGAGACGGTGACGCTGGAAATCTTTGCCTTCAGCGCGGCACGCTTGCTCGCATGCTTGGCGGCGAGAGCAGCGCGCTTCTTCTCGCGCTCGATCATGTTGGTCTTGGCCATTGTCGCCTGCCCTTACTTGCGGAACGGGAAGCTGAAGGCGTCGAGCAGGGCCTTGCCCTGTTCGTCGGTCTTCGCCGTGGTCGTGATGGTGATGTTCATGCCGCGCAGCGCATCAACCTTTTCGTACTCGATTTCCGGAAAGATGATCTGCTCGGTGATGCCGAAGTTGAAGTTGCCCTGGCCGTCGAAGCCACGCGCCGAGATGCCGCGGAAATCGCGGATGCGCGGCAGCGCGACGACGATCAGGCGCTCCAGGAACTCGTACATCTTCTCGCGGCGCAGCGTCACCTTGACGCCGACCGGATAGTTCTCGCGGATCTTGAAGCCGGCAACCGCGATGCGCGACTTGGTGATGACCGGCTTCTGGCCGGCGATCGCCGTCATGTCCTCGACGGCGCGCTCGATGACCTTGCGGTCCGCAGTCGCTTCGCCGACGCCCATGTTGAGCGTGATCTTGGTGATGCGCGGCACTTCCATCGCACCGACGCCCAGCGACGTCTTCAGCTCGGAAGCCAGCTTGTCGCGGTAAAGAGTTTGCAGATTAGCCATGGCGCTTACCTTAGCCGTCCACCAGGGCCTGGTTGGACTTGAACACGCGGACCTTGCGGCGCTTCTCGCCTTCGCCCTCGAACTTGTAGCCGACGCGGTCACCCTTGCCTGCCTTCGCGTTCCAGATCGCGACGTTCGAGATGTCGATCGGCATTTCCTTCTCGACGATGCCGCCGGCAACGCCAGCGTTCGGATTGCCGCGCTGGTGCTTCTTGGCGACGTTGACGCCTTCGACGACGACCTTGCCGGTTGCCAGAACCTGCGCGACCTTGCCGCGACGACCCTTGTCCTTGCCGGTGGTGACGACGACTTCGTCGCCCTTCTTGATCTTGCTCATGATCGCTCTACCTTCAGATCACTTCAGGCGCCAGCGACACGATCTTCATGAAGCGGTCGCGCAGTTCGCGCGTCACCGGTCCGAAGATACGGGTGCCCAGCGGTTCCATCTTGCTCGTCAGCAGCACGGCGGCGTTGGCGTCGAAGCGGATCACCGAGCCGTCGGCGCGCTTGATCGGGAAGCGCGTGCGCACGACGACCGCGTCATGGACTTCGCCCTTCTTGACCTTGCCGCGCGGGATCGCGTCCTTGACGGTGACCTTGATCAGGTCGCCCACGCCGGCATAGCGGCGGTAGGTCGAACCCTTGACCTGGATCACCTGCACTTCGCGCGCGCCGCTGTTGTCAGCGACGAACAGAAAGCTTTCCTGTTGAATCATGTCTCGCGCTCCGCTTAGGCAGCCGAGCCGGCGCTCAGCGCCGACGCAGTCTTGATGACTTCGACGAGGCGGAAGCGCTTGGTCGCCGACAGCGGACGCGTCTCGACGATGGCGACGGTATCGCCTTCCTTCGCCTGGTTCGTCTCGTCATGCGCACGCAGCTTCGTGGAGCGGCGCAGCAGCTTGCCGTACAGGGCATGCCGCTCGGTGCGCTCGACGAGGACCGTAATGGTCTTGTCGCCCTTGTTGCTGACCACGCGGCCGACGATGCGGCGCGGGGCCTTCTGTTCAGTCTGTTCGCTCATTTCGCCTTCACCTGCTGCGCAAGCGTCTTCACGCGGGCAATGTTTTTGCGGGCTTCACGTACCAGGTGCGGCTTGGCGCCCTGACCCGTGGCCTGCTGCATGCGCAGATTGAACTGCTCGCGGCGCAGCGAGGCGAGTTCTTCGCCGAGCGCCTTGATGTCCTTGCCGCGCAGGGACTTCACGTATTCAGATGACTTGGCCATTACATGATCGTCCGGTTGACGAAGCTGGTCTTGACCGGCAGCTTCGCGGCGGCGAGACGGAAGGCCTCGCGCGCAGTGATTTCGTCGACGCCTTCCATTTCGTAGAGCACCTTGCCGGGCTGCACCTTGGCGACCCAGTACTCGACGTTGCCCTTACCGGAGCCCATGCGGACTTCCAGCGGCTTCTTGGTCACCGGCACGTCCGGGAACACGCGGATCCACACCTTGCCACCGCGCTTGATGTAGCGGGTGATGACACGGCGGGCGGCCTCGATCTGGCGCGCGGTCACGCGGCCGGGTTCGGTCGACTTCAGACCCCACTCGCCGAAGCTGACCTTGTTACCCACCAAGGCCAGACCGGTGTTGGAGCCTTTGCGCTGCTTGCGAAATTTGGTTCGCTTGGGCTGCATCATGGCAGTGATCTCTGTCTAGTTCGGACGAAGGTCTTAGGCCGCGCGGGCCTCGACAGCTTCATCCTTCTTGTCGTGCTGGCGGCTGGCGTCGAACTGCTCGCCGGTGAACACCCAGACCTTCACGCCGATGATGCCGTACTGCGTACGAGCCTCACCGGTGTTGTAGTCGACGTGGGCGCGCAGCGTATGAAGCGGCACGCGGCCTTCGCGATACCACTCGGTGCGGGCGATTTCAGCACCGTTCAGACGGCCGCCAACCTGGATCTTGATGCCGCCGGCGCCGAGGCGCATCGCGTTCTGCACGGCGCGCTTCATCGCGCGGCGGAACATGATGCGACGCTCGAGCTGCTGGGCGACGCTGTCGGCGATCAGCTTGGCATCGAGTTCCGGCTTGCGGATCTCCTCGACCGAAATGTGCACGCTGTCGGCCTTGAGGCCCATGCGCTTGGCCACCTCGACCTTCAGCTTCTCGATGTCCTCACCCTTCTTGCCGATGACGATGCCCGGACGCGCGGTGTGGATCGTGACGCGCGCCGACTTCGCCGGACGGTCGATCTGGATGCGCGACACCGAAGCCTGCGCCAGCTTCTTGCGCAGGAAATCGCGGACCTGGATGTCCTTCAGCAGATTCTCGCCGTAGACCTTGCGTTCGGCGTACCAGTTGGACGTCCACGAGGTCGTGATGCCCAGGCGGAAGCCGTTCGGATTGACTTTATGACCCATGAGTATGCTCTCTCGTATCGGGCCTTAGTGGCCGTCCGAAACCTTGATCGTGATGTGGCTGGTCGGCTTCAGGATGCGATCAGCACGGCCCTTGGCACGCGGCATGATGCGCTTGAGCACCGGACCCTGGTCGATGTAGATCTCTTTGACCTTCAGCTCGTCGATATCCGCGCCGTGGTTGTTCTCGGCGTTGGCGATCGCCGACTCCAGCACCTTGAACAGGATGCGGGCGGGCTTGCGCGTCGAATACTTGAGGATGTTGCGCGCCTCGCCGACCGGCTTGCCGCGAACGAGATCGGCAACCGCGCGCGCCTTCTTCGGCGACAGGCGGACAAACTTGAGAATGGCTTGCGTCTGCATGGCGCTCACTTGGCCTTTTCGACTTTCTTGTCGCCGTGACCCTTGAACGTACGGGTCGGCGAGAACTCACCGAGCTTATGGCCGACCATGTTGTCGGTGACGAACACCGGCACATGGATCTTGCCGTTGTGCACCTGGAACGTCAGACCGACGAAGTCCGGGGTGATCATCGAACGGCGCGACCAGGTCTTGATCGGCTTCTTCACGCGCTGGCCCGCCGCACCCTCAACCTTCTTGGCGAGGTGATGATCGACGAACGGACCCTTCTTGACGGAACGCGGCATGTCGGTACCTGCTTACTTCTTCGAGTGGCGGCTACGCACGATGAGCTTCTGCGTGCGCTTGTTGCTACGGGTCTTGAGGCCCTTGGTCTGCTGGCCCCAAGGCGTTACCGGATGCGGGTTGCCCTGACCGGATTTGCCTTCACCACCACCGTGCGGGTGGTCGACCGGGTTCATGACGACACCGCGAACCGTCGGGCGGATGCCCTTGTGGCGCTTGGCGCCGGCCTTGCCGTACTGGCGGAGGTTGTGCTCGTTGTTGCCGACTTCGCCGACAACCGCACGGCAGCTCGCCAGCACCTTGCGCATCTCGCCCGAACGCAGGCGGATGGTGGCGTACTCGCCGTCGCGGGCGACCAGCTGGATGGCAGCGCCGGCCGAGCGGGCCAGCTGTGCACCCTTGCCCGGACGCAGTTCCACCGCGTGCACCGTCGAACCGACCGGGATGTTGCGCAGCGGCAGCGCGTTGCCCGCCTTGATCGGCGCGTCGACGCCCGACTGCAGCGTGTCGCCGACCACCACGCCACGCGGCGCGATGATGTAGCGGCGCTCGCCGTCGGCGTAGCACAGCAGCGCGATGTGGGCGCTGCGGTTCGGATCGTATTCGAGGCGCTCGACCTTGGCCGGCACGCCGTCCTTGTTGCGCTTGAAGTCGATCAGGCGATAGTGCTGCTTCTGCCCGCCGCCCTTGTGGCGCGTGGTGATATGGCCGTTGTTGTTGCGACCGCCGGTGTGCGACTGCTTTTCGAGCAGCGGCGCGTACGGCTCGCCTTTCCACAGACCCGGCGTGACCACCTTGACTTGGTGGCGCGTACCCGCCGACGTCGGTTTGAGTTGGACCAATGGCATGGTGTCTTGTCCTTAGGCCGAAGCGCCGCTCAGGAAATCGATTTCCTGGCCCTGCGCGAGCGTGACGTAGGCCTTCTTCCAGTCGGAGCGCTTGCCCTCGAACCGGCCGAAGCGCTTGCTTTTGCCCTTCACCGTCAGCGTGCGGACGCCGTCAACCTTGACGTTGAACAGCTTTTCCACCGCGGCCTTGATCTCGGGCTTCTGAGCATCGCGAGCGACCTTGAACACCGCAGTGTTGGTCTTCTCGGCGGCGCGGGTGCTCTTCTCGGAAACGACCGGCGCGATGATGATCTGGTGCAGACGATCGGCCGCTGTCTTGAATTTGCTCATTGCAGCCAGGCCTCCAGCTTCTTGACCGCATCAGCCGTGATCACGACCTTCTCGTGACGCAGCAGCGCGACCGGGTTGAGGGCTTCGACGTCGCTGACCGCCACATGCGGCAGGTTGCGGGCCGAAAGGAACAGGTTCTTGTCGAGCTCGCCGGTGATGAAGAGCACGTCATCCGACGCGAACTGCTTGAGTTCGGCGACGAGGCTCTTGGTCTTGATCGCCGGAACATTGAACGACTCGACGACGATCAGATGGTTCTTGCGGGCCAGCTCGGCGACGATCGAGCGGATGGCGCCGCGATACATCTTGCGGTTGACCTTCTGCGAGTGATCGCGCGGCACGGCCGCGAACGTGGTGCCGCCGCCGCGCCACAGCGGCGAGCGGATCGAACCTGCGCGCGCGCGGCCGGTGCCCTTCTGCTTCCAGGGCTTCTTGCCGCCACCGCGCACTTCACCCTTGGCGAGCTGCGCCTTGGTGCCGGCGCGGCCGGCAGCCATGTAGGCAGTCACCACCTGATGAATCAGCGGTTCGTTGTATTCGGCGCCGAAGACGACGTCCGAAACGTTTAGAGTGTTCGAGCTGTTATGTACTTGAATATCCATGGCCGTTTTTCCCCAGTGAACGTTATGCCTTCACCGTGGGGCGCACGATGACATCACCATTCGTGGCACCCGGCACCGCGCCCTTCACCAGCAGAAGGTTGCGGTCCACATCAATCTTGACCAGGTCGAGGTTCAGCGCAGTGACGCGATCCGAACCCATGTGCCCAGCCATCTTCTTACCCTTGAAAACCCGGCCCGGCGCCTGGCGCTGACCGATGGAGCCCGGAGCGCGATGCGACAGAGAGTTACCGTGCGTCGCACGGCCACCACCGAAGTTCCAGCGCTTCTGCACGCCGGCGAAGCCCTTGCCCTTGGAGACGCCGCTGACGTCGACAGCCTTGACGCCGTCGAACTGATCAACCTTGATCTCCGCACCCGGCGCGAGCTGCTCGCCCTCGCCATCGGCAAGACGGATTTCCCAAAGCCCGCGGCCCGGCGCGATGCCAGCCTTCTTGTAATGACCGGTCAGCGCCTTGTTGACGTTACCCGGCTTCTTCTCGCCGACGGCGACCTGCACGGCGCGATAGCCGTCGGTCTCGACCGTCTTGATCTGCGCGACGCGATTCGGCGTGCACTCGATCACGGTCACCGGAATCGACGCGCCATCTTCGGTGAAGATGCGGGTCATGCCGGCCTTGCGGCCTACGATTGCGATCGTCATGTCCTGGTTCTCCTTAGTTCAGCGAGATCTGGACTTCGACACCCGCCGGCAGGTCGAGCTTGGACAGCGCATCGACAGTCTTTTCCGTGGGGTCAACAATCTGCATCAGTCGCTTGTGCGTGCGAATCTCGTACTGGTCGCGCGCGTCCTTGTCGACGTGCGGTGAAACCAGGACGGTGTAGCGTTCTTTGCGGGTGGGCAGAGGAATCGGCCCACGCACGACGGCACCGGTGCGCTTCGCGGTCTCAACGATCTCCTTCGCCGATTTATCAATCAGGCGATGGTCGAACGCTTTGAGCCGGATGCGAATGGATTGGCTAGTCGCGGCCATGCTTTGGTTTCCGGTTTAAAGAGCGAGGAACAAAAGGGGCGCGAATTCTATTCGCGCCCCAGCAAAATGTAAAGCTTTCTTTGTGCTTTCTTGGCTTACGCCAGGATCTTGGTGACGACGCCGGCGCCGACGGTGCGGCCGCCTTCGCGGATCGCGAAGCGCACGCCGTCTTCCATCGCGATCGGGTTGATCAGCTCAACCGTCATCTGCACGTTGTCGCCCGGCATCACCATTTCCTGTTCGAACTGGATGCTGCCCGTCACGTCCGTCGTGCGGAAGTAGAACTGCGGGCGGTAGCCCTTGAAGAACGGCGTGTGACGACCGCCCTCCTCCTTCGTCAGAACGTACACCTCGCCATTGAACTTGGCGTGCGGCTTGATCGAACCCGGCTTGCACAGCACCTGGCCGCGCTCCACGTCTTCCTTCTTCGTGCCGCGCAGCAGAATGCCCACGTTGTCGCCCGCCTGCCCCTGGTCCAGCAGCTTGCGGAACATTTCAACGCCCGTGACGATCGTCTTGGCCGTGTCGCGGATGCCGACAATCTCGACTTCCTCGCCCACCTTGACGATGCCGCGCTCGATACGGCCCGTCACCACCGTGCCGCGGCCCGAGATCGAGAACACGTCTTCGATCGGCAGCAGGAAGGCCTTGTCGGTCTCGCGCTCCGGCTCCGGAATGAAGGTGTCCAGCGCGTCGTACAGCTCCTGCAGCTTGGCAACCCACTCGGCCTCGCCCGCAATCGCCTTCGTCGCCGAACCACGGATCACCGGCGTGTTGTCGCCGTCGTAGCCGTACTTGGCCAGAAGATCGCGAACTTCCATCTCGACCAGGTCGAGCAGTTCAGCGTCTTCCACCAGATCGCACTTGTTCAGCCACACCACAATCTTCGGAACGTTCACCTGCTTGGCCAGAAGAACGTGCTCGCGCGTCTGCGGCATCGGGCCGTCAACCGCCGACACCACCAGGATCGCGCCGTCCATCTGCGCCGCGCCCGTGATCATGTTCTTCACGAAGTCCGCGTGTCCCGGGCAGTCCACGTGCGCGTAATGGCGGTTCGCCGTTTCGTATTCCACGTGCGAGGTCGCGATCGTCAGAATCTTCGTCGCGTCACGGCGTCCCTGCGATTCCGAGGCCTTCGCCACCTGATCATAAGGAACGTACGTGCCGCCAAACTTGTCCGCCGACACCTTCGTCAGCGCCGCCGTCGTCGTCGTCTTGCCGTGGTCAACGTGGCCAATCGTGCCCACGTTCACGTGCGGCTTCGTGCGTTCAAACTTACCCTTTGCCATCGCGCAGTCTCCGTGTATCAACGTCTGAACAGGGCCGATTACGGCCTCGAAAGAAAACAAAAACGGTCGCCCCAGCTTCAGCTGTGGCAACCGCACTTCAATCTGGTGCCCACGAATGGAATCGAACCAGCGGGACTCGCTGCGCTCGTTCCCGCTGCCGCGGGGCTTGTCTGGGAGGCCAATGGTTCGATTCCTCGAACCTTCACATCCCGAAATCTGGTGCCCACGAATGGAATCGAACCATCGACCTCACCCTTACCAAGGGTGTGCTCTACCGACTGAGCTACGTGGGCCTTGTACGGCCTGAAACACGACTTGCTGACGGCGCTTGCTGGAGCGGGTGAAGGGAATCGAACCCTCATAGGAAGCTTGGAAGGCTTCTGCTCTACCATTGAGCTACACCCGCCTCACCCACAACCTCGGCAAATCTGTCAGCAACTTCAAAACATTAACCGCAAGACCATGATGGTGGAGGGAGGTGGATTCGAACCACCGTAGACGTTAGTCAGCAGATTTACAGTCTGCCCTCGTTGGCCGCTTGAGTATCCCTCCGCCAAGCCCCAGGAGCCGCTAGGCCCTTACGGGGTCGCGTATTTTCTTCGCGGCGCCCCGGGTCGTCAAGGAATTCCGCGGATTTATTTTTTCTCGCCGTCTTCGCGCGCGATCGCGCGATAGCCGATGTCGCGGCGGAACTGCGCGCCTTGCCAGGCGATCGCGTCGACGGCGCGATAGGCCAGTTCCTGCGCCGCGCGGACGCTGGCGCCGCGCGCAACGACGCACAGCACGCGCCCGCCGCTGGTCACAACATCGCTCCCGCGCTCGCCGGTGCCGGCATGGAAAACCTTGGCCCCCTCGGGCTCGCACCCAAGGCCGGAGATCACATCGCCCTTGCGCACCGTACCGGGATAGCCTCCGGCCGCCATGACCACGCCCAGCGTCGGCTGTGGATTCCATTGCGGCTGCACGGCGTCGAGGCGGCCATCGACCGCGGCTTCCAGCAGGTCCAGCAGATCGGAATCCAGGCGGAACAGGATGGGCTGCGTTTCCGGATCGCCCATGCGCACGTTGAACTCGAGCACGCGAGGCTCGCCACGAGCGTTGATCATCAGCCCGGCGTAGAGGAAGCCGGTGAACGGTGCACCTTCGTCCTTCATCCCCTGCAAGGTGGGCTCGATCACCTCGCGGCAGGCTCGCGCATGCACCTCGTCGGTGACCACGGGCGCCGGCGAGTAGGCACCCATGCCGCCGGTATTCGGGCCGGTGTCGCCATCGCCGATGCGCTTGTGGTCCTGCGAACTGGCCATCACCACGTACTGCGTGCCACTGGCCACGACGATGAAGCTCGCCTCCTCGCCGTCGAGGAAATCCTCGACCACCACGCGTGCGCCGGCCTGGCCCAGCAGGCTGCCACCGAGCATGTCGCGCACTGCGCCTTGCGCCTCCTCGACGCTGCCCGCCACCACCACACCCTTGCCGGCGGCCAGGCCATCGGCCTTGACCACGATCGGCGCACCACGCTCGGCGATATAGGCCAGCGCCGGTTCGATCTCGGTGAACACGCGGTACTGCGCGGTCGGGATGCGATGCCGTTCGAGAAAATCCTTGGTGAAAGCTTTTGATGCTTCCAGCTGGGCGGCGTTGCGGCGCGGCCCGAAGATGCGCAGGCCGGCGGCCTGGAAGGCATCGACGACGCCCAGCGCCAGCGGCGCTTCCGGGCCCACCACGGTGAAATCCACGCCCTGTGCCTGCGCCAGCGCCAGCAGGCCGGCGACATCGTCGACCGCGACAGCGGCGTTGCGGCACTTGGCCTCGCGTGCGGTGCCGGCATTGCCGGGCGCGACGATCACCTCGGCGACGCGCGCCGAGGCCGCCAGCTTCCAGGCCAGCGCATGCTCGCGTCCGCCACTGCCAATCACCAGAACCTTGAGCGCGCGCGCCATCGTCGACACCAGTCAGCTTTGAAAAAGGGGCGCTAGTTTAGTGGCCTTGGGCCGCGCCCAACAAAAAAACCGCGGCGGTCCGGTGGGACCGCCGCGGCTTGTCGACATCCGGATTCAGCGCGGCAGGATCGCGTTGCCGTCGAGGCGCACCGGCGTGCCCACCGTCAGATCGTTGATCTCCGGCACGTTGATGACGCGCGTGCCGCCCGCCTCCATCGTGATCGTGACGTCATAGGTCGAGGTCGAACGGACGTTCTTTTCGATCATATGCCCGGCCACCGCACCGGCGATGGCGCCCAGCGCCGTTGCCGCATCCTTGCCGCGGCCATTGCCGAACTGGTGTCCGGCGACACCGCCGGCGACACCGCCGGCCACCGCACCGGCGCCCGAGCCGGAGCCCTGTACCTTGACCTTGTTGATGTTGCTGATCACGCCGCAGTCATAGCAGACCGGCGGCGGAGGCGGCTGCGCCGGGGCCTGCGCGACCGGAGCCGCGGGCTTCGGCTTGGGTTTCGGCTTCGGCGCCGGCGCCGGTTCTGGCTCGGGAGCCGGTGCCGGCTCGGCCGGTTCCGGCATCTCGGTCGGTGCCGGCTGCTGCGCCGGATCGGTGATCGGTGCGGGCTCTTCCTGCGGCTTGTTGCAGGCGGCAAGGCCGACGAACAGCGCGAGCGCGCTGCACGTCAATGTACGTTTCAAGATCGAGTTCATAGGAAAAGCCCCCTTCCGGTCAGATGTGGCGCGCAATCTAGATCGAAGTGCTGAGCTGACGCTGAACAAGCGTCGCATACGATCGATCAAGGACCCCGCGATCATATCGCATCGGATTCACCCTGCCGGCGCTGCGGCTGCGGCTCGGTTCCTAGTGACTGATCATCCACGGCCTCTTGTTGGCAAAGCCTTTCACCGGCGCCGCGGCGGATGCGGATTTTCCGCAGCCGCAGCCCGCGCCATGACGATGCGGCTGGCGCCCGCGGCGCGGCTCGTGCGCGCTGCGTTCATTGGCTGCATGCGCCCGACGCTGCGCCGTCGACAGGCTTGCCAGCTGCGGCGCACTCAGCGCGCGCTGCGCCGGACGCCTGCACTGCGGGCAGGCGGCGGGCTGCTCGCGCTCGTCGACGCTGCGCAGCTCCGCGAACATGCCGCAGCCGCCACATTCGTACTCGTAGATCGGCATCGCTCGCTCCTTAGCGGTCGGGCGCGATCGGCATGTCGATGCCGCCCGGGATGAATTTCGTCGGGCCGGCGGCGCCGGGCATGATGTCGAACTCGAAGATCTCGGTGGGCAGATACAGCGTCGCGCAGGCATTGGGAATGTCGACGATGCCGCTGATGTGCCCTTCGACCGGCGCGGTGCCGAGGATCGAATAGGCCTGCGCGCGCGAGTAGCCGAACTTGCTCAGGTATTCGATCGCGTTGAGGCAGGCCTGCTGGTAGGCGACGTGGACATCGAGGTAGTGCTGCTTGCCGGCATCGTCGACCGAAATGCCCTCGAAGATGAGGAAATCCTGGTAGTTGGGCTTGATCGGGCTGGGCCGGAAGATCGGGTTCTTGATGCCGTACTTGGCGACGCCGCCCTTGATCAGGTCGACCTTGAGATGCAGCCAGCCGGCCATCTCGATGGCTCCACAGAAAGTGATCTCGCCATCGCCCTGCGAGAAGTGCAGGTCGCCCATCGACAGGCCCGCGCCCTCCACATAGACCGGGAAGTAGATCTTGGAGCCGCGCGACAGATCCTTGATGTCGCAGTTGCCGCCGTGCTCGCGCGGCGGCACGGTGCGCGCGCCCTCCGCGGCGGCCTTGTCGCGCGCCGCGCCCTTGAGGCGGCCCATGTGCGCGGTAGGCGCGAACGGCACGGTGCCCAGCGGCGGCACGCGCTCGGGATCGGTGGCGATCAGTGCGCCTTCACGCGCGTTCCACTTGTCGAGCAGCGCCTGGTCCGGCAGGCAGCCGATCAGCCCTGGATGGATCAGCCCAGCGAAGCGCACGCCGGGAATGTGGCGCGAATGCGTGAACATGCCGGAAATATCCCAGACCGATTTCTGCGCGAGCGGAAAGTGATCGGTGAGGAAGCCGCCGCCGTTCTGCTTGGAGAAAAACGCGTTGAAGCCCCAGAGGCTGTCCGGCTTGGCGCCGATGTCGAGCAGGTCGACGACCAGTAGATCGCCGGGCTCGGCGCCTTCGACGCCGATCGGACCGCTGAGAAAATGCACTTGCGAGAGATCGACATCGCGGATGTCCTCGGCGCTGTCATCGTTCTTGATCTGGCCTCCGGTCCAGTCGTAGGTCTCGATGATGAAATCGTCGCCGGGTTTGACCCAGGACACGATCGGCACGTCCGGATGCCAGCGGTTGTGGATCATGTCGTTGTCGTAAGGCGAGGCCGTCAGGTCGACTTCAATCAGCTTCTTGGGCATGGAACGCTCCTTCTTCTGGACGTGGCGTAAAAATTCGCGGGGACGAGCGCCGTCACACCGCGAGAAACCGGGAGATCGCCGCTTCGTCGACAGCCTCGCGCGTGGCGCTGTGGACGATGCGGCCGTTTTCGATGACCAGGATGCGATCGGCGACGTCGAGCACGAAGCTCAGCACCTGCTCGCTGACGACGATGCAGAGCCGGCGCATGTCGCGGATGTGGCGCAGCGCGCGCGCGACGTCCTTGATGACCGACGGCTGGATGCCTTCGGTCGGCTCATCGAGCAACAGCACTTTCGGATCGCTGGCCAGGGCACGGGCGATCGCCAGCTGCTGCTGCTGACCGCCGGAAAGGTTGCCGCCGCGGCGCTTCTCGAATTCCTTGAGCACCGGGAACAGCTCGAACAGCTCCGGCGGGATCGCACTGCGGCCAGTCGATACCAGGCCGGTCTGGATGTTCTCGCGCACCGTCATCGCGCCGAAGATCTGCCGACCCTGGGGCACGTAACCGATGCCGCCGCGCACGCGCGCATGGCTCGGCAAGCGGGTCATGTCGGCGCCGCCGACGCTGATGCAGCCGCCGGACACCGGCAGCACGCCGATCAGCGATTTCATCAGCGTCGACTTGCCCATGCCGTTGCGGCCGACGATGGCGACGATCTCGCCGGGCGCGACCGCGAAGTCGAGGCCGTGCAGCACCTCGCTCTGGCCGTAGCTGACCCGCAGTTCCTTGACGTCGAGCATGATGATTCCTGGGAGGTCGTGCGACTGGAGGGTCAGTGGCCGAGATAGACCTCGCGCACGCGCGGGTCTTCCTGCACGGCCGCCATGCGGCCCTCGGCGAGCACCTTGCCCTGATGCAGCACGGTGACGGTGTGGGCGATGCTCTCGACGAACTTCATGTCGTGCTCGATGACGATCACCGCGCGACCCTGGGTGATGCGGTTGAGCAGCTCGGCGGTCTTGCCGCGCTCGGCGATGCTCATGCCGGCAACCGGCTCGTCGAGCATCAGCAGCTCCGGGTCCTGGATCAGCAGCATGCCGATCTCCAGCCACTGCTTCTGGCCATGACTGAGCGTCTCGGCACGCTGCTGCAGGTGCTCGGACAGGAAGATCGTCTCGGCGATCTCCCCGACACGCGCGACGACTTCGGCACCGCGCCGGAATGCCAGCGCACCGAACACGCCGCGGCCGCGCGGATAGGAGATTTCCAGATTCTCGAACACCGTCAGGTCCTCGTAGATCGACGGGGTCTGGAACTTGCGGCCGATGCCGAGCCGCACGATCTCGTGCTCGCGCAGCCGGGTGATTTCCTTGTTGTTGAAGCGGATCGAGCCTTCGGTGAGCTTGGTGCGGCCGCAGATCAGATCGAGCACAGTGGTCTTGCCGGCGCCGTTGGGGCCGATGATCACGCGCAGCTCGCCCTTGTTGACGTACAGCGTCAGCGCATTGACTGCCTTGAAGCCGTCGAACGACACGGTGACGTCTTCCAGCGCGAGCAGGAAATCGGTGTCGCTAGCCATGCGCATGCTCCGCTTCGACGGTGGCGGCGTCGGCGGGCGGCGCAGGGGTGGCCAGCGCCGCGCGGCGCCGCGCGATCCAGGGCCTGACGTAGTCCGTCATCACGCCGGCCAGGCCGTTCGGGAAGACCAGCACCACGGCGATGAAGAGGCCGCCCATCGCGAACAGCCAGAGCTGCGGAAACGCTTCTGAAAACGCAGTCTTTGCCGCGTTCACGGCCAGCGCGCCGAGCACCGCGCCGAACAGCGACAGGCGGCCGCCGAGCGCGCAGAAGATCACCATCTCGATCGACGGCACGATGCCGATGATCGACGGCGACATGAAACCGACCTGCAAGGTGAACATCGCGCCGCCGATCGCCGACAGGCTGGCGGCGAAGCAGAAGACGAAGATCTTGAAGTTGGCGACGTCGTAGCCGGAGAAGCGCACGCGCTCCTCCTTGTCGCGGATCGCCACCAGAATGCGGCCAAGCTTGGTGCGCAGCACCGCCTGCGCCACCAGCAGCGCCGCAAACAGCAGGGCCACGCAAACGAAGTAGAGGATCAGCTTGGCGCCGTCGCTGCGGATGTCCCAGCCCAGCAGGGTGCGCAGATCGGTGATGCCGTTGATGCCGCCGGTGTAGCCCTGCTGGCCGACGATCAGGATCGTTGCCACCGCCGCCAGCGCCTGCGTGATGATCGCAAAGTACACGCCGCCGACGCGGCGCTTGAACATCGCCACGCCGATCAGGTACGCCAGCAGCGCCGGCACCAGGAGGATCGCCAGCACGGTGAAGCCGAACGAGTGAAACGGCTCCCAGAACCACGGCAGCGCGGTCAGCTGGTTCCAGTCCATGAAATCCGGGATGCCGGGCGTCGACTGGATCTTGGTGCTCAGCGGATCGGAGGCTTCCAGCTTGAGGAACATTGCCATCAGATAGCCGCCGAGACCGAAGAACACGCCCTGCCCGAGGCTGAGAATGCCGCCGTAGCCCCAGCACAGCACCAGACCGATGGCGACGAAGGAAAAGCTCAGATACTTGCCGATCAGGTTCAGACGGAACATGTCGAGCAGCAGCGGGAACACCAGGCACAACAGCAGTGCGAGGCCGAGATAGGAGAGGACATCCTTGCGCAGCGAAGCGACCGGGCGGGACATGTCACTTCCTCAGCTTGAGTACGAACAGACCTTGCGGTCGCAGCATCAGGATGCCGATGACCACCAGCAGCGTGACGACCTTGGCCATCGAGCCGCTGCTGAAGAATTCCAGCGTCGATTGCGCCTGCGAGATGGAGAACGCCGAGGCGATGGTGCCGAGCAGGCTTTGCGCGCCACCGAACACCACCACCAGGAAGGTGTCGACGATATAGAGCTGACCGGACGTGGGGCCGGTCGAGCCGATCATGGTGAAGGCGCTGCCGGCAACGCCGGCGATGCCGCAGCCGAAGCCGAAGGTCATCGCGTCGATGCGCCGCGTGTTGATGCCGGCAGCGCCGCTCATCACGCGGTTGGCAGTGACCGCGCGCACCTGCAGGCCCCAGCGCGAGCGCAGCAGGAAGATGAACACGCCGACCGTGATCGCCAGCGTGATGGCGATCACGAACAGGCCATTGATCTGCACCTGGATGGTCTCGCTCATGTTCAGCGAGCCCATCATCCACGCCGGCAGTTCGACACCGACCTCGCGTGCGCCGAAGATCGAGCGGAAGGCCTGCTGCAGGATCAGGCTCAGGCCCCAGGTCGCCAGCAGGGTATCGAGCGGGCGGTTGTAGAGATGCCGCACGATCGCCCACTCGACCAGCAGGCCCAGCGCCGCGGACGCGATGAATGCCAGGCCCATCGCCACGAAGAAGTAGCCGGGATACAGCGCCGGCAGCCAGGCATGGAAGAACTGCGAAGTCAGATAGGTGACGTAGGCACCGAGAATCATGAATTCGCCATGCGCCATGTTGATGACGCCCATCTGCCCGAAGATGATCGCCAGCCCCAGTGCCATCAGCAGGAACACCGAGAACAGGATCAGACCGGCGAAGGCCTGCATCGTCAGGATCGAGCCCAGCTCGCCGAAGGTATAGCCGCCCATGACAACTCCTTGCCGCCCCTCTCCCGCAAGGCGGGAGAGGGGCTCGGGGGTGAGGGAAACGCGGTTACTGGTAACCCTTGGGAAACGGATCCGGCTCGACCAGATCAGCGGTCTCGTAGATCAGGTCGTACTGGCCGTCGGCGCGGGCACGGGCAACGCGCGTCTTGCTCCACAGGTGGTGGTTTTCATGGATGCGCACATAGCCTTCCGGCGCGCCCTTGAACTCGATGCCGGGCGAGGCGGCGGCGATCTTGTCGACATCGAAGCTGCCGGCTTTCTCGACGGTGGCCTTCCATAGCCAGGGGCCGAGATACGCCGCCTGCGTGACATCGCCGATCACCGCATCGGCGCCCCACTTCTTCTTGAACGCGGCGACGAAGGCCTTGTTGTTGGGGTTGTCGAGCGACTGGAAGTACTTCATGCAGGCATAGGCGCCGGCGATGTTCTCGCCGCCGATGCCGCTGATCTCGTCCTCGGTCACCGAGATCGTCATCAGCGTCTGCTTGGACGTCATGTCGATGCCGGCCGCCTTCAGCTGCTTGTAGAAGGCGACGTTGCTGCCGCCGACGATGATCGCGTAGATCACGTCCGGCTTCTTCAGCTTGATCTTGTTGATCACCGAGTTGAACTGCGTGCTGCCGAGCGGGAAGTATTCCTCGCCGACCACCTGCAATCCCTTCTTCTCGGTGATGTGCTTGCGCGCGATCTTGTTCGACGTGCGCGGCCAAATGTAGTCGGAGCCGAGCAGGTAGAAACTCTTGGCGCCTTTTTCCTTGATCACCCAGTCGAGGCCGGCAATGATCTGCTGGGTCGCTTCCTGGCCGGTGTAGATGACGTTCTTGGACTGTTCGAGGCCTTCGTAGAAGGTCGGGTAATAGAGCATGCCGTTGTACTGCTCGAACACCGGCAGCACCGCCTTGCGCGAGGCCGAGGTCCAGCAGCCGAACACCGACGCGACCTTGTCCTGCACCAGCAGCTTCTTGGCTTTCTCGGCGAAGGTCGGCCAGTCGCTGGCGCCGTCCTCCTGGATGAACTCGATCTTGCGCCCGAGCACGCCGCCGGCAGCGTTGATCTGCTCGATCGCCAGCTTCTCGGCCTCGACCGAGCCGGTCTCGCTGATCGCCATCGTGCCGGTGGTCGAATGCAGGATGCCGACCTTGACCGTGCTGTCGGTGACGGCGAGGCCGGTGGTGTTGACGACCTTGGTCGCCGGTGCCGCGGCCAGTGCCGGCAGCGCGCCGCCGAGCGCCGCCGCGGCAGCGCCCTGGCCGAACAGACGCAACAGCTCACGTCGCGAAACCTTGATGTCAATCAGATCCATTTCGATAGCCCCCTGTGAAGTCGTCGGTGACACCGCATGCTGGCGGCGTCTTCGTGGGGCCCAGACTAGAAATCGCCGCGCTGCGCAGAAATACGTCAGTTGCCGTACGCCCGTCGCGACCTTGAAAACGCCTGCGCGTCCATACGGCAATCTGCGTATGGAACGACGTCATGCGTGGCGCGATTGTTGCGGCCTGCTATGGACCGACCCGCCATCCGCATGGCCCGATGAACGCACCGCATGCCGCGACACCCAGTGCGCCTTCAGGGGCGCCACCCGGGGCACCGGTCCAGCGGATCATGAAGATCCGCCGCGACTACAACACCTGGGTCGCCAACGAGACGATGGAGGACTACGCGCTGCGCTATACCGCGCGCGCCTCGCGCAAGTGGTCGGAGTTCCGCGTCGCCAACACCGCATTCGGTGCGATCTCGTTCCTCGCGCTGGAAGCCATCGGCGCATCGATCATGCTCAACTACGGGTTCACCACCGCGTTCTTCGCGATCGTCGCCGTCAGTACCCTGATCTTCATCACCGCATTGCCGATCAGCTGGTATGCGGCACGCTACGGCGTCGACATGGACCTGCTGACGCGCGGCGCCGGTTTCGGCTACATCGGCTCGACCATCACCTCGCTGATCTACGCCAGCTTCACCTTCATCTTCTTCGCGCTCGAAGCGACGATCATGGCGCAGGCGCTGAAGCTGATCTTCCACCTGCCGCTGGCCGCCGGCTACGTGATCAGCGCGCTGGTGATCATCCCGCTGGTCACTTACGGCATCAGCTGGATCTCGCGGCTGCAGGCCTGGACGCAGCCGCTGTGGCTGGCGCTGATGTTCCTGCCGTTCACGTTTCTGCTCGCCAAGCAGCCGGAACTGCTGCGACAGATCACCAGCTTCGCCGGCATGAGCGGCGAAAGCGGCTTCAACCTGATGCTGTTCGGCGCCGCCTGCGGCGTGCTGATGGCGATGGTCGTGCAGGTCGGCGAGCAGGTCGACTTCCTGCGCTTCCTGCCTGAGCGCAGCGCGCACAATCGGCGGCGCTGGCTGGCCGGCCTGCTGCTCGCCGGACCCGGCTGGATCGGCCTCGGCGGCCTGAAGATGCTCGGCGGCGCGCTGCTGGCGTTTGCGGCGCTGCAGGTCGAGATTCCGGCCAGCCGCGCAGTGGAACCGACCGAGATGTACCTGATCGGCTTCAAGGCGGTGTTCGCGTCGCCGCAGCTGGCGCTCGCCGTCACCGCGCTGTTCGTGGTGCTGTCGCAGATCAAGATCAACGTCACCAATGCCTACGCCGGTTCATTGGCCTGGTCCAACTTCTTCGCGCGGCTCACCCACAGCCATCCCGGCCGTGTGGTCTGGCTGGTGTTCAACGTGCTGATCGCGCTGCTGCTGATGCAGCTCAACGTCTTTCACCTGCTGGAGCAGGTGCTCGGCTTGTACGCCAATGTGGCGATCAGCTGGGTCGGCGCGCTGGTCGCCGATCTGCTCGTCAACAAACCACTGGGCCTGAGTCCGCGCGGCATCGAGTTCCGCCGCGCCTATCTGTACGACATCAATCCGGTCGGCGTCGGCGCGATGCTGATCGCCTCGCTGCTGTCGATCGGCGCCTTCTCCGGCCTGTTCGGCGCGGTGGCGCAGGCGTTCTCGTCGTTCGTCGCGCTGATCGTTGCCTTCGCCACCGCGCCGCTGCTGGCCTGGCTGACGCAGGGCCGCTACTACCTGGCGCGGCAGCCGCCGGCGCCGGCGCGCACGCCACAGCGCTGCTGTGTCTGCGAGAACCGCTACGAGGCCGAGGACATGGCGATGTGCCCGGCCTACGGCGGGCCGATCTGCTCGCTGTGCTGCGCGCTCGACGTGCGCTGCCACGACCAGTGCAAGCCGGGCGCCAGCCTCGCCGACCAGGCCCTGGCCACGCTGCGCTGGCTGCTGCCGCAGCCGGTGTCGACGCGGCTCAACACCCGGCTCGGCCATTACCTGCTGGTGGTGCTGGCCGTCGCCGTGTCGCTGGCGGCGATCCTCGGGCTGGTCTACTCGCACCAGCTCGCACAGATCGGCGGCGGTGGCACGGCGGCCTTGCGCAGCTCGTTCTTCGAGATTTTCGGCGTGCTGCTGCTGGTCGGCGGCATCGGCAGCTGGTGGCTGGTGCTGACCGCCGAGAGCCGCCGCGTCGCGCAGGAAGAATCCAACCGCCAGACGCATCTGCTGATGCAGGAAATCGACGCGCACCAGCGCACCGACGCGGCCTTGCAGAAGGCCAAGCTCGCCGCCGAGCGCGCCAACGCCGCCAAGAGCCGCTATGTCACCGGCATCAGCCACGAGCTGCGCACGCCGCTCAACAGCATCCTCGGCTATGCGCAGATCCTCGAATACCAGTCGGTGCTGTCGCTGGCGCAGCGCGACGCGGTCAATGTGATCCGCCGCAGCGGCGAGCACCTGACCTCGTTGATCGACGGTCTGCTCGACCTTGCGCGCATCGAGAGTGGCAAGCTGGCGCTGGAGACCGACGAGCTGCGCTTCCGCGCTTTCGTCACGCAGATTGCCGGCATGTTCCGCCTGCAGGCGCACAGCAAGGGCCTGCAGTTCAGCTTCGAGGAGCAGGGCCGCCTGCCGGACGCGGTACGCGCCGACAAGAAACGGCTGGGCCAGATCCTCATCAACATCCTCGGCAACGCCATCAAGTTCACCTCGCATGGCGAGGTCTCGCTGCGCGTGCGCTACGGGCGCGAGATCGCGGTGTTCGAGGTGCAGGATTCCGGCATCGGCATCAGTGCCCAGGACATGCAGCGGATCTTTCTGCCGTTCGAGCGCGGCGCCAACGCCGGCCAGAGCGCCGACGGCGGCACCGGCCTGGGCCTGACCATCGCCAAGCTGCTGACCGAGATGATGGGCGGCGAGCTGACCGCCGACAGCCAGCCCGGTGTCGGCAGCCGCTTCAGCTTGCGGCTGTTCCTGCCCGAGCTGCACCACCCCATGCCGCACGTGCAGCTGCCGAGCCTGGACGTCAGCGGCTACGCCGGCCCGCGGCGGCGCGTGCTGATCGTCGACAACGAACCCGCCGACCGCGAACTGCTGGCGCGCGTGCTGGAGCCACTGGGCTTCGAGGTGACCAAGGCTGCGTCCGGCATCGAGGCTTTGCGGCTGGTGGCGATCGTCGCCCCCGACCTGATCCTGCTCGACATCGGCATGCCCGGGCTCGACGGCTGGGAAACGGCGCGCCTGCTGCGCAGCAACCGCCTGAGCGAGGCGCCGGTGCTGGTGGTATCCGCAGACGCGTTCAAGCAGCAGCCCCCTGAAGGCTGCGGCATCGAGCTGCAGGACATCCTGCTCAAGCCGGTGGACGTACTCGATCTGCTCGCGCGCATCCGCCGCAAGCTCGACCTGCAATGGCTGCAGCCGCAGGCCGCCGCGCCGGCACCGCCGCGGCGTCCGCCCGAGGCCTGCCTGCAGGTGCTGCGCGAGCAGGTCCGCCTCGGCGATCTGCAGGCGATCGCCGAACGGCTGGATGCGCTGGAGCGCAGCGAGCCGCTATATGGTCCCTACACCGACGAGCTGCGGCGATGCCTGCGCGCCTTCGAGCTCGATGAGCTTGCGCGCCTCCTGCAGGCGGACGCTTCTCTCCATGCTTCCGAAAACGGAGCGACGACGTGAACCAGGAAGCCGTGGCTGCGCCGGGAGTCGTCCTCGTCGTCGATGATGCGCCCGGCAATCTGGCCGTACTCTACGAAATGCTGCGCGGCTGCGGCTACGAAGTCAGGGTCACCACCAATGGCGAGGCGGCGCTGGAGTCGGCGCGGCTGTCGCCGCCGGACCTGGTCCTGCTCGACGCGATGATGCCGGGCATCGACGGCTTCGAGACCTGCCGGCGGCTGAAGGCCCGGCTGGAGACCCAGGCGATTCCGGTGATCTTCATGACCGGCCTCAGCGATACCGATCACGTCGTGCAGGGCTTCCAGGCCGGCGGCGTCGACTACGTGACCAAACCGATCCAGCTGCCCGAGGTGCTGGCACGCGTCGCCACGCATCTGCGCAACGCGCGGCTGGTCGCGGAAACCCATCAGGCTGCCGACGCCGCGGGCGATGCCATCGTCGGCCTCGACGCCGACGGCCGGGTGCGCTGGATGACACCGCTTGCGCAGAGCTGGTTGCAGACGGCGCTGGAACCCGATGGCACGCCACCTGCGGCACTGCGGCGCTGGTTGCACGACAGCCAGGCACGCGGCGGCAGCTTCAATCTGGCGCTGCTCGGCCACCGCCTCAGTTTCAGCCGCCTGCGCGCCGCCGCCGGCGGCGGCGCGCTGCTGCTGGTGCAACGCAATGAGCCGGTGCCCGATCCGCTGAGCCTGATGCAGGCGCTGCGCCTGACCTCGCGCGAGGCCGAGGTGCTGTACTGGGTGGCGATCGGCAAGACCAATCCGGAGATCGCCACCGTGCTCGACATGAGCCCGCGGACGGTCAACAAGCACCTGGAGCACGTCTACGCCAAGCTCAACGTGGAGACCCGCACCGCGGCGGCGACGGTGGCACATACGCGAGGGCGCCTGACGGTGTGAAGAGCGCCGGCACGGCGCGCGTCGATGGCCGGGGCTTGCCGCCGGCGCCGGCATGTGCTGCTAGGGCCTGTTAACGCTATGGCCACCACTGTGATGCCACCCGCTTTGCGGCCA
>CAMLDZ010000002.1 GCA_946478985.1 uncultured Solimonas sp.
ATGGGATGGTGGTGATGAGTGGAATCGAACCACCGACCTCAGCATTATGAGTGCCGCGCTCTAACCGTCTGAGCTACATCACCACGGTGGGCCGCGAATTGTAGGGAAAAGGTCTGCGGGCGTCGAGGTTTTTGTTGGTCGGCGCGGGGCTCGCGGACGCAGCGGCTGGCGCCGGACGCGGATGGCGGCGAAGCCCTCGCTGCGGGCGCGAGGGCTTCATCGTGCCGGCTGTCGTCAGACGTTGAAGCGGAAGTGCATCACGTCGCCTTCGTGGACGACATATTCCTTGCCTTCCAGGCGCCACTTGCCGGCTTCCTTGGCTCCGGCCTCGCCCTTGAACCTGATGAAGTCGTCGTAGCCGATCACTTCGGCGCGGATGAAGCCCTTCTCGAAGTCGGTGTGGATGACCGCGGCGGCCTGCGGCGCGGTGGCGCCGACCTTGACGGTCCAGGCGCGGACTTCCTGCACGCCGGCGGTGAAGTAGGTCTGCAGGCCGAGCAGCGCGTAGGCGCCGCGGATCACGCGATTGAGGCCCGGCTCGGTCAGGCCCAGGTCCTTGAGGAATTCGGCTTTGTCGGTCTCGTCGAGCAGGGCGATCTCGGCTTCGATTGCTGCGCAGACGGCGACCACCTGCGAGCCTTCCTTGGCGGCGTAGTCCTGCACCTGCTTGAGATACGCGTTGCCGTTCTTCAGGCCGTCCTCGTCGACGTTGGCGATGTACAGCGCCGGCTTGGCGGTGATCAGATTCAGATCGCGCAGCATCAGCCTTTCTTCCGGCTCCAGCGGCAGTGAACGTGCCGGATTGCCGCCGTCCAGGTGCGCCTGCATGCGCTTGAGTACCTCGTACTTGGCCAGCGCTTCCTTGTTGCCGGACTTGGCGGTCTTGGCGAGGCGCTCGGCGGATTTGGTGACGCTGTCGAGATCGGCCAGCGCGAGTTCGGTGTGGATGATCTCGATGTCGCGGATCGGATCCGGGCCGCCGGCGACGTGGATCACGTCCGGATCGTCGAAGCAGCGTGTGACATGCGCGATCGCATCGGTTTCGCGGATGTGGCCAAGGAACTGGTTGCCCAGGCCTTCGCCCTGCGAGGCGCCGGCGACCAGGCCGGCGATGTCGACGAACTCGACCGCTGCCGGCACGACCTTCTGCGGCTTGACGATCTCGGACAGCGCTTCGAGCCGCAGGTCCGGCACGGCGACGACGCCGACATTGGGATCGATCGTGCAGAACGGATAGTTCTCGGCGGCGATCTGCGCCTTGGTCAGCGCGTTGAAGAGAGTGGACTTGCCGACGTTCGGCAGGCCGACGATGCCGCATTGAATGCCCATGTTCGCGTCCTTACTTCGTCTTGCCGTCGCTGGGCGACGGCGGAGTGTGCAATTGCATCAGCGCGCGGTCCCAGCCGCGCGTCAGCCAGGTTTCGGCGGCGCTGGCAGCGGCGTCGAGGCCAGCCAGAATCGCCTGCTCGTCGTCACGGCCGGGGCGGCCGAGGACGTAATTGAGTACCAGATTCTTGTCGCCGGGATGGCCGATGCCGACGCGCAGTCGCAGGTAATCGGCACCCAGCACCTTGTGGATATCGCGCAGGCCGTTGTGACCGCCATGGCCGCCGCCGGCTTTCAGGCGCATTGTGCCGGCCGGCAGGTCCAGTTCGTCGTGCGCAACCAGAATCGCGCCCGGCGTCAGCTTGTAGAACTGCGCCAGCGCCTGCACCGCCTGGCCGCTGCGATTCATGAACGTCGACGGCTTGAGCAGCAGTACGTCGTGACCGCCCAGCTTGATGCGTGCGAACTCGCCGTGAAACTTCGACTCGACGCGAAACGGTACGCGCGCCGCAGCGGCGAGCCGATCGACGAACCAGAAGCCGGCGTTGTGGCGCGTGCGCGCATAGTCCGGTCCGGGATTGCCCAGGCCGATGATCGCACGTAGTTCTGAATTCGCCATAAAGCGGTCCACTCAAACAAAAAACCGCTCGCCGGGTAAGGGCGAGCGGTTGATGAGTCCCGTCAGGCCGCGGCGCAATGCGCCGCGTGCGGATCGGGGCTTTACTTCTTCTTCTCGTCCTTCTTGGCGGCGGCAGCCGGCGCTTCGGCGCCTTCCGCAGCAGCCGGCACTTCTTCCTCGACCGCGGCGCGCGGCAGATGGATCGACGCCACCGACTGGTCGTTGCCATGCTTGAGCTGCACCAGCGCGACGCCTTCCGGCAGCTTGAGCTGCGAGAGGTGCACCGACTCGTTGACGTTGAGCTGCGACAGGTCAACCTCGATGAATTCCGGCAGGTCCTTCGGCAGGCACTCGACTTCGACCTGGTTGAGCTGATGCTCGACGATGCCGTTGCCCGGCTTCACGCCCGGCGCGATGTCGGCGCCGACGAAGTGCAGCGGCACATGCATCTTCAGCAGCTGATCGGCCAGCACGCGCTGGAAGTCGACGTGGATCGCCAGGCCGGTGACCGGGTGGCGCTGCAGGTCCTTGAGCACGACCTGCTGGGTCTGGCTGCCCAGGGTCAGCGTCAGCAGGTGCGAGTAGAACGCCTCGACCTTCAGGTGCTTGAACATCTCGTTGGCCGAAACGGCGACGGCGGTCGGTGCATCCTTGCCGCCATAGATGATGGCCGGGACCTTGCCTTCGCGACGCAGGCGGCGGCTCGCACCCTTGCCCTGATCAGCGCGCGATTCCGCGGCTACGACAAAATTTTCTTTCATGGGAGAACTCCGAAAATGCAAAAGGCTGCCACCCGCGACCAGGCGGCAGGGGCGCGGATTGTACAGAAAAGAAGGGTTGATGCCGAGCGGCGATCCGCCCGAGGGCGGATCACGCGGGCAGCCGGGCAGCCGGGCGGACGCGCGCCGGCGCGAATCAGTCGACGTAGAGCGAGCTGACCGATTCTTCGGCGGAGATGCGGCGGATCGTCTCGGCCAGCAGGCCGGCGATCGACAGCTGGCGGACCTTGGGGCAGGCGCGCGCCGCGGCGGACAGCGGAATGGTGTCGGTGACGACCATCTCGTCCAGCTCGGAATTGCTGATGTTGGTAATCGCCGGGCCCGACAGCACCGCATGGGTCACATAGGCGACGACCTTGATCGCGCCTTCTTCCTTGAGCGCGGCGGCAGCCTTGCACAGCGTGCCGGCGGTGTCGACGAGATCGTCGACCAGCACGCAGGTCTTGCCGCTGACGTCGCCGATGATGTTCATCACCCGCGATTCGTTCGGCTTCGGGCGGCGCTTGTCGATGATCGCGAGTTCGGCGTCGTCGAGGCGCTTGGCCACCGCGCGGGCGCGGACCACGCCACCCACGTCGGGGGCGACGACGATCAGGTTCTCGTACTTCTGACGCCAGATCTCGCCCAGCAGCACCGGGCTGGCATAGACGTTGTCGACCGGGATGTCGAAGAAGCCCTGGATCTGGTCGGCGTGCAGATCGACCGTCAGCACGCGGTCGGCGCCGCACTCGCCGATCATGTCGGCGACCACCTTGGCCGAGATCGGCACGCGCGCGCTGCGCGGTCGGCGATCCTGGCGGGCATAGCCGAAGTAGGGGATGACGGCGGTGACGCGGCCGGCGGAACTGCGCTTGAGCGCGTCCAGCATCAGCAGCAGTTCCATCACGTTATCGTTGGTCGGCGCGCAGGTGGGCTGCACGACGAAGACGTCCTTGCCGCGGACGTTCTCCAGGATCTCGATCTGTACTTCGCCGTCCGAGAACTGCGCGACCATGGCCTGGCCCAGCGAAGTCTTCAGATAGCCCGCGATATCCTGAGACAGCTTCGGATTCGCGTTGCCGGAGAACAGCATCAGCTTGGAGTCGGCCATGCGGGTGCCTGCGGTCTACCTTGCTTTGGTGTTGCGGTCACGGTCCGGGCTGGACCGTCTTGCGTGAAACCTGCGCCGGGAACGGCGTTCAGGGCTTGTAGCCGGATGTCTGCACGAACGATTTGGCTGGGGCGGATGGATTCGAACCACCGATTGGCAGGATCAAAACCTGCTGCCTTACCACTTGGCGACGCCCCAAGACTGTCAAATCGACGTGACGCCAGCCGTCCGTCCTTCAAGCGGCGCGCATTATATCGGATGCGTGGCGAGGATCGGGCAGGCTTGCGGCAAATTTAGGAGCGTGCCACCGCATCCAGCAGCGGCGAGCGGTTGCAGCCGCGCGCAACGATCTGGTTCCACGCCGCCGGTGCCCGCGCTGCGACCGCGCTGGCCGCCGCGCGATCGGCAAACGCCGCAAACACCGAGGCGCCGGTGCCCGACATCCGCGCCGCCGGCGCGTGCTGTCGCAGCCAGGCCAGGGCTTCACCGACCTGCGGATAGCGGGCCACCGTGACCGCCTCGCAGTCATTGCCGACGTGGCCGGCGCGGAAATCATCGAGGGTGACCGGCGCGTGATCGCGGCGCAGCTCCGGCGCGCTGAAGATCTCTGCGGTCGGCACCGTCACCGGCGGCGTCAGGATCAGATACCAGGGTTCGTCGATCTGCACCGGGCGCAGGCGTTCGCCGATGCCCTCGGCCCAGGCCGCCAGTCCGCGCACGAACACCGGCACGTCGGCGCCGAGCCGCAGGCCGATCTGCGCGACCTCGTCGGTTGGAAAGCCGAGGTTCCACAGGCGGTTGAGTGCCACCAGCGTGGTCGCCGCGTTGCTGGAGCCGCCGCCGAGTCCGGCGCCGGTCGGCAGCCTTTTCTCGACGTGAATGTCGATGCCCAGGTTGGCGCCGGAGGCCTGCTGGATCGCGCGCGCGGCGCGGAGCACCAGGTCGTCCTCGGCGGCCACGTCGAAGGGGCCACCGCTGCGCTGGATCTGGCTGTCGCCGCGCGGCCGGAAGAACAGGCTGTCGCCAAAATCGACGAACTGGAACAGGGTCTGCAGCTCGTGGTAGCCGTCGTCGCGGCGACCGGTGACATGCAGGAATAGATTCAGCTTGGCCGGTGCCGGCCAGGGGAATTCGGCCGTGAACGGGCCTTGGGTGATCGCGTGCATCGCCTGCATGTACTCAAAGGGAAGCGCCGGCCTGGTCGAGCCGTCGCTTCTGCGGATTCGGGGTGCGGCTTAGGACTTGGGGCTTTCTGCAGCCGCAGCGGGCGGGAGACCGTCCCAGCGATCGACGATCAGCTTCAGCGTGATCCGGTCGTTGGCGGCCTCGATGCGGCGCGGCAAGGCAAACCCCTGCGCATCTTGATATTCGAGATAGAGGAAAGTCCAGCCATCCTGTTCGAGCCGTGCCAGCCGGCCATCCTCGTCGAAGCGTGTGCGCGCCGGCGCGCCCGGCGCCGGCAGCCCCAGGGCCCACCAGCGCAGGCCGCGGATCGGTACCGTCCAGCCGGCGCGCGCATAGAGCCAGGCTTCCGGGTCGTCGGTGACGTCGATGCCGTCCTTGCTGCGGATCTCGACCTCACGGTCGTTGCCGTGGATCGCCAGCGCGCCGGCGCCGAAAGGACCGGCGAGGCGCACGTCGAAGCGGCCATCGGCCTCCTGCTTCCAGCGCAGATCGGCCTTGACACCGCCGCCGCCGGCAGCGCGGCCCTGCAGGCTGAACGTCTGGATCGTCGCCAGCAGCTGGCGATGGCGCTGCCAGGCCGCGCCGCCGTCCTCGCGCTGGGTCGGCGGTGCGACGGTGGCGCAGGCGCCGAGCAGCAGCAGGCCCAGCGCAGCCAGCAGGCCGCGCGCGGTCGCCGGACTCATTTATTGAGCCGCTGCACCGTCTCGAGCAGGACCGGGTGCTTGGGGCTGTCGCGCAGCGCCTGCTCCCAGACCGTGCGCGCTTCGTCACGGCGCCCCAGCGTCCACAGCACCTCGCCGAGGTGGGCAGCGACTTCCGGATCGGGAAAATCGGCAAAGGCCTTCTGCAGCAGTTCACTGGCGGTCTGCGCATTGCCGCGCTTGAACTCGACCCAGCCCATGCTGTCGATGATCGCCGCGTCGTCCGGGTCCAGCTCCAGCGCGCGGCCGACCAGCTGGTGGGCCTCGTCGAGGCGCTTGGTGTGCACGGCCAGCATGTAGCCGAGCGCGTTCAGCGAGCGGGTGTCGTCCGGATCGCTCGCCAGCACCGCGCGCAGGTCCTTCTCGGCGTCGGCGATCTTGGCGGTGCGCTCGAACACCAGCGAGCGGCTGTACAGCAGATCCTGGTTGTCGGGCTCATCGATGAGGGCGCCGTTGAGCAGCTTCAGCGACTCGTCGAAGCGGCCCAGGTTCATCAGCAGCTCGGATTCGGCCAGCACGAAGCGCGATGCGAACTGCGGATAGTTGTCGCGCAGTTCCCGCAGTTCGCCGAGTGCTTCCTCGGTGCGGCCCATCTGCGCCAGCACCGCGGCCTGGCGGATGGCGGCGTCGAGGCCGCGCGCGCCGCGGGTGACGCGGTTGTAGTAGAGCAGGGCGTCCTCATAGCGGCCGCTGGCCTCGGCAAGGCGGCCGAGCTGGAACGCCGCATCCTCGCTGCGCTCGCCGTCGAGCAGCGGTTTCAGCCATTTCTCGGCGCTGCTGACATCGCGGTCGTTGGCGGCCATCACGCCGAGCGCGAACATCGCGTCCGGCTGGTTCGGCGTGCGCGCCAGCACCTTGTCCAGCTGCGCGCGCGCGGCGTCGCGCTGCCGGGATTCGAGCAGCAGCTTGGCGAAGGCCAGGCGCAGCTCATCGGCCTGCGGATCCTTCTTGACCACGGTCTCGATCAGCGTCTGCGCCTCGTCGTAGCGATCCAGCTTGACCAGCACGCCGACGCGCAGCAGCTTCTCGTCGCGGCTCTTGGGGGCCAGCTCGACCGCCTTGCGCGAGGCCTGATCGGCCAGTTCGGCCTTGTTGAAGCGCAGCGCGACGATCGCCACCGCGTGCGCGCCGCCGGCGCTCTTGGGGTACTTCGCCGCCAGCCGCTGCACCGCAGCCAGTGCGGCATCGGCCTGCTCCGGCGCCGTCTGGCTGAGCACCGAGGCAACGATCGGGAAGGCGTCGTCGACGCCGCCCGCATGGCCTTGGACGATCGCATCGAGCTGCTGGTTGACGATCTCGAGGTCGTCATGGGCGAGCGCGATGCGCGCGATCACCTCGCGCGCGTCCATCGAACTGGGTTCCAGCTGCAGCCAGCGCTGCGCGCCTTGCAGCGCCAGGGCCTCGTCGCGAGCCGATATCGCCAGCATGGTGGCGCGTTGCGCCAGCGCTGCGTCGTCGACCGTCTCCAGCGCTGCCAGGAACTCGCGGGCGGCGACGCCCGGCTCCTTGCGGCCGGCCGCCATCTCGCCCGCCATCAGGTGAAACTGCGCGGCGACCTCGGCATCGCTGCGTTCGGCCGGCTCCGCCGGGTCGGCAGCGCAGGCGGCGCCCGCCTGCAGCAGCAGGCCGAGGAAAATGCCGGGAAGGATGCCGGTGAGGACTGATGAGGCGCGCATGGGACTCCGAGGTCGCCGAAGCGAGGAATATTCAAGACAGACATTATCGCGTCCGGCAGGTTCCGGGCGAGCTGGCATGAATGCTGCGATCCGGCCGCTGACGTAAAATACCGACGTTTTCGTCGCGGATAGCCAATGACCCTCGTCACGCTCGGTCTGAGCCATCATCGCGCGCCTGTCGAGGCGCGTGAGCGGCTTTCGTTCACCGAGCCGGACCTGCCGGCGGCGGTGACGCGGCTGCGCGCGCTGCCCGACGTCAACGAAGCCGCCATCCTGTCCACCTGCAACCGCACCGAAATCATGGCGGTGACGACGCTGGGGGCGGAGGAGCGGCTGCTGGAGTGGTGGCGCCGCGAGCGGCAAGCCCCTGAAGGCTATATCGAAAAGTTCGCTTACTCGCATCGCGACCTGGGCAGCGTCACGCACAGCCTGCGGGTGGCGGCCGGCCTGGACTCGATGATCGTCGGCGAGCCGCAGATTCTCGGCCAGATGAAACAGTCGTTCGCGGTGGCCAGCGAGGTGCGCAGCCTGGGACCTGTGCTGTCGCGGCTGTTCCAGCATTCGTTCTCGGTGGCCAAGCTGGTCCGCTCGCAGACCCAGGTCGGCGCGCATCCGGTATCGGTCGCCTACGCGGCGCTGCAACTGGCGCGGCGCATCTTCACCGATCTGCACGGCCAGACCGCGGTGCTGATCGGTGCCGGCGAGATGATCCAGCTGGTGGCGCGCCATCTGCATCAGCACGGCGTCGGCCGCATCGTCGTTGCCAACCGCTCGCTGGACCGCGCCGATCGTCTCGCCCGCGAAGTGCATGGCTACGCGATCAGCCTGACCGATCTGCCGAACTATCTGGGCGACGCCGACCTGATCATCTCGTCGACCGCTGCCCGCGGCCTGGTGCTGGAGCGCGAGGCGATGGAGCGCGCGATCCGCACGCGCCGGCGCAAGCCGGTGTTCATGATCGATCTCGCGGTGCCGCGCGACATCGATCCCAAAATCGCCCAGCTCGAAGACATCTACCTGTACACGATCGACGACCTGCGCGCCGTCATCACCGAGAACCTCAAGCTGCGCGAGGAAGCGGCGCGACAGGCCGAGGTGCTGATCGAGACGCAGGCGCAGGAGTTCGCACGCTGGCTGGAGAGCCGCGACGCAGGCAGCACCATCCAGCAGCTGCGTGCCCGCGCGCGCCACAGTCGCGACGAGGTGCTGGAGAAGGCGCGACGCAAGCTGGCCGCCGGCGAGCCGGTCGAGGACGTGCTCGGCTTCGTCGCCGACACCCTCAGCAACAAGATCCTGCATGCGCCGTCGCAGACACTGCGCCGCGCCGACGCGGTCGAGCAGGCACTGTTGCTCAGCGCCACGCGTAAACTCTTCGACCTGCCCGAAGAGCCTTAGCGGTCTTCCGCGGGTCCTGCGCGGGGCGCCTGCCGCTGCGCCATTTCTCTCTTTTGTTTCGGTTCTTCCCAAGATGAAACCCAGCCTGCTCGCCAAACTCGAACAGATGGCCGAACGCCGCGACGAAGTCGCGCGCGAACTCGGCGACGCGAGCGTGATCGCCGATACCGACAAGTTCCGCCGGCTGTCCCAGGAATATGCGCAGCTGGGGCCGTTGGCCGAGGCTTTCGGCGCCTATCAGGCGGCGGTGCGGACGCTTGCCGACCTGCAGCAGATGCAGTCGGACAGCGACGCGGAGCTGCGGGCGATGGCCGATGCCGAATGGCCGGACGCCAAGGCGCGCATCGAGGCACTGGAGGGCGAGTTGCAGGCGTATCTGGTGCCCAAGGATCCGCTCGACAATAACAATGTCTTCCTCGAAATCCGCGCCGGCACCGGCGGCGACGAGGCGGCGATCTTCGCCGGCGATCTCTTCCGCATGTACTCCAAGTACGCCGAACAGCGCGGCTGGCAGGTCGAGGTGCTGTCGCTCAGCGAGGGCGAGCACGGCGGGTTCAAGGAAATCATCTCGCGCGTAATCGGCTTCGGCGCATACTCGCAACTCAAGTACGAGTCCGGTGCGCACCGCGTGCAGCGTGTGCCGGAGACCGAGGCGCAGGGCCGCATCCATACCTCGGCGGCCACTGTCGCGGTACTGGCGGAAGTCGAGGAATCGCAGATCACCATCAATCCGGCCGATCTGAAGTTCGACACCTTCCGCTCCAGCGGTGCCGGCGGCCAGCACGTCAACAAGACCGAATCGGCGATCCGCGTCACCCACGTACCGAGCGGTGTCGTCGTCGAGTGCCAGGAAGAACGCTCGCAGCACAAGAACCGCGCCAAGGCGCTGGCGCTGCTGCAGGCGCGCCTGTCGGACGCCGAGCGCGAGAAGAACGCCAGCAGCCGCGCCGCCGAGCGCAAGAAGCTGGTGGGCTCCGGCGACCGCTCCGAACGCATCCGCACCTATAACTTCCCGCAGGGGCGAATCACCGATCACCGCATCAATCTGACGCTGTATCAGCTGGAGCGCATCGTCGCGGGCGATCTGGATCCGGTGATCCGGCCCCTGCTCGCCGAGGCGCAGGCCGAGGCGCTGGCCGAGCTGGGCGAGGCGTGAACATCGCCCAGGCCCTGCGCGACGCGCAGTCGCGTCTCGCCGCGCACAGCGACAGCGCGCGGCTCGACGCCGAACTGCTGCTCGGCGCGCAACTGGGCTGGAACCGCGCGCAGCTGTTCGCGCGCGGCGATGCGGCGCTGTCGGAGCGCGATGCAGCGATTTTCGAGGCAAAGCTGCAGCGGCGCATGGCCGGCGAGCCGGTGGCCTACCTGACTGGCCGCCAGGGTTTCTGGTCGCTCGATCTGCAGGTCAGCGCCGCGGTGCTGGTGCCGCGTCCGGAGACTGAGCTGCTGGTCGAATGGGCGCTGGAGCTGCTGATGCCGGCGCATGCGCCGCGCGTCGCCGATCTGGGTACCGGCAGCGGCGCGCTGGCGCTGGCGCTGCAGGCGTCGAAGGCCGATGCGCGAGTGATCGCCAGCGATGTCTCGGCAGCCGCCCTGGGCGTCGCCCGTGCCAATGCGGCGCGCCTGCGCCTGCCGGTCGAGTTTCGCGAGGGCTCGTGGTGGCGGGTCTGTACGGCCGATGAGCGCTTCGATCTGGTGGTGTCCAATCCCCCGTATATCGCGCGCGACGACACCCATCTGCCGGCGCTGCGGCACGAGCCGCTGCTGGCGCTCAGCGACGGCGCCGACGGCCTGCAGGCGCTGCGCGAGATCGTCAGCGCTGCGCCGGCGCACCTGCGGCACGGCGGCTGGCTGCTGGTCGAGCACGGCTGGCAGCAGGGCGAGGCGGTGCGCGCGCTGTTCGACGCCGCCGGGTTCTCGTCGATCCAAACCCGACGTGATCTGGAACGGCGCGAACGCGCCAGCGGAGGCTGCCTCGCATGAGTGACCTGCAACGCTACAGCCGCCAGATCGTGCTGCGCGAGGTCGGTGTCAACGGCCAGCAGCTGCTGCGCGATTCGACGGTGCTGATCATCGGGCTCGGCGGCCTGGGTTCGGCGGCGGCCGGGTATCTGGCCGGTGCCGGCGTCGGCACGCTGCTGCTTTGCGACCGCGATCGCGTCGAGGCCAGCAATCTGCAGCGGCAGACCCTGTACCGGCAGGCCGACGTCGGCCGCGCCAAAACGGCGGCGGCGGCCGCACAGCTTGCCGCACTCAATCCGCAGCTCGACATCGAGACGCTCGACGCCGAGGCAGGCCTTGCCGCCGTGCGCCGCGCCGACCTCGTGCTCGATTGCACCGACAACTTCCCGGCACGCTATGCGATCAACGCCGCCTGTGTCGCCGCGCGCCGGCCGCTGCTGTCGGCGGCGGCGATCCGCTTCGAAGGCCAGCTGGCACTGTTCGATCTGACGCGCGGCGGGCCGTGCTATCGCTGCCTGTATGCCGACATCGGCGAGGCAGCCGAGACCTGCGAAGAGGCCGGCATTCTCGGTCCGGTGGTCGGCACCGTCGGCACGATGCAGGCCTTGCTCGCTCTCAAGTGGCTGCTGGGCCTGCGTGACGATGCCGGCAAGCTGCTGCGCTGGGACGCGCTGCGCATGCAGTGGCGCTCGCATACCATCAGCGCCGATCCCGATTGCCCACAATGCGGCGCCCCTGCCGGTGCCAAAGACGGAAATCCCCATGTCTGAAACCGTAGCGGTCGCGCCACTGGTCATGCCACGCAGCCTGGCGATCCGCATCCTGCACGCGGCGCAGATCGCGCAGCCCGAATCGATTCGCGGCATCGTCGGCGCGCGCGATGGCGAACCCTGCAGCTTCCGCCAGAACGCCGGGCAGGCGCCCGCCGGCGAGACGCTGTGGGCGACGCTGTGGTCGCATCCGCAGGCCGAGGCCGTGCCCAGCGCCGCCGAACTGCGCGACGGTCAGCTCAGCCTGGTGGTGTCGCTGAACATCAAGGGCGTGCTGGAGATGCGCGCCTGGCGGCTGATCGCCGGCGCGGCCGTGGAGCAGGTCCTGCAGGTCCGCGACTGATCCGGCTCAGGCCGGCGGCCACTCGGGGTGCTGCGGCAGCGCGTCGCAGATCTCGAACCACGGCGCCTTGGAGGCGGCGAAGATGTGCGCGCCGGGGCCGCGTGGCGGCGGCGTATCCAGCGTGCCCAGGCGCAGGCGCACGAGTTCCGGCAGCGCATCGCGGCGGCTGATCAGCGGCGAGCCGCAATCGCCGCAGAACACGCGGTGTACGCCGGCCACGCTGAAGGTCTTCATCGCCGTCTCGCCGCGAGTGACGACGAAGTCGCGCGCCTGCACGACGGCGTTGGACGCGAAGGCGCTGCCATTGGCCTTGCGGCAGCGCGAGCAGTGGCAGAAGAAGGCGGCTCCGATCTCGCCGCGCACTTCGTAATGGACGGTGCCGCACAGACAGCTGCCTTGGTACATGCCGGTCTCCGGTGTCAGTCGCGCCGCTGCAGCGCGAACAGGCGATAAGTGCCGGCGCGCTTGGCCAGCTCGATCTCGCCTGCGTAGTCGATGATGAAATCGGTGGGCGCTTCCAGCGCCACACGCGCCGCCAGCGGCTCGGTGATGTAGATCATGCCCGGCGGCGCCACCGGTTCGATGCGCGCGGTGAACAGCAGCTGCGTGCCATAGCAGGTCGGCTTGTGCTCGATCGGGTCGTAGCCATGATAAGCGGGCGCGAAATGGGCGGCGATGCGCAGTTCCAGATCGGAGAGCAGATCGCGATGGCTCAGGCGGCGCTGCTCGATGAAGTACTGGATGTCGGCGGCGATGTGCGCGGCGGTGGCGGCATCGACGGTGGCGAGGTGGATCGCATCGCCCCAGCTCTTGGCCACCCTCACCTTGTCGCCATAGCGCGCGATCAAGGCGCCGATCGGCGTCATGATCTCGCGGTAGTAGCGCGGCAGCATCGCTTCGTCGAGGCGACGGAAGCTGGCGAAATCCGCGAACAGCAGACCGGCCGTCAGCCGCGAGGTCCGGGCGGTGGCCACGGGCGCGGCCTCGGGCGGCGGGGCCTCTGTGCGCAGCCGCGCGCCGTGCCGGCGCAACTGCAGGGGCTGCCAGTGCAGGCCGAGCCGCGCCGCGTTCAGATGCGACAGCCCCAAGGTCGTCGTCTCCGCCTCCGCGCACGCCCAGGCCATCTCGCGCGGCAGGAAACCGCGCTGCTCGGCGACACTGTCGGCGGCCTCGAGCAGGCGCTGCAGCCGCGCGCCGAACGTGCGCGTCGCCTCGCGGCCCCAGTGACGCAGCAGCGCCGGCGCCGGCGCCGGCAGGCTCAGATACAGGTGCGCGCCGAGCTCTCGCAGCTTCTCCGCCAGCAGCAGATCGGCCGGCGCACGCAGGCACAGGTGCAGCAGGGCGCGCGCCGCGATCTGCCGGCGCAGGCTCATCGGCAGCGCCGCTGCCAGCGCCGCTTCGTCGATCTCGGCGCTGCGCGTCAGGTGGATCGCCGCCGGCAAGCGCAGCGCTTCGATCAGCGCGGGGTCGATGCGCAGCGCGCGGCACAGGCACAGCAGCTGCTGGCGGGTACGGCTGCGCCGCGTGAGGTCGTCCGGCAGCAGCGTGTCGGCGCGGCGCAGCGCGGCGGCGCAATCTTCTTCACGCCCCACCAGCAGCGCCGCCTCGGCGATCGTCACCAGGCGGTAGTAGCGCTCCGGCGCCGCGCCGGCCGCATCGGCGTCGATCTGCCGCAGCAGCCGTCGCGCGAGGCGTCGCGCGGCGGGGGCATCGCCCGACAGCAGCAGCATCGACGCCGCGTTGATGCCGCTGTAGTAGCCCGCGTAACGCCGGTAGGCGGCCAGGTAGGCGTGCGCGGCGCGCGCGAAGTGGCGTGTGGCTTCGCGCGCTTCGCGCAGCCCCAGATCCTTCTCCAGCCGGCCGTGCAGCGCCAGCCAGTCCTCGTCGAGTTCGCCGTCGTCGAGATCGAGGCTGCGATAGGCGTCGAGGGCGCGGGCGACGTTGCCGGTATCGGCCAGCGCCTGGATGCGCAGGTAGTCGAGCCGTCGTGAATGCAGGCCTCGCTGCAAGGCGCGGTTGACCAGATCCAGGCACAGCAGGTCATTGCCGGCGCGACGCGCCTTGCCGGCAGCGCTCAGCGCCGCCTGCACGGTCAGTGCGGCCTCGTCGCCGCCCTTGAGCTTGCCATCGCCGCCACGGTCGCCGGGGTCGATCCGGTAAGTCTGCAGCGGCCCGCCGCTGCGGCCGGTATGCAGCTGCAGTTCGGCCGGAATCAGCGCCGGCTGGTGTCGCCAGGCGATGATCTCGGCGGTGCCGCCGGGCTCGACGGCGGTGCCCGGCCGCAGGATCGCGACGACCACGTCGGCGTGCTGGGCGATGATCGCCGCCAGACGGCGGTACTGATGCTGGCGGAACGCGCGCGAGGCCAGCGTCTGTGGCCGCACATCATCCGGATACAGCGGCACGATGGTCCGGCAGCAGGCCAGCAGGGCGTCGACCTCGGCGCGCATGCGCTGCCGCGCCGCGCTGCCGACGCGCTGCTCGCCATCGCGCGCGCGCAGCACCCAGTCATTGAGCAACTGCGGCACCGGCACCGGCAGCAGTGCCGTCATCTCGAAGTCGATGTCGCGTGCGCGCAGCCAGTCGGCGGCGGTCTGCAGGAACAGCAGATCGGCGCCCGGCGCCAGGCCGACGAACAGCGACAGGCGTGCCTTGCTCGCCGCCAGTTCCGGCAACACGCTGTCGATGAGCTGCGCGCGCACGCTATGGATCTCGGTGCGGCTCAGCAGCAGGTGGCCGCAGGCGCCGACGCGCAGGCGCGGCGCACTCGCGCCGCTGCGCGACGCGCGCGTCAGCCACTCGCGCAGCGATCGCGTCAACGGTGCGGCGCTGGTGCGGTCCTGCCGACCAGGATGCTGGCGACTCCCTGTACGCATGCGTGGCTGCTCCCCCTCGATGAACATTATCATCGCGCCAAGCCACACATCGGGGAGAGCGGTGTCAGACACGGGGACGACGCCGCGCTACTGGGCGTTCATCAGCTACAGCCACTATGACCGTGACTGGGCGCGCTGGCTGCATCGCCGGCTCGAAACCTATCGCGTGCCGCGGCGGCTGGCCGGGCGTCCGCACTGGGCCGGGGCGGTGCCGCGACGTCTGCTGCCGGTGTTCCGTGATCGCGACGAACTGCCCAGCTCGGCCGACCTCGGTGGTGTGGTACATCGGGCGCTGCGCGATTCGCGCTATCTGATCGTCATCTGTTCACGGCACGCCGCGCGCTCACGCTGGGTCAACGAAGAGGTCGAGGCGTTCAAGCGGCTCGGCCGCGAAGATCGTGTGCTGTGCCTGAAGATCGAGGATTCCGGGCTCGACGGCGGCGTCTTCGCGCCCGCCCTGCTGCAGCGCTACGGCCCGCAGGGTCAGCGTCTGGAGGTGCAGGCCGAGCCGCTGGCTGCCGATGTCTCCGCGCAGGCCGATGGCCGCGAGGGCGCAGCCCTCAAACTGATCGCCGGCATGCTGGGCGTCGGTTACGACGATCTGCGTCGTCGCGAACGGCGGCGGCGCATCCAGCAGCATCTGCTGGCCGCCGGCGCGGCGGCGGCGCTGGTCCTGCTCGGCGTGCTCGGCTGGCACTGGCAGCAGGATGAAAAGCGCCGCGCGCTGGACACGCAGGCCTTGCAGGCGCGCATCGAGACGCTCTACAGCCGCGGCCGCGACGAATTGCTCGCGCATCGCGAAGCCCGTGCTGCGGTCCTGCTCGCGGAAGCCTACCGGCTGGGCGTGCAGACGCCGGCCTTGCGCTACATGCTGGGCCGCGCGATGCGCGTCGTCGATGCCCAGCAGCAGCGCATCCAGACGCCGATGCCGGTGCTGCTGGCGGACGGCGACGCGCAGGCGCGTCGGCTGATGGCGATCGGTGACGATTCGCGGCTGCGGGTCTACGCACGCGCCGGCGGCGGTCCGCAGCTGGACATCGATCTCGGCGACTTCACGGCCGTCTACGGCGGCTTCAGCGACAAGGGTGGTCTGATCTGGATCGACAGCGAGCATCGCGAAGCGCCGCAGCGCCGGCTGCGACTCTACGCCACCGACGACGGCCGCCTGCTGCAGCAGTTCGGCGAGCGGCACATCGGCGATGGCGCCTCGCTGCCGCCGGTCGATGGCGACGATCGCCGGCTGGTCTACATCGACGAGACGCATGCGCTGAATCTGCAGACGCTCGGTGGCGGCGCGCAGCGCCTGCCGGGTGATTTCAGCGCGGCGCGCTTCTGCCGCGGCGATCGCGCGATCATCGTCGGCCGCAGCGACGGCACCGTCGAGCTGCGCGATCCGCAGGGCCTGACACTGCGCCGACAGTTCGATGGCCTGCGCGGCCGACCGGTGGCGCTGGACTCGACCGCCGACTGCGGGTCCATCGCCGCCGGCAGCGCCGACGGCGCGGTGCGCGTCTGGGATGGCGGCAGCGGTGCGGTGCTGATGGGCGGCGGTCACGGCCGGCCGATCACCGACTTGCAGCTCAGCATCGATGGCACGCGGCTGATGACACTGACGCGCGCCGACATGGGCGTGTGGAACGGCCGCAGCGGCGTGCTCGCCTATGCCAGCCGCTTCTTCGACCCGCTGCGCAATCTGGCGGCGATGCAAGCCGGAGGCCGGGCGTTCGCGCGGCTCAGCGAGGGGCGCCTGGCGATCCTCGATCCGTACTCCGGTGTCGAACGTTACTCGCTGGACGCGCATCGCGGCGGGCCCGGCACGGCAGTGTTCGCACGCGTCGGTGCCGAACGCGACGATACGGCCGCGCAGCAGCTGATCAGTGGCGGCAGCGATGGCGCGATCGTGGTGTGGAACCTGCCGCCGATGCCGCTGCTGGATATCGCCAACCATGCCGGCGCCGATATCGCGCCGACGCCGGTGGCGACCGCTGCGAGCGGCGCGCGGATGTTCATCGCCGATGCCGGCGGCGGCTCGCTGTGGCAGTTCGCCGACCGGCAGCCGCGGCTGCGTCTCGACGGCGAGCCGACGCAGGCCGCCGCCTTCGGCACCGACGCACGGCATCTGGCGCTTGCCAGCGCCCGCAGCTTGCGCCTGGTCGATGGCGACAGCGGTGCGACACGCTGGTCGCAGGCGCTATCGGCGCCTCCGCTGCTGCTTGGCTTCGGCGGCGAAGACCGTTATCTGGCGGCGGCGCTCGGTGGCAATCTCGTCGAGGTCTATGCCGTGCAGGACGGCACGCGACTGCTGCGTGTCGATCGCGACGAGGCGCGCGCGCAGGCGCTGTCACCGCGCGACGACAGCTTCGCGTATGGCCGCGATGGGGCCGTCAGCCTGTATGAGCTGAAGACACGGCAGCTGCGCTGGACGCGGCGACTGACCACGGGCGAGGACTACGCCGACGGCGTCGGCGTACTGGCCTTCAGCCTTGATGGCCGCCGCATGCTCGCCACCACACGACGCGCACACGCCTTCATCCTCGACGTGCACAGCGGCGCGGTACTGCAGCGGATCAGCGACCCGGCATCCGAATACTTCGCATCCGGCGAGTTCTCGCCGGATGGTGCGCAGGTGGCACTCGGCGACAGCGCCAAGGCAGTGCTGCTGTGGCGGCTGGCCGACCATCGTCTGCGCCGGCTCGGCGGCCACAGCGGCAGCGTCCGCGTCACGCGCTTCAGCGACGACGGTGCCTTGCTGCTGAGCAGCGGCGACGATGGCCAGTTGAAGATCTGGGATGCGCAGCGCGCCGAGCCGATCGACTCCCTGCTCGCGCACGACGGTCCGGTGATGTGGAACAACGCCGGCTTCGGCGCGCAGTACCGTTATCTGCTCAGCGGCGGCGCTGATGGCATGGCAAGGGTCTGGGACACGGCGCCGGAGTTGCGCGATGCCGACGCGATCACGCGGCGGCTGCGCTGCCGCGTCAGCTGGCGGATCGAAGGCGTGGCGCTGGTATCGCGCGCCGTCGACACGCAGGACTGCGACGAGCAGGCGCCGCGCGTTTCCTCGCCATGAAAAAAGCCGCCGCCCGGAGGGCGGCGGCTCGTCGGCCTTGCACTAAAGGACTGCCGGGCAGTCCTGTGTCAGACGCTTCAGGCGGTCTTGGCGGGCGCCTTCTTGGCAGGCTTCTTCGCCACTTTCTTCACGGCCTTCTTCACCGCCTTCTTGGCGGCGACCTTCTTCGCCGGTGCCTTCTTGGCAACCTTCTTCACGGCCTTCTTCACCGCCGCGGCCTTCTTGGCAACCTTCTTCACCACCTTCTTGGCGGCCTTGGCAACCTTCTTCACAGCCTTCTTCGGAGCGGCCTTGGCAGCCAGCGTCGGCGAGCCGGACTTCTTCACTTTACCCATTGACACTCTCCCTATAGAGCGATCTTGGTGGCATCGCGGCCCTCCCCCCGCAAGCGGAATAACGGACCCTCGATGGTGGCGATGGCTTGCAAAAAAATTTGCACGGCGTCATTCGCGCAGCGCGACGGTAGCGTATTCACCAAGTGATCTTCAAATCTTGGCCGGCATGACATCTCGTCGGCTGATGCTGAACGGCTGAGCCTTGCGCGATGCGGCTGCGCGCCGTGAAGCCTGTGCGAAGCGGCGCAGCGACGCACAACAGCATCACACGCTCTACAATCCGCGCCTCCGCAATCCCTCGTTCACCGCCGATACGACCGCCATGCGCCTTTCGCACTTTCCGCTTTCGACCACCAAGGAAACGCCTTCCGACGCGCAGGTCGTCAGCCATCAGCTGATGCTGCGCGCGGGCTACATCCGCGCACTCGGCAGCGGTCTGTACAGCTGGATGCCGATCGGCCTGCGCACGCTCAACAAGATCGCCGCGATCGTCCGCGAGGAGATGAACCGCGCCGGCGCGGTGGAGCTGCTGATGCCGGCCGTGCAGCCGGCGGAGCTGTGGCAGGAGTCCGGCCGCTGGAACCAGATGGGCGCCGAGATGCTGCGCTTCCATGATCGCCACCAGAACGATTTCTGCCTCGGCCCCACGCACGAGGAAGTGATCTGCCATCACGTCCGCCAGGATTTCCGCTCGTATCGCCAGCTGCCGGTCAATCTCTACCAGATCCAGACGAAGTTCCGCGATGAGCGCCGGCCGCGCTTCGGCGTGATGCGTTCGCGCGAGTTCCTGATGAAGGACGCGTACTCGTTCCACATGGACGCCGCCGACCTGCATCGCGAATACCTCAACATGCGCGAGGCCTACGTGCGCATCTTCACGCGCCTGGGCGCGCAGTTCCGCGCGGTGAAGGCGGACTCCGGCAACATCGGCGGAGCGCTGTCGGAGGAGTTCCACATCCTGGCCGGCAGCGGCGAGGATCTGCTGGCGGTGGCCGAGGGCGGCAGCTACGCGGCCAACGTCGAGGCGGCGGAAACCCGGCCCTCGGGCGTGGCGCGTGCGGCAGCGAGCAAGGCACTTGAGAAGGTTTCCACGCCGGGCCAGAAGACCTGCGAGCAGGTTTCGAAATTCCTGCAGGTGCCGTTGACGGCCAAGGTCAAGCTGCTGGTAGTGAAGGCCGCTGATGGCGGGCTGATCGGCATCGCGCTGCGCGGCGATCACCAGCTCAACGAGATCAAGGCGGCCAAGCATCCGCAGGTGGCGAGCCCGCTGACGATGGCGGCGCCGGAAGATGTGCTCAAGGTGTTCGGCTGCGAAGTCGGCTACCTGGGTCCGGTCGGCTGCCCGATCCCGGTGATCGCCGACTTCGCGGCGGCCGAGGTGGCCGACTTCGTCTGCGGTGCCAACGACAACGACCATCACCTCAGCGGCGCCAACTGGGGCCGCGACTGCGGCGAGCCGCAGACGGCGGACTTGCGCATGATCGCCGAAGGCGATCCGAGCCCGGACGGCACCGGCACCATCAAGTTCTACCGCGGCATCGAAGGCGGCCACATCTTCCAGCTCGGCACCAAGTACACGCAGGCGATGAACGTCTCGGTACTCGACGCCGAAGGCAAGGCGGTGACGCCGGAGATGGGCTGCTACGGCATCGGCGTGACGCGTCTGGCGGCAGCGGTGATCGAACAGAGCCACGACGGCAACGGCATCATCTGGCCGGATGCGATCGCGCCGTTCCGCGTCGTCATCTGTCCGATCGGCAGTGACAAGTCGGCAGCGGTCAAGCAAGCGGCGGAAGGTCTCTACCAGGATCTGCTGGTGGCCGGCGTCGACGTCGCGCTCGACGATCGCGGCAATCGCCCGGGTTCGATGTTCGCCGACGCCGAGCTGCTCGGCATTCCGCATCGCATCGTCATCGGCGACAAGGGCCTGGCCACCGCGCAGTTCGAGTACAAGCATCGCCGCGCCGACAAGGCCGAGATGATCGCGGCCACCAGCGCCGCCGTGCTGGAGCGTCTGGCCGGCTGATGTACAAGCCGTTCGCCGGCCTGCTGTGCGTGGCGGCGCTGCTGTGCGGCGGCGCTGCGACGGCCGGTCCGACCGGCAAGCCGGAGCCGGAACTGCGTGCCTTGCTGGCCCAGGCGATCGATGCCAGCGACAGCTTCGAGCATCGTTACGACGCCGAGGTCTGGCTGGTCGACATGTCGGCACGGCTGGCGCCGCTGATGCGCGACGAGGCGCAGCGCCTGCAGCTGCTGCGCCTGGTGCACAGCGAAGCGCGCCGCGCCAAGCTGGCGCCGGAACTGGTGCTGGCGGTGATCGAGGTCGAGAGCCGCTTCGACCGCTTCGCGGTATCGAGCGCCGGTGCGCAGGGCTTGATGCAGATCATGCCGTTCTGGCTCAAGGAGATCGGCAAGCCCGACGACAACCTCTTCCACGCGCGCACCAACCTGCGCATGGGTTGCACGATCCTGCAGTACTACCTCGACCGCTCGCGCGGCAATCTGATCGAGGCGCTGGCGCGCTATAACGGCTCCTACGGCAAGCCCGACTATCCGGCGCTGGTGGTCAATGCCTTGAACCGTCGCTGGTATCGCGCCTGAAGCCGCAGCGCGCGCCGACTACAATGCGCCGCTCGCCTGAAGGCCACCTCCGCGCATGACCGAAATCCTCGTGCTGTATTACTCCCGCCATGGCTCGGTCGCGAAGATGGCGCGGCAGATCGCGCGCGGCATCGAATCGGTCGACGGCTGCAGCGCGCGTCTGCGCACGGTGCCGCCGGTGACGACCGACCACGCGCAGCGCGGCCCGGAGATTCCCGCCGAAGGCCCGCCGTATGTCGAGGCGCGCGATCTGGCCGAATGCGCCGGCCTCGTCCTTGGCAGTCCCACCCGCTTTGGCAACATGGCGGCGCCGCTGAAGTACTTCCTCGACACCACGTCCGGCGCCTGGCTGTCCGGCGCGCTGGCCGGCAAGCCGGCGGCCGCATTCACCTCGACCAGCACCCAGCATGGCGGGCAGGAGAGCACCTTGCTGACGATGCTGCTGCCGCTGCTGCATCACGGCATGCTGATCGCCGGCATTCCGTTCACGGAGCCGGCGCTGTCCGCCACCAGCAGCGGCGGCACGCCCTACGGCGCCAGCCATGTCGCCGGCAGCGGCCATCATCCGCAGCCGCTGACGCGCGACGAGGAGACGCTGTGCCAGGCGCTCGGACGTCGCGTCGCGCAGCTCGCGCGGAAGCTGGCATGAGCACGCCGATGAGCACGCATTCCCGTCGTCCCCTGTCGGCGCTGATGCGCACGCTGGCGCTGGCCGCGCATCTGGCGCTGATCGCCGCGCTGCTGTTCGTCGATCGCTCGCCGCTGACGGTGCTTGGCGCGCTGCTGCTGCTGGCGCCGCTGTGGGGCATGTGGCGCGGCAGGCTCTACACCTGCGCCTGGGCCAGCATGCTGCTGGCGATCTACTGTGCGCTGCTGCTCGCCGATGGCTACGCGCGGCCGCAGGTGCAGCTCAAGGCGTTTCTGATGGCGGGGCTGGCGGCGGCCGACTTCGTCGGCCTGGTGCTGTTCGTGCGCTTCAGCGCGCGCGAGGCGGCGGCGCGGCGCACGCTTACGGCGTAGCCGCGCTGCGCGCCGCGCCGAGCACGCTCTGCGCGAACGGCAGCGTCAGCCGGCGCTTCTCGCGCAGAGAAGCGCGATCGAGTTGTTCCAGCGCATCGAGCAGGGCGCCGGTGCTGCGCGCCTGCGTCTGCAGCAGCCAGCGCGCGACCTCGTCAGGCATCGTCAGGCCGCGTGCCTGGGCGCGATCTTTCAGCAGCGCGGCGCGCTCGGCGTCGGCCAGCGGCTGCAGGCCGAGCACCACGCAGGCCGACAGCCGCGTGCGCAGGTCGGGCAGCGGCAGTTGCAGATGATCCGGTGGCGCGGCGGTGGCGATCAGCACCGGCAGGCCGGCGGTGCGGCGACGGTCGAGCAGGCGCAGCAGCGCCACGGCCCAGTCATGCTGGTGGGCGACGACATCGAGATCGTCGAGGCACAGCAGCGCAGCGGCATCGACGCCGTCCAGCGCTTCATCGGCCGCGGCGCCCATCTGCGCGAATTCGGCCAGCGGCAGATAGCGGCCGCGCTGCGCGCGGCAGGCGGCCTGCAGCAGATGCGTGCGGCCCGATTGCGCGGCGCCGTAGAGCAGCGTCGGATGCGTCACCGGGCGCAGCGCGGCAACGCTGTCGGCGTTGCCGCCGGTCCAGTAGCTGTCGAAGCTCGCCGTCTCGCGCAATTGCACGGCGAGCGTCAGTTGCCGGCCCTTCACTCGGTACGGTCCGCCTCGGCGGCGGGTGGCGCGGCCACGGCCTCGTCGGCCGGCGCATCCTGCAGATATAACGGACTCTTCAGCCACTGCTCCTTGGCATGGCGCATCAGCACCGCCAGCACCGCCGACACCGGCAGCGCCAGCAGCACGCCAATGAAGCCGAACAGCTGGCCGCCGGCCATCACCGCGAAGATCACCGTCACCGGATGCAGGCCGATCTTGTCGCCGACCAGGATCGGCGTAAGGATCGCGCTTTCCAATACCTGGCCGATGCCGAACACCAGCGCTACCCACAGCAGCGGCAGCCATTCGTGGCTCTGCACCAGCATCGCGATCAAGGCGGCGCCGAAGCCCACCGCGAAGCCCAGGTACGGCACGAAGCTGAGCAGGCCGGCGATGACGCCGATGATCAGGCCGAGCTTGAGGCCGGTGAGCGTCAGGCCGATCGAGTAGATCGCCGCCAGCGCTGCCATCACCGTCAGCTGGCCGCGCAGGAAGTGACCGAGCACATCGTCGGCCTCGCGCGCGAACTGCCGCGACTTCGGCAGATGGCGCGGCGGAATCAGCGTGGCGATCCACGCCACCAGCCGGTCCCAGTCGCGCATCAGGTAGAAGCTGACGATCGGCACCAGCAGCAGGTTGGCGGCGGCGGCCATGATCGCCATGCCGGACTGCGAGACGCGCGCCCAGGCGGCCTTGGCGAAGCCGCCGGCTTCCGACCAGTGCTCGCTGAGCATCTGCTGGATGCCTTCGGCGTCCAGGCGCACGCTCGGCGGCAGGCTGATGCCGAGCTGCGGCAGACCCTGCTCGACGATCCAGTTCAGCCACACCGGCAGATTGCGCACCAGCGCCACCGACTGCTCGTACAGCAGCGGCGCCAGGGCCACCAGCAGGATCAACATCACCAGCGAGAACACCGCGAACACCAGCGATACCGCCAGCGAGCGCGACAGGCCGGCGCGTTCGAGGCGGTCGGCCAGCGGATCACCCAGATAGGCGATGCCGGCACCGATCACGAACGGCGCAAGGATCGGCGTCAGCCACCACAGCAGCACCAGCGCGGCGAGACCGCCGGCATACCAGGGCCAGTGGCGCTTGAACGAAGCGTCGGCGTCGGCGGTGCTCACGGCAGCAGCCGCAGGCTCGGCCCTTCGGCCGTTTGTTCCTGAACGAACTGGCGGCTCGCCAGCAGCGCCGGGCCGACGCGGCTGGCGCCGCCTTCGGCGCGCACCGTCAGATGCAGGCGGTCGGCCTCGGCGCTGGCCACGGCGACCGCGCGCACGCCGGGCACCGCGCGCACCGCGCTCATCGCGCGGCTGTAGCCCTGCGCGTCGCGCAGGCCGCTGATCAGCAGCACCACGTCCTCGGCCGGCGCCGCGGTGTAACCCCAGACCGGCAGGCCCAGCGAACGCAGTTGCTGGTCGAGCGCCGGGCGGTCGAAGGCGGCGACCAGTTCGAGCTGGTCGTCGGCACCGCGCTGGAAGCCGTAGCGCGACACCAGCTGCGGGGCGCGGGCGATGATGCCGGCGGCACTGGCCGGCGCGGACGGGCCGCTGACGCGGGCCACGACCTGGCCGAGCGCCTCGCGCAGCGCCTGGTCGCGGCTGGCGGCGCTCTGGTCGGCCACGCCGACGCGGCCTTCGTAGGGGTTTTCGCCGGCGGCGGGCGCCTGCGCGTGCGTCGGCAGCGCAGCAGCGCCGAGCAGGACGATGACGACAGCCAGGAGTGCGCGCATGCGGAAAATGGGCTCGGTGCGGGTTCGACGCCAAATCGGGACGGGGTCGCGGCTAAAATAGCAGCCCCAACTGACCGCCAGTGTAACGCGGCGGTGCACCCTCTCCATGGCGAATCGCCAAACAGGCAAGACCCCTCAATGAAGAAAAGCAGCGGCCTCAGCTACCGGGATGCCGGCGTCGACATCGATGCCGGTGACGCGCTGGTCGACGACATCAAGAAGATCGTCAAGGCCACGCAGCGGCCGGAGGTGATCGGCGGTATCGGCGGTTTCGGCGCGCTGGTCGGTCTGCCGAAGAAGTACAAGAAGCCGGTGCTGGTGTCGGGTACCGACGGCGTCGGCACCAAGCTGCGCCTGGGCATCGACAGCGGCCGCGTGCAGGGCCTGGGCCAGGACCTGGTCGGCATGTGTGTCAACGACGTGCTGGTGTCGGGCGCCGAGCCGCTGTTCTTCCTCGACTACTACGCCACCGGCAAGCTCGACAAGAAAGTGGCCGCGCAGGTCATCAAGGGCATCGCCCAGGGCTGCAAGCTCGCCGGCTGCGCACTGGTCGGCGGCGAGACCGCCGAGATGCCGGGCATGTACGCGCAGGGCGACTTCGACCTCGCCGGCTTCTGCGTCGCCGTGGCGGAGAAGTCCAAGCTGATCGACGGCGCCAAGATCAAGGCCGGCGACGTGCTGATCGCATTGCCCTCGTCGGGCCCGCATTCCAATGGCTATTCGCTGATCCGCAAGATCCTCGAAGTGTCGCAGGCCGATCTGGCGCAGCCGCTCGGCAAGGGCACGCTGGGCGACGCGCTGCTGGCGCCGACCACGATCTACGTCAAGCCCGTGCTCAAGCTGCTCGAACAGGGCTTCGCGATCCGCGGCATGTCGCACATCACCGGCGGCGGCATCACCGGCAACCTGCCGCGCTGCTTCCCCAAGGGCCTGGGCGCCGTGGTCGACACGCAGAGCTGGACGCCTCCGGCGGTGTTCGACTGGCTGCAGCAGGCCGGCGGCGTCGAGCAGGACGAGATGTGGCGGGTGTTCAACAACGGCGTCGGTTTCGTGCTGATCCTGCCGCGCCGCGAGGCGCCGGCGGCGCTGGCGGCGCTGAAGAAGCTCAAGCTCGCCGCCTGGCAGCTGGGCGAAGTGGTCGCCCTCTCCGGCAAGCGCGGCAAGAAGCAGGACGAAGTGCGCTTCGTCTGAGCGCCGGCATGACACGGGGGAACGCATGAGCGCGCGCATCGTCGTGCTGGTGTCCGGCGAGGGACGCAACCTGCAGGCGCTGATCGACGCCTGCAGCGCCGGCCACATCGATGGCCGCATCGTCGGCGTGCTCAGCAACCGCGCCGCGGCGCGCGGCCTGGCCCGCGCCGGCGAGGCCGGCATCGAGACGGCGGCGATCCCGCATCAGGCCTATCCCACGCGCGAGGCCTTCGACGCGGCGATGGTCGAATGCCTGCAGCGCTGGCAGCCGGACATCGTCGTGCTGGCCGGCTTCATGCGGATCCTGACGCCGGTCTTCGTGCAGGCCTTCGCCGGCCGCATGCTCAACATCCACCCCTCGCTGCTGCCCCGGCATCCGGGCCTGCATACGCATCAGGCGGTGCTCGACGCCGGCGATGCCGAGCACGGCGCCACGGTGCACTTCGTCACCGAGGCGCTGGACGGTGGGCCGGCGATCATTCAGGGGCAATTCACGGTGGCGCCCGAGGATACGGCGCAAGTGCTCGCCCAACGTGTGATGTCGGAGATCGAGCTGAAGATCTATCCTCAGGCCGTCGCCTGGATGGCACGCGGCGATCTCCATCTGACCTCCCAGGGAGTCATGTTGAACCAGACCCTGCTCCGCGCTCCGCTCGGCCTTGCGGCCGTCGAGGCCTGCTTCCGATGAACGCGCTCGCGCGCTGGATCTCCGCGCCGCTGCTGGCGTCGTCGCTGCTGGCCGCCGCCGCCGCCGCCGATCCGCAGGCGCCGCTGGCGGCGCGCAGCGACCGCTACTCGGTGGAGTGGGGCGGCATTTCGCTCGGCGAAGGCGTGATCTCGGTGACGCCGAAGGGTGACGACTGCTTCGAGTACCGTTCCACCACCGATCCGATCGCGGTGGTGCGCTGGACCTATGGCAAGCCGACCGAAACCAGCGAGTTCTGCGTGCGCGACGGCAAGGTCCGCGCGCAGCGCTTCGCTTACCGCAACGACAAGCGCAGCAAGGACAGTTTCACGCTGGACTTCGACTGGCAGGCGCATCGCGCCAAGCTGATCCACGGCGGCGACGTCACCGAGATCAAGATCGAGGACGGCACCACCGATCGTTTCTCGGTGCGCGAGGCGGTGCGCTTGTGGGTGATCGACGTCAAGGCCAGGACCGGCGCCGAACAGGACTTCAGCTTCATCGACGACGACGATCTGCGCCGCTATCGCTTCGCCATCAAGGGCGTCGAGACGGTGAAGACCGCGGCCGGCAGTTTCGAGACCATCCGCGTCGAGCGCATCGACAACCCGAAGAAGTCATACCGCTACTGGCTGGCACCGGCGCACGGCTATGTGCCGGTGAAGATCGAGCACATCAACAAGGGCAAGGTCGAGCTGCGCATGTCGCTGCTGCCGCCCAAGTAGATCGAACAGCTCAAGCGGCTTCGAGCGCGCCCTCGGCGCGCAGCTTGTCGAGATGGCTTTCGATGTTCATCCGCGCCAGCGGCAGCAGGCGCGAATCCAGGCCCGGATAGACCTGCGCGAGGATCGCGTCGAGATCGCGGCCACCGCGCCACAGCTCCAGCACCTGCTGCTCGCGCAGCTGCCGGTGCCGCAGCGTTTCCTCCAGCCGGTGCACGGTGCCCAGCGCCGGACCGTGCGAGGGGATGATGACGCGCGGATTGAGCGCGATCAGCCGCTGCAGCGAGGCGTAGTACTTGCGCATGTCGCCTTCGGGCTTCTTGATGACGACGGTGCCGATGCCCTGGATCAGGTCGCCGACGATGCACCAGGCGTACGAGTCCGGCATCAGCGCCAGCTGGCCTTCATCGTGGCCGGGCACTTCGTAGATGCGCACCGGCTCGCCGAGCCAGCGGCAGATCAGATCGCCGTCGCGGTAGTGATGGACGTCGAGATCGGCGAAGTAGTCCTGGCCGTGCGCGCCGAGGATGCGTCGCTGCGTGTCCTCCGACATGCCGATCGGCACGCCGAACTGCCGCGCCAGATCCGGCGCGCGCTCATGGTGATCCGGATGATGGTGAGTGAGGAAGACCTCGTGGATGCCGTAGTGCCGTACCAGTTCGCTCAGGCGCTGCATCTCCTCGTCGCTGGCCGGCGAGGGATCGACGAGGATGCGGTGCGACTGCGAGTCGCCGAGCAGGAAGCAGTTGGTATGCGCCGCCGGCGGCAGGGTGTTGGAGCGCACCATCAGGTTGCGCACACCGACCACGTGCTCGTAGGCCAGCAGCGGCGCCTGGAAGGCCTGATCCAGATCGTCGATCCGCGTCGCCTGCAGATCGCGCTCCAGCGCGCGCAGCACCGCCAGCGTCGGCGGCGCCAGCAGCAGCTCACCGCGCCGGTATTGCGCCAGCCAGTCGCGCGGCCGCGCCCAGCCGGCGTGGCCGATCTCCCGCGTGTCCGCCTGCAGCGCCGGCTTGTGGTCGAGCTGCACGCGGAAGAAATGCGTGTTGAAGCGCCAGGCGGCGCCGGGCGGTGTCAGCGCGGTGCCGAGCGCATCGATCCGCGGAGCCGCGGCGAGCGCCGCAAGGTCCAGCTGCAGTTCCTCCTGCAGCTCGCGCAGCAGGGCACGCATCAGCCGTGGTTCGTGCGCGCCGCAGAACGCCGGCAGCGGCGCGCCCTGCGCGTCTGCCTCGTCGACCTTGCCGCCGGGGAAAGCCTGAAAGCCGGAGAATGCCGCCAGGAACGGCTGGCGATAGACCATCAGCAGCTCCTCGCCGCAGAGGATCACCGCCGTCACCGCTTCGAGGATTTTCGTCATGCGGCATTATCGCGCCCTGCCGCCGCGACGGTCACGTGAGGGAATGTTCATGCCGGCTGCCTATCGCCATCTGCTCAAGCTTGCCCTCGTGTTCGTGTCCGTCTGCGGCCTGAGCGGATGTCTGGGGCGCGCCAAGCCGGCGGAGCCGATGCCGACGCACTGGATCCCGTCACCGGTCGGCGATCCCGAAGCGCTGGTGATCGTGCTGCCCGGCCGCGCCGACGACGTCGCGGGTCTGTATGAGGCCGGCATCGCTCAGGCGATCCAGCGCGGCTGGCCGGAAGCCGATGTGCTGCTGGCCGGCGCGACGCTGCCGTACTACCTGGCAGGCGATCTGCCGCAGCGCCTGCACGATCGGCTGATCGCACCGCTGCGCAGTCGTTACCGGCAGATCTGGTTGCTCGGCGCTTCGATGGGCGGCCTGGGCACGCTGCTCTACGAACACGAGTATCAGGACCAGCTTGATGGCCTGGTGCTGATGGCGCCTTACATGGGCGAACGCAAGCTGATCCGGGACGTCCGCGACGCCGGCGGGCCGGCGCGGTGGCAGCCGGGGCCGCAAGCGGTGTCGCTGCAAGAGGGCGAACCCCGCCGCGAGGCCTGGCGCGTGGTCAAGCGCTGGAGCGAGCGGCCGGCGCGTGCGCAGCAGGTCTGGCTTGCCGTGGGGCGCGACGATCCGTTTCTGGAAGTCGCCGACATGATTGCGCCGCTGCTGCCGGCAGACCACTATCTGGCGCTCGACGGCGGCCACCGCTGGACCGTCTGGAATGCCGCCGCCACCGAAATCTTCGCCGCCGAGCGCCAGCGCTACCGTCAACATGAGCCGCACTCCGACTGACAGCAAAACCCGCCGCTTCGGCGCGCTCGCTGGCCTGAAGCCGTTCATCCGGCCCTACCGCTGGCGCCTGCTCGCCGCGCTGGCACTGCTGTGCCTCAGCTCCGTGGCGTTTCTGGTGGTGCCGCTGGCGTTCCGTGATCTGATCGATCATGGCTTTGTCGGCGGTGGTGCCGTGGGCTCGCACTTCCTGCTGCTGTTCGTGATCGCGGTGCTGTGGGCGATCGCCACCGCGCTGCGCTTCTACCAGGTCAGCTGGATCGGCGAGCGCGTCACTGCCGATCTGCGCAGCGCCGTCTATCGCCGCATGCTGCAGCAGTCGCCGCAGTACTTCGAAACCACGCGAACCGGCGAAGTGCTGTCGCGGCTGACCGGCGACACCACGCTGGTGCAGACCGTGGTCGGCTCCTCGGCGTCGATGGGCCTGCGTTCGCTGTTCCAGTTCGCCGGCGGCCTGCTGATGCTGGCGGTCACCAGCGCCACGCTGTTCGCGGTGACGCTGGTGCTGCTGCTGGTCGTGGTCGCGCCGCTGGTCTGGGCGGCGCGGCGCGTGCGCAAGCTGTCGCGTGAATCGCAGGACCGCATCGCCGACAGCTCGGCCGTCGCCGGTGAGGTGCTCAATGCGATCCCGACGGTGCAGGCCTTCACCAGCGAGGCATTCGAGGATGCGCGCTTCACGGGCGCCGTCGAGCGCAGCTTCTCCAGTGCGATGCGTCGCACGCGGATGCGGGCGTGGATGACCGGCGGCGTGATTGCCGGCGTGTTCGGCGCGATCGTCTTCGTGCTCTGGCTCGGTGCGCAGGCGGTGATCGCCGGCACCATGACTGCCGGGGCACTGGCCTCGTTCGTGATGTACGCAGCGATCACCGCCGGCGGTGTCGGCGTGCTTGCCGAAGTCTGGGGCGAGGTGATGCGTGCTGCCGGCGCCACCGAGCGGCTGATGGAGCTGCTGGCGGTGCAGCCGAGCATTGCGGCGCCAGCGGCGCCGACGCAGCTGCCTGCCTGCACGCAGGCCCGCGTCCAGTTCGAACACGTGCAGTTCCGCTACCCGTCGCGGCCGCAGACGCCGGCGCTGGACGACTTCACGCTGGACATCGCTGCCGGCGAGACGGTGGCGCTGGTCGGGCCCAGCGGCGCCGGCAAGACCACCAGCTTCCAGCTGCTGCAGCGCTTCTTCGATGTCGACGGCGGTGTCATCCGCTTCAACGGCATCGATCTGCGCGAGCTCGATCCGCGGGCCTTGCGCGCGCAGATCGGCATCGTGCCGCAGGAGCCGGTGCTGTTTTCCGCCGACGCCTGCGAGAACATCCGCTACGGCCGCCAGGACGCCAGCGACGAGGAGGTGATCGCCGCTGCGCGTACCGCGCTGGCCGACGAGTTCATCAGGCGCCTGCCGGACGGCTACAAAACCTTTCTCGGCGAGCGCGGCCTGCGCCTGTCCGGCGGTCAGCGCCAGCGCATCGCCATCGCCCGCGCGGTGCTGAAGAACCCGCCGCTGCTGCTGCTCGACGAGGCCACCAGCAGCCTCGATGCGGAAAGCGAAGCACTCGTGCAGCGCGGCCTGGAGGCGGCGATGCGCGGCCGCACCACGCTGATCATTGCCCACCGCCTGGCCACCGTGCAGCGTGCCGACCGCATCGTCGTGCTCGAACGCGGCCGCATCGTCGAAATCGGCACCCCGGCCGAGCTGGCGCGCAGCGGCGGCCTCTACGCGCGGCTGGCGAGCCTGCAGCTGGTGGCATGATTCGCCCGGGGCGAACGCCCGCGTTCGCTACACTTACATTCCAAACTTTAAAACCCCTCCCGCCATGAACCGTCTACAGGCCGTCCACACGCTCGGGCAATCGCTCTGGATCGACTACATCCGCCGCGACCTGATTGCCAGCGGCGCCCTGCGCCGGCTGATCGAGCAGGACGCGATCCGCGGCCTGACCTCCAACCCGGCGATCTTCGAGAAGGCGATCGGCAGCAGCAGCGATTACGACGCCAGCCTGCAGGCGCAGGTCGCCGCCGGCGTGCGCGATGCCGGCGCCCTGTTCGAGCATCTGGCGATCGACGACATCCGCGCCGCCGCCGACGAGTTCCGTCGAATCTACGACCAGACGCGCGCCGCCGATGGCTACGTCAGCCTGGAAGTCTCGCCGCGGCTCGCGCATGACGCGGCGGGCACCATCGAGCAGGCGCGCCGGCTGTGGGCGGCGGTGGCGCGCGACAATCTGATGATCAAGGTGCCGGGCACGCCGGCTGGCGTCGAGGCCGTGCGCACGCTGATCGGCGAGGGCATCAACGTCAACATCACGCTGCTGTTCTCGCGGCCGGCGTATCTGGCGGTCGCGCAGGCCTACATCGACGGCGTCGAGCACTGGGTGCAGCGTGGCGGCGATGCCGGCCGCATCGCCAGCGTCGCGAGCTTTTTTGTCAGCCGTATCGATACCGCCGTCGATGCCGAGCTCGAGCAGCGCGCCGCCAGCGCCGACGCGGCGACAGCAGCGCGCCTGCGCGCGCTGGCCGGCAAGACCGCGATCGCCAACGCGCGGCTGGCCTATCAGGACTTCAAGGCGCTGTTCGCCAGCGAACGCTGGCAGGCGCTGGCGCATCAGCACCGCGCGCGGCCGCAGCGCCTGCTGTGGGCCAGCACCGGTACCAAGAATCCGGCGTTCCGCGACACGCTGTACGTCGAAGAGCTGATCGGCGTCGACACCGTCAACACCGTGCCACCGGCCACGCTGGACGCGTTCCGCGATCACGGCGACGCGCGCTCGTTGCTCGAGCATGCGCTTGCCGATGCGCGCCAGGTGTTCGAGGACATTGCCGCGCTGCAGATTCCGTTCGCGACGATTGCCGAACGTCTGGTCGCCGAAGGCGTGCAGCTGTTCATCGATGCCGATGACAAGCTGCTGGCGGCAGTGGCCGCCAAGCGTGACGCGCCCGGATTCATCGACATGAGCGGTCGATGAATCGTAAGTAGCGGAAAATTAAGGGCGAATTCAGAGCCTCCTGACAGTATGGACGGGCACCGTCGGCACTTTGCCGGCGCGCCATGTCGATAACAGGAGGTTCCCCATGAAGATCCGCACTCTGATGTTGGCCACGGCCCTGACGTTCGCCGCCGCGCCGCTGCTGAGCGCCCACGCCGAGTCGACGACGACCGCCACGGACGCCAGGAAGAGTGAAACCGGCCAGTACGTCTCCGACGCGGCGGTCACCGCCAAGGTCAAGTCGGCGCTGCTGGCCGAAAAGGGCCTGAAGGCCACCGACATCACGGTCGAGACCAGCAATGGCACCGTGCAGCTGGCGGGCTTCGTCGGCAACCAGGGGCAGATCGCCCAGGCCGAATCCGTCGCCAAGGGTGTCAAGGGCGTCAAGGACGTGAAAAACGATCTGCGCCTGAAGGCCGCAACCGAGTGAGTTCGATCTGCTTGCTCGCACGCCCGCCGTCGCCACGCGACGGCGGGCTTTTTCATGCCGCGCCGCGTCACACGCCGTGCAGCAGCAACACCGCGAAGCGATGCTCGCGATCGGTCCACAGCTGGCGCAGGGCCAGCCCGGCCTGCGAGGCGAAGTGCGCGAAGGGTGTCACCGCATATTTGTAGCTGCGCTCGACCAGCATCGCCTCGCCGGCGCCGAAGTCGATCACCGCCTCGCCCAGGCGCACGCGCTGCGTGCGGCAGCTGACGATATGGGTGTCGATGCGATGAGCCTGCGGGTCGTAGCGGGCGCGGTGGGCAAAGGCATCCAGATCGAAGTCGGCGCCCAGTTCGCGATTGAAACGCGCCAGCATGTTGAGCGTGAAGGCGCGCGTGACACCGGCCGCATCGTTGTAGGCGGCCTCCACGGTGGCGATGTCCTTGCGCAGATCCAGGCCCAGCAGCACCGCGCCGCCTTCACCCACCACCTGACGCATGCGTCCGAGCAGCCGCAAGGCTTCCGGCGGGTCGAAGTTGCCAAGCGTCGAGCCCGGAAAGAACACCGCACGGCGGCGATGCGGCGGCCAGTCGCGATGATCGCCGTCGAACTGCGTGAAGTCGGCGCAGCAGGTCTTGATCGCCAGGGCCGGGAAGCGCGCGCGCAGACGCTGCGTGCTGTCCGCCAGCGCCGCTGCGGAAATCTCCACGGAGATGTAGCCGGCCGGCGCCGGCATTGCCGCCAGCAGGGCGCTGGTTTTTTGCGCGCTGCCGGCGCCGTATTCGATCAGCAGCACCTCGCGACCGAGCGCCTCGGCGATTTCGCTGCCGTGGGTCTCGAAAATCTGCAGCTCGGCGCGGGTCAGGTAGTACTCCGGCTGTACGCAGATCTCCTCGAACAGCTGCGAGCCACGCGCGTCGTAGAACCAGCGCGATGCCAGGCGCTTGGGCGTCGCACGCAGGCCGGCAAGCACCTCGGCGCGCAGGCCGATGCCGGCCTCGGCGGCAGCGGTGGCGGCGCGCGGCCGCGAGGCGGGCGGGCTCATGCGTCTTTTGCCAGGCGGATACCGCTGAACAACCAGCGCTCGCCCGGATGGAAGAAGTTGCGGTAGCTGGCGCGCAGGTGGCCAGCCGGCGTCACGCAGGCGCCGCCGCGCAGCACCTGCTGGCCGCACATGAACTTGCCGTTGTACTCGCCCAGGCTGCCGTCCAGCGGGCGAAAGCCCGGATACGGCGAGTACGCGCTGGCCGTCCATTCCCAGCAGTCGCCGAACATCTGCTGCAGGCCTTCGCCCTGTGCCGGTAGCGGCTGGTAGCAGCGGCGATCGGCGAAGTGCCCGTCCTGCGGGTTCAGCCGCGCGGCGGCGCTTTCCCATTCCGCCTCCGTCGGCAGCCGCGCGCCGGCCCAGCGGGCGAAGGCATCGGCCTCGTAGAAGCTGATATGGCAGACCGGGGCGTGGCCGACGATGTCGACGCGGCCATGCAGCGTGAACTGTGATTGCAGGTCCTCGTCCCAGTACAACGGACGCTGCCACTGCTGCGTGCACGCCATCGCCCAGCCGTCGGACAGCCACAGCTGCGGGTCCTGGTAGCCGCCGTCATTGATGAAGGCGCGGTATTCGTCATTGCTGATCAGGCGATTGGCCAGACGATGCGGCCTCAGCAGGCTGGCATGCCGCGGCCGCTCGTTGTCGAAGGCAAAGCCGCTGTCGCCGGCGCCGATCTCGACACTGCCGCTGCGGCCATCGAGATAGTGCAGCGGCGGCGCAACACCTCGCGGCAGGCGATGTGGCGGCCGGTACACCGGTCGCAGGGGATTGCACGAGAACAGGTGCAGCAGGTCCATCAGCATCAGCTCCTGATGCTGCTGTTCGTGCTGCAGGCCCAGGGTGATCAGAGCGTCGAGCGCGCCGCTGCTGTCGCGATCGATGGCCGCGGCAACCGCTTCGTCGATCTCGCGGCGGTAGGCGAGCACTTCGCTCAGCGTCGGGCGCGACAGCAAGCCGCGCTGCGCGCGCGCATGCATCGGCCCCACGCTCTGATAGTAGGAGTTGAACAGGAAGGACCAGCCGGCCCGGCGCGGCGTCTCGCGCGGATCGGCGCTCAGCACGAACTGTTCGAAGAACCAGCTGGTATGGGCCAGATGCCATTTCAGCGGGCTCGCATTGGGCATCGACTGCAGGGCGCAGTCTTCGGCCTCCAGGCCTTCGATCAGCGCGACGGTCTGTGCGCGGGCGGCCATGAACTGCTCGGCCCGCGTCAGCGCTGCGGGCCGTACTTTCATCAGCGCCGACATGTTCAGCTCGCGCTGCGGCTGCGCTTGCCCGGCGTCCTCCTGCGTCGCGACGGTGCCGGCTTCAAGGCGTCGCGCGCCTGAGCGTCGACGGGCGCGCGATCGTACCGGGCCAGATAGGCATCTAGGTCGCCCACCAGCCTGGTCAATTGCTCGAGCGCGAAATGCAGCTCGTGCACGCCTTCACGCAGCACCTGCCAGGATTCGGTCGGCCGCCTGGCGGCACCGACCAGCTTGTTCATTGCCGATCTGAGTTTGCGCATGGTCCCCTTCCGTGGTTCTGATCTCACGCGAGAGCCGACCATCGCGCTGTGCAGGTGAACTCAGGGTGAACGTGCCGTCTGCGCACGCTCGTCGCTGCGGCGCGCCTTGCGCGTGCGCGCGCCCGACGCGGCGCGCGTCGTCATCCGGGTGTAGACGCTGAGCTCGCGCGTGCGTGTGCCGGTCTGGCCGCTGCGCACGCGACCATCGCGCTGCGGCGCGTCGAGACTGTTATGGCTGCGGTCCTGCGGCGGCTGCTGGCTGCGCTGGCTGTCGAACAGGCGGCGCAGCACGCGGTCGGCGAGGGCGGGCGCCAAACGGCCGATGGTCGACATCGCCGCTGCGGCGCTGCCGACGAAGATATCGCGTTTGGGGTGCTCTGCCGCCGACAGGATCGCGTCGGCCACCGCCTCGGGCGCGTACAACGGCGCCGGCAGACTGGGCTCGGTGTCCAGATAATTCTTGGCGTGTTCGACATACATCGTGTCGATCGCCGCGGGCTTGATCAGCGTCACCGATACCGGCAGGCGATCGTGTTCGATCTCCAGCCGCAACGCGTCGGTGAATCCCCGGACGGCGTGCTTGGACGCCGAATACATGCCTTGCAGCGGTGCCGCGATGTCGGACAGCTCGCTGCCGACATTGATCAGCGCGCCGCCGCCATCGCGCAGCAGGCTGAGCGCCGTCAGGGAGCCGTGCACGGTGCCGCAGAAATTGGTATCGAACAGCTTGCGCTGCTCTTCCAGCGGCACCTCTTCGAGCTTGCCGAAGATCGACACCCCCGCGTTGTTGACCCAGGTGTCGATATGGCCGAAGTGTCGATGGCATCCTGCGCCGCCGACTGCAGCTGATCGAGCCGGCCGACGTCGGCGACGATCGCCAGCGCCGCAGCGCCGCGCAGCAGCAGCTCCTTCTCGATCTGCTGGAGTGCGGTACGGTTGCGGGCGATCAGTACGACGCGCGCTCCGGCTTCGGCGGCCAGACGCGCCGTGGCAAGACCGATGCCGCTGCTGGCGCCGGTGATGACGATGGTCTGCTGGGCGAGCTTCTTGAGTGTGGGCTTCTGCATGTTTTCTCCTGCGATGTAAGGGCGCCTGGAATGGGCGCCTCGACCCGCAAACGCACGGGCACCGCGCTTGCGCCGCAAGCAGCAGACCCGACACCGTGAGGAGCAAGATGGCCATCACCCGAATCGCGATCCACCTGCCGGTGCATCGCGAGCGCGCGTTGCAGATCGAAAGCCGGAGCCGCGAAGCCGAACGCGCCTACGACCACAACATTGGCGGCTACATCGAGTTTCTGCGCGAACAGGCGCGCCTCGCCGGCTTCGACCTCGATACGGACCCGCTGGCATCAGGCGCCGTGTTCAGCATCCACGAGCTCAACCACGCACAGAAGAAAGCCGCGCACGACTGGCTGGAGCAGCAACCGGACATCTGGAACTGGATGCCCAGCGCGAACTAGGGCCTGTTGACGCCATGGCCCGCGCGCCGCTTCGCCATTGCTGGTGAAGATCATGCAAAAAAGCCTCCCGTTCCCGGGAGGCTTTTTGATTTGCATGGATGTCGCTGGGCTGATCGAGCGCTGCAGCGGCGTCGGGCCTCACTCGTCGGAGTGCGCACGGCTGCTGCCGCCGCCAGGCCGCTCGATGCGTTGGGGTTGTGCGGCCTGCGCTTTATGGCCGTGGCCGCCGCTGCCTTTGAATGCGGGATGCTGCTCGCCTTCGGCGGCATCTGTCGCGAGATTGCGTCTGCTGATATCGGCATTGGCGTCGAGGCGACGTTCGATCTCGACCTTGCGCGCGCCCGCGCCGCGATGCTGTTCCTGCGCCATCGTTATCCTCCTTTCCGTAAGTGGACGCTCCGCAGGCATTCCCCGTTCGCCGGAGCGCACTGGAAGTCCGCAATGCGGCTGCCCGGCTGCCCGGCTGCCCGGCTGCGCGGGCGTGCAAGCCTCAGCGGGCGCGCCGCTTGCTCCCGTGTCCGTGTCTCCACTGAGCAGAGCGCACGATGACGCAGAGCCCGACGCAGCCCGCAGCACCGATCTCCATCTCGGCGTCACGCCACGACAGGATCTGGGGCGGCGTGCTCCTGCTGGCCGGCATCGCTGCGCTTTGCCTGCCGTTCGCGGCCGGACTGGGGGTGACGATGCTGAGCGGCTGGCTGCTGGGCATCGCGGGCGTCGTGCAGGGCTTTGCGGCCTGGTCGAACCGGCGGCGCGGCGCGGCGATCTGGCAGGTGCTGCTGGGCCTGCTGTATGTCGCCGCCGCCGTCTGGCTGCTGCGGGAGCCGGTCAGCAGTCTTGCATCGCTGACTTTGGTGATCGCTGCGCTGCTGATCGCCGAGTCGATCTGGCAGTTGCTCTGGTGGTGGCGCCTGCGACATCGAACCGGCGCCTGGATTCTGCTTTGCAGCGCGTTGCTGTCGTTGCTGCTCGGCGGCGCCATCGTCGCCAGCTGGCCTTTCAGTGCGATCTGGGTGGTCGGGACCCTGCTTGGCATTGGCCTGATTCTCGCCGGCATCAGCCGCCTGCTGCACTGGCGGCTGGGGCAGTCGCCGGTGCCGATCGCCGCACCCCTGCCATAGCCTGCCGCGCTAATGCCGCGCGGCGCGATGCGCCTGCGTCTGCGCGCGATGCATTTCAAGGCGCACCAGCACGATGTCGTGCAGATGCGGCATCGCGCCGGCCTGCAGGATCTCCTCCACCGAATCGAAGCGCTGCGCCTGGCGCGCGGCACGCAGTTCGGCGGCCTCGATATAGGCGCGCACGCGATCCAGATACTCCGCCTCGCGTTGCGATTCACTGATGCCGCCGCGCAGACGCTGCAGGGTTTCGCGATAGATCTCCGGGCGGCGCTGGCGCATCCGCCAGGTGAGGTAGCGTCCGGTCGCACCGCTGGCGCGGCGCGGGGCTTTCTCGACGTGCTCGATGTAGCGGCGGATCGCCAGCCACAGCGAGTGCGCGTCCATGTCGGCTCGAAGCTCCATATCGTTTCCGAAGAAGAGGTCCGCAGGCTTGGACAACGTCGCGCGCGATTTTGCTCCATGAGGGAATGAGGCCTGCTGCGCTGGCAGTGCATGCCAACGGAGCCGAACATGGCCACTCTCACTGCAGGAACCTACCGACGTCAGGACGGCAGCAATCCCGACACGCTGCGCGACGAGATCGATCGACGCGCGCCGCCGCGCGACAGCGGCCCCACCACCGCAGACCCCGCCGGGCTCGAAGCGCCGCACGCCGCGACGCAGGCCGCTGCAGCGACGATGCGGCTACCGGCGTCGCCGCGCCCCTCGCTGCGTCTCTGGCTCGTGCCGCTGGCGCTGCTGCTCGCCTTGCTCGTCATGCTGTTCTGGATCGCGCCACCGCCATAGCGTTAACAGGCCCTGGCGACGCAGGCTGACGATGTTCATCCCACGCAGCGCTCCCCAGGCGCGCCCGGAAAGCGTATCGTCTGCGCGGTCCGCGGCCGGCCGGCGTCATCAGGCGCCTGCACCTGACGTCCGCGTCACTCGACGACGAAGCACCTGCAGAGTGCTCGATGGAGGAGAGGATGAAGAAAGACCTGGTGGTGTTCTATTCGCGCTCCGGAGCGACGCGACAGCTGGCGGAAACGCTGGCGGCCGCGCTCGACGCCGATCTCGACGAAATCCGCGAAGGCCGCAGCCGCAAGGGCTGGCAAGGCTTTCTGCGCAGCACCTGGGATGGCTTCAGCGAACGCGAGACGCCGATCGTCGCCACGCGCCGTTCGCCGCGCAAATATCAGCGCGTCATCGTCGGCAGTCCGGTGTGGGCCACGCATGTCGCCAGTCCGGTGCGCAGCTATCTGTCGGAGCACGGCAGCGGCCTGCAGAAGACGGCGTTCTTCTGCACCTACGGCCTCAGCTGCGGCCAGGCGTTCGAGGAAATGACGGCGCTGACGCGGCGCGAGCCGGTGGCGACGCTGGCGCTGAACGCGCACGGTGGTATCGACCTGCACAGCCCCAAGCTCACCGACTTCGTCGCGCAGCTGCAGCGCTGAAGCGGTCTGCGGGTTCCGGGAGCGAGGTGACGATCGCGCCGGGCCGCGCGGGCGCTGCTGGTGGCTGCACTCCGACTTGGCTCACCATGGCGACGAACTGCGGGTCCGTCGCCTACATCCGTCACAAGAACCCATGAAGTCCGATTCGCATCGCGAGAAACATCGTCGCCATCACGCGGGCTGGCTGCGTGCCGCCGTGCTCGGTGCCAATGACGGCATCGTCTCGACGGCCAGCCTGATCGTCGGCGTCGCCGCCGCCGATGCCTCGACCGGCGCCGTGCTGGTCGCCGGCATTGCCGCGCTGGTGGCCGGCGCCATGTCGATGGCGGCCGGCGAGTACGTGTCGGTCAGCTCGCAGGCCGACGGCGAACGCGCCGATCTGGAACTCGAGCGTCGCGAGCTGGACAGCGATCCGGCGTACGAACTCGACGAGCTGACCAGCATCTACGTCGGCCGCGGCGTGGAGCCGGCGCTGGCGCGCGAGGTGGCGCAGCAGATGATGGCCAGGGACGCGCTGGGCACCCATGGCCGCGATGAACTCGGCATCACCGACGAAACGGCGGCGCGACCCTTGCAGGCGGCCGGTGCCTCGGCATTGAGCTTTGCCGCCGGTGCGAGCTTGCCGCTCGCCGTCGTCGCCGCCAGCCCGGCTTCGGCGCTGAGCACGATCGTCGTCGCCAGCTCGCTGCTGAGCCTGGCCTTGCTCGGCGCGCTGGCGGCGCGCGTGGGCGGTGCGCCGGTCGGGCCGGCGGCGCTGCGCGTCACCGTCTGGGGCGCGGCGGCGATGGCGCTGACCGGCCTGATCGGCTCCCTGAGCGGTGGCCTGCTGTAGCTGTCCGGACTGTCCGCGCAGCTGTTCGCGGACACCGTGGCGAGCCTTTCCCGAAGATGTAAATCAAATAAAATCATGATGATGGGATCGTAAAAGCGCCTGGCACGGGCGCTGCGTTGATGCCCTGCAAACCAGCAGGGGAATGACGATGCGGACGCCGTTTGCAGTGTGCTTGTGCCTGGCAATGGGTCTGATGGCCGGCGGTGGCGCGCAGGCGCACGGCCTGCTCGAGTCCTACCGCGCCGCGCAGCAGCGCGATCCCCAGTTCGCCGCCGCGCAGGCCGCGCGCGATGCGGCGGTCGAGGCGCAGCCGCAGGCCTGGGCGGCGCTGCTGCCGCAGGTGCAGGCCAGCGCCGCGCTCAGCCGCGAGCGCTATCGCTTCGAGGACGCGGCACCGATCAATGGCGATCCGACCCAGCCGCAGCCGGATGCCGCCGACGCGCGCCTGTCGGCGACGCGGCGCCGCTACGGACTCGATCTGACGCAGACCCTGTGGAGTCTCGAAGCCTTCCAGCGCCTGCGTGCCGCCAGCGCCGAGGCCGCGCGTGCCGAGGCCGAATACCGCGATGCCGAGCAGGCGCTGATGCTGCGCGTTGCCGAAAGCTATTTCGGCGTGCTGGCGGCGGCCGACACGCTAGCCGCCGGCCGCGGCGAGCGCACGGCCTATGGCGCGCTGGTCGAGCAGGCGCAGAAGCGCCTGCAGACCGGTCTGGGCGCCCGCATCGGCGTCGAGGAGGCGCAGGCCTTCCACTCGCTGACCGAGCAGAGCGTGATCGACGCCGAGCTGGCGCTGCTGGATGCGCAGCGCGGCCTGCAGCAGCTGACCGGCAGCCTGCCGGCGCTGACGCCGCTGCGCGCCGAGATCCCGCTGCTGGCGCCGCAGCCGGCCCGCGCCGAGGACTGGCTGCGCGCCGCGCACGACGGCAACTACGCGCTGCAGGCCGCCGCGCTGCGGTCGCAGGCGGCCGAGCGCTCGGTGGCGGCGGTGCGCGGCCGCTACCTGCCGACCGTATCACTGCAAGGCTCGCTCGGCAGGACCGAACTGATTCCGGAGCTGGGCGGTGACCAGCGGCTCGACAGCATCGGCGTGGTGGCCTCGTGGCCGCTGTTCCAGGGCGGTCAGCTGCGTTCGCAAAGGCGCGAGGCGACGGCGCTGTTGAACCAGGCGCAGGCCGAGGCCGAAGGCCGCAGCCGGCAGGTCGAGCGCGACACGCTGGCGGCGTTCCGCGGCGTGGTCGCCGGCATCCGCGGCGTGCAGGCGGCGCAGCGCGCGGTCGCCGCCAACCGCACCGCGGTCGAGGCCAGCCAGAACGGCGTCGAGGCCGGCACGCGCACCGAGTTCGATCTGCTCAATGCGCAGAACAACTACTACGCGGCGCTGCGCGCCTACTACCGCTCGCGCTACGACTACCTCAACAACACGCTGCGGCTCAAGGCGCAGGCCGGCCGCCTGAGCCTGGCCGATCTGCAGGCGGTGGATGCGCTGCTCGGCGACGACGCCGTGGCGCTGCCGCCGGAGCCGGACAGCTGAGCTGTCCGCAGTGTCCGCGACTGTCCGCCGGCACTGTCCGCGGACGCCGCCGGTGCCGCGATCGAATCAAGACATCTTTCAAAAAATCAACACGTTGATCGTTACGCAAGCGCTGGTACGGGGCTTGCGCCCCAGCCAGACCAAGGGAAGCAGGCAATGAACACCATGATCCGCGACACCAGTGCCCAGGACCGTCCGCTCGACACGGGCCGCCGCATCACGCGTTTGCGCAAGCCGCTGCTGATCGGCGGCGGCATCGCGCTCGCACTGGTCGGCCTGCTGGCGCTGCTGACCGGCTCGCTGTCGGCGTCCAGTTCGGTGAGCCGCGAGCGCCTGGCGCTGGCCACCGTCGCCCGCGGCGCGTTCACGCGCGACATCGCCGCCGAGGGCCGCGTTATCGCCGCCGTCAGCCCGACGCTGTACGCCGCCGCCGCCGGCAGCGTCCACTACCTCGCCGCCGCCGGCCAGACCGTGCAGCAGGGCGAGGTGCTGGGCCGCGTCGACAGTCCGGAGCTGAGCAGCAGACTGGCGCAGGAACAGGCGGCGCTGCAGGGCATGCAGATCGATTACGCCCGCGCCCAGCTCGATGCGCGCCAGCAGGCGCTGGTGGCCGAGCAGACGCTGGAGCAGGCGCGCATTGATCGCGCCACCGCCGCCACCGAGCACGAGCGCACGCAGAAGGCTTTCGGGCTGGGCGTCACGCCGGAGATCGAAGTGCTGCGCACGCAGGCGGCGCTGGCCAAGGCCGAGATCGCCTTCAAGCGCGCCGAGACCGATCACGCGCTGCAGCAGGACGGCCGCCGCTTCGACGTCGAGGCCAAGCGGCTGATGCGCGACCGCCAGCAGCTGCAGGTCGACGAGCTGCAGCGTCAGGTCGACGCGTTGACCCTGCGCGCGCCGGTCGCCGGCCAGATCGGCCAGCTGATGGTGAGCGAGCGCGCCACGGTGGCCAAGGACGCAGCGCTGCTGTCGGTGGTCGATCTGTCGGCCTTCGAGGTCGAGCTGAAAGTGGCGGAAAGCTTCGCGCGCGATCTGGCGGTGGGCATGCCGGCCACCGTCAGCGGCAATGGCAAGCAGTGGCCGGGCACGCTCTCGGCGGTGTCGCCGGAGGTGGTGGCCGGCGAGGTCACCGCGCGCGTGCGCTTCGATGGCGAGGTGCCGCAGGGCCTGCGCCAGAGCCAGCGCCTGTCGGTGCGCGTCGTCCTCGATCAGCGCGCCGACGTGCTGACGGTGGTGCGCGGCCCCTTCGTCGAGATCGGCGGTGGCCGCAGCGCCTACGTGGTGCACGGCGACGTCGCCGAGAAGCGCGCGATCCGCACCGGCGCCTCCAGCCTCGACAAGGTGGAGATCGTCGAGGGCCTGCAGCCCGGCGAGCAGATCGTGATCTCCGGCAGCGAACACTTCCAAAACGCCGAGCGCGTGACGCTCAGCCGCTAATCTGAATACGCAGAACCGAGGACATACCGATGCTCAAGATGACCCATCTGTCGAAAGCCTTCCGCACCGAGGTGGTCGAGACCTACGCGCTGCGCGACTTCTCGATCCACGTCCGCGCCGGCGAGTTCGTCGCCGTCACCGGCCCGTCCGGCTCCGGCAAGACCACCTTTCTCAACATCGCCGGCCTGCTCGAAACTGCCAGCGGCGGACGCTACGAACTCGACGGCGAGGACGTCACCCGGCTCAGCGACGACGGCCGCTCGCGCATCCGCAACGGCAAGATCGGCTTCATCTTCCAGGGCTTCAACCTGATCCCCGATCTCAACGTCTACGACAACGTCGACGTGCCGCTGCGCTACCGCCGGATGTCCGGCGCCGAGCGCCACAAGCGCATCGGCGAGGCGCTGGAGCGTGTCGGCCTGTCGGCGCGCATGCGTCACTATCCGGCCGAGCTGTCCGGCGGCCAGCAGCAGCGCGTGGCGATTGCCCGCGCCCTGGCCGGCAGCCCCAGGCTGCTGCTCGCCGACGAGCCGACCGGCAACCTCGACACGCAGATGGCGCGCGCGGTGATGCAGCTGCTCGAAGAGATCCACCGCGACGGTGCGACCATTGTCATGGTCACGCACGATCCGGAGCTGGCGGCACGCGCGCAGCGCAACGTTCACGTCATCGACGGCCAGGTCGTCGATCTGGGCGAGGAGCCGAAGCTGCGCATGAACGTCGCGCGCCTCGCCAGCGGAGCCTGAGATGAGCGCGCCCCTGTTCAACTACTACGGCTGGCTGGCGCTGCGCAGCTTCCGCCGCAACCCGGCGCTGACCGCGCTGATGGTGATCGCGATCGGCCTCGGCATCGGCGCCAGCATCACCACGCTGACGGTGCTGCGCGTGCTGTCCGGCGATCCGCTGCCGCACAAGAGCGCGCGGCTGTTCCAGCCGCAGATCGATCCGCAGAGCATGGATGACTACCACCCGGGCATCGAGCCGGAAGATCAGGTGACGTATCCGGACGGCGTCAATCTGCTCAGGGCGCGGCGCGCCGACCGCCAGGCGCTGATGGGCGGCGGCAGCGTGGTGGTGCAGCCGGACGATGCGGCGATCGAGCCCTACCTGGCCGATGCGCGCTATACGACGGCCGACTTCTTCGCGATGTTCGACGTGCCGTTCCGCTACGGCGCACCGTGGAGCGCAGCCGATGACGACGCGCACGCGCGTCACGTGGTGATCTCCCGCGAGCTCAACGACAAGGTCTTCAACGGTGGCGACAGCGTGGGCAAGAAGCTGCGCCTGCGCGGCACCGATTTCCGCGTGATCGGCGTGCTCGACACCTGGCGGCCGACGCCGCATTTCTACGATCTGCACGTCAGCACCTACGCCGACAGCGAGGAAGTGTTCATGCCGCTGGAGACGGCAATTGAACTGAAGCTGCCGCGCAACGGCTCGATGAGCTGCTGGGACGAGGCGCCGGTGCCGGAGCGCTCGCCCAACTGCGTGTGGCTGCAGTTCTGGGTGCAGATCGACGAGCCCGCAAAGCGCGCCGAGTACGAAGCCTTCCTGCGCAACTACTCCGACGAGCAGCGCGCGCAGGGCCGCTTTCCGCGGCCGACCAATGTGCGTCTGCGCAATGTCATGGAATGGCTGGATTCGCAGAAGGTGGTGCCGTCCGACGTGCGCCTGCAGGCCTGGCTGGCGCTCGGCTTCCTCGTCGTCTGCCTGGTCAACACCGTCGGCCTGATGCTGGCCAAGTTCCTGCGCCGCGCCGGCGAGATCGGCGTGCGCCGCGCGATCGGCGCCTCGCGCCGCGAGATCTTCCTGCAGTTCCTCGTCGAGGCCGGCGCGGTCGGCGTGGCCGGCGCCTTGCTCGGCATCGCGCTGACCCTGCTCGGGCTGTGGGGCGTGCGCCAGCAGCCCGGCGACTACGCCAGCCTCGCGCATCTGGACCTGGCGATGCTGGCGCTGACGCTGCTGCTGGCGCTGGCGGCCAGCCTGATCTCCGGCCTGCTGCCGGCCTGGCGCGCCTGCCAGGTGGCGCCGGCGCTGCAACTCAAGAGCGATTGAGGGACACGACCATGGACATCCTTCCGATTCTCGCCGCGCTGAAGCGGCAAAAGACTGCGGCGGCGCTGATCGCCATCGAGATCGCGCTGTCCTGCGCGATCATCTGCAACGCGCTGTTCCTGATCATCAACCGGCTCGAACGCAGCCGGGTCGAAAGCGGCGTCGCCGAGAGCGAGTTGATCCGCATCCGCACCGCCGGCCTCGGCGGCGACGAGAACCCGGGCGTGCGGGCGCGCGAGGACGCCGCGGCGCTGGCGGCGCTGCCCGGCGTCAGGAGCCTGACGTTTACCAACCAGCTGCCGTTCGGTAAGTCGTCGTGGAACACCGGCGCGCGCCTGAGCCGCGAGCAGCGTGCCGGCTTCGTCAGTGTCGGCACCTATTACGGCGACGAGCAGCTGCTGGAGACGCTGGGCGTCAGGCTGATCGCCGGCCGCGACTTCGAGGCCAACGAGTACGTCGATTTCGAGGAGGTCCTCGGTTCGGGTGCCGAGGAATCGACCGTGGCCATCATCACCAAGGCCACTGCCGTGAAGCTGTTCGGCGATGCCGATCCGCTCGGCAAGGAGTTCTACCTGGGCGACACCGCCACGCGCGTGATCGGCGTGGTGGAGCAGCTGATGCGGCCGCGCTTCGACGGCGACCTGTCGGTGGCGCAGAGCAGCGTGATCCTGCCGGTGCGGCTGTCCGCGCAGTACGGCATGTTCGTGCTGCGCGCCGCGCCGCAGGACCGCGCCGCGGTGATCGAGGCGGCCAAGCGCAAGCTGCGCGAGATCTCGCCGAACCGCATCGTCCTCGACGCCGACACGCAGGAGAAGATCCGCGACGATTTCTTCAAGCAGGATCGCGTGATGGCGGGTCTGCTGATTGCCGTGGTGATCTCGCTGCTGGTCGTCACCGCACTGGGCATCGTCGGCCTGGCCAGCTTCTGGGTGCAGCGCCGGCGCCGGCAGATCGGCATCCGCCGTGCGCTGGGTGCCACGCGCGGGCAGATCCTGCGCTACTTCCAGACCGAGAATTTCCTGATCGTCACGGCCGGCATCGTCGCCGGCATGGCGGCGGCCTACGGCATCAGCGGCTGGCTGATGCAGCACTACGAGCTGCCGCGGCTGCCGTGGTTCTATCTGCCGGTCGGCGCGCTGGCGCTGTGGGCGCTCGGACAGCTGGCGGTGCTGGCGCCGGCGCTGCGTGCCGCCGCGGTGCCGCCGGCCACCGCGACGCGTTCGGTGTGAGGGCGACCGTTATGATGATTTCTTTGGGCGTCTCATCTCTTTCAACCGCGCCTGTATCGCAGGCGCCTGTGCAAGTGTGCTGACATGCGTACCGTTCTGATCATCGACGACAACCCCGCGGTCGGCGAGGCGCTGAGCCTGCTGCTGTCGCTGCACGAGATCCGCGCGCGCACGGCGCTGAGCCCGGAGGACGGGCTGGCGCTGCTGGCGGCGGACAGCATCGACCTGGTCATCGCCGACATGAACTTCCGCAAGGACACCACCTCGGGCGAGGAGGGCGCGGCGCTGTTCCGCGCGATCCGCGAGCGCCATCCGGATCTGCCGGTGATGCTGCTGACGGCGTGGACGCATCTGGAGACCGCGGTCGAGCTGGTCAAGGCCGGCGCCGCCGACTACCTGGCCAAGCCCTGGGACGATCACAAGTTGCTGACCACGGTCGAGAACCTGCTGGAGCTGTCGGAAGCCAGCCGCACCGTCTCGCGTGTGCAGCGCGAGCGCCGCCGCCGCCGCGAGGAGCTGGCGCGTCGCTACGAACTGCGCGGGCTGGTCTACGGCTCGGTGGCGATGGACCGCGCGGTCGAGCTGGCCTGTCAGGTCGCGCGTGCCGAGGTGCCGGTGCTGATCACCGGCCCCAACGGTGCCGGCAAGGAGCGCATCGCGCAGATCGTCCACGCCAATTCCGCGGTGCGGCAGGGGCCGTTCATCGCCGTCAACTGCGGCGCGCTGCCGAGCGAGCTGATCGAGGCGGAGCTGTTCGGCGCCGAGGCCGGTGCCTATACCGGCGCCAACCGCGCGCGCGAAGGCCGCTTCGACAGCGCCGACGGCGGCACGCTGTTCCTCGACGAGATCGGCAACCTGCCGCTGTCCGGGCAGATCAAGCTGCTGCGCGTGCTGGAGACCGGGCAGTTCGAGCGGCTGGGCTCGTCGCGCACGCGGCAGGTCAAGGTGCGCGTGCTGTCGGCCACCAATGCCAATCTCGAACAGATGATCGCCGAGGGCAGTTTCCGCCAGGATCTCTACTACCGTCTCAATCTGATCGAGATCGCGCTGCCGGCGCTGGCCGAGCGTCCGGATGACATCCTGCCGCTCGCCGATTTCTTTCTCGAAGCGCAGGCGACGCTGGCCGACGACGCCCGCGAGGCGCTGCTGGCGCATCACTGGCCGGGCAATGTCCGCGAGCTGCGCAACGCCATCGAGCGGGCGCGGCTGCTGTGCCGCGGCGGCATCATCCGCGCCAGCGATCTCAACCTGCCGCCGCGCAAGCTGCCGCCGCGCACCGCCGACGAGCCCGATCGCGAGGCGATCGCGGCGGCCTTGAAGGCCAGCGGCGGGAATATCAGCCGCACGGCGCAGGCGCTGGGTCTGTCGCGGCAGGCGCTGTATCGGCGGATGGAGCGGTTCGGGTTCGAGGCGGCGGGGCCGTAAGGCCGGGGCCGTTCATGCCGGCCGCGGTCCGGGGCTTCCCTGCACGACGACCAGGCTGTGGCGGGTGTGGCAATCGCTGTCGGCGCGATTCAGGTCATCGACCATGCGCAGGTCGGCCCGTACCCGTTCCTTGTCGAAATCCAGCAGCAGGTAGCCGCTGCCATGCAGATCGACCGCCTGTACATGCGGATTGTTGGCGCGGACGTTTCCGAAGCGCGCAGCCTCGGGGTTGCGGGAGGCCAGACTGGTCGTGACGAATTCGCTGGCCACCGTCGGCGACCCGGGCCTGTCGAAATCCGCCTTGACGTCGGCTGCCCAGAACGAATGGATGTCGCCGCCCAGCATCAGGGCGTTGCGTACGGACGGCTGCTGCAGGGCGAGGAGCAGCCGATCGCGGTTGGCGCGATAACCGTCCCAGAAATCCGACCACGAGGCCAGCCCCGGGGCATCGTCAAGATCGAGCTGCGAAAAAAGAAGCTGCTGTGCGATCACGCTCCAGCGCGCACTTTCCTGCTGCAGGCCCCGATACAGCCACGCCTCCTGCGATGCGCCCATCAGGCTGCGGGCGGGATCGCGCAACTGGGGGCAATCGCGCAGCGCGCGGCCGCTGAGTTCGCCGGGCACCGCGCAGGCCTGGTCATCGCGATACTGGCGCGTATCCAGGACGTGCAGGCTTGCCAGTTCGCCCCACTGGAAACGCCGGTACAGATCCACGCCACCATCGGCGCGCAGCATGCTCGGGCGCAGGGGCATGTGTTCGAAGTAGGCCTGGTAAGCCTGCGCGCGACGTCTGGCAAATGCGTCGGCAGGCTGTCCCTGTCCGCTGGCCAGGCCGGCGTAGTCGTTGGCCACTTCGTGATCGTCCCAGCTGGCGACGAAGGGCAGCGCCGCGTGCGCGGCCTGCAAGTCCGGATCGGTCTTCCACTTGGCGTGACGCGCGCGGTAGCTGGCGAGGTCAACCGCTTCCGCCAGGCCGTGCGCTCGCGCGAACGGCGGCTCGCCCCAGCTGCGTTCGTAGATGTAGTCACCGACGTGCAGCACCAGATCGAGGTTCTGCTGCTGCATGTCGCGATACGCGGTGAAATAGCCGTGGTCCCAGTTCTGGCAAGACACCAGCGCACAGCGCAGACGGCTCGCGCGGTTCGGCAGGGTCAGGCTGCGGCCGGCGCGGCTCACCGCATCGCCGGCCAGAAACCGGTACCAGTAAGGCCGGCCGGGGCGCAGGCCCTTGAGTTCGACGTGTACCGAATGGCCGAGCTCCGGTATCGCGCTGTAGTCGCCGTGATGGACGATGCGCTTGAAGCCTTCATCCTCGGCGAGTTCCCAGCCGACGCCGATCGGGCCCGCTGGCAGGGTCTCGCCGACCAGACGCGTCCAGATCACGAAACCGTCACTGGCCGGTTCACCGGAGGCCACGCCCAGCGCGAACGGATCGCTGGCGAATCGCGCCGGCGCGGCGCCACGGCGGGCGCCGGTGGAGCAGGCGGCCAGCCACTGCGGCAGCAGGGTCGAGGCCAGGGCGCTGGTGAAGGCGCGGCGGCTGAGCCCGCTGCTCACAGCCGCGTCCGCAGGCGCAGGAAATATTCGCGACCGTCGACGCCGATGGCCCCGGTCTCGGTGTATTGCAGGCTGCCGCCCTGCAGCAAGGCACGCTCCGCGATCCGTTCCGGATATTCGTCGGTGGCATTGATGACGCCGCCTTCCAGGCTCAGCCGCTCGTTGAGCTGGTAGCTCAGGCCCAGGTCGACGGTGATGGAGGCGCCGAATTGCTGTTCTTGGACCACCGGTACGCTGCGGAAGCTGCCGAAACGCGACACATCCAGCGTGGCCGACCAGGCGCGCCACTCGACGCGGGTGTTCAGCACCAGCTTGTCCTCGGGCTGCGCGGTGGTCAGCAGCGCGATCGACGACGGTCCCAGCAATGGCAGTGCCGGCACCACCGGATTCGCGTCCAGATGCCGCAGATCGGTATCCACCGCGGTGTAGCCCAGGGCCAGGTTCACGCGCGCGCCGTGGCTGAGCTCGCGCCGCCAGGACAGCGTCAGGTCGTAGCCGTCGGTCCGCGTGCGGGCGGCGTTGGTGAAGAAGCGCAGCTGCGAGACATTGGTGATCCCCGCTGCGGTCAGGGCCGCATTGACGGCCGGGCCGCTCAGGGATTCGCTGAGGACGATGCGATCGTCGATGTCGATATGGAAGAAATCCAGCGACAGGCTGAGTTGCCTGAGCGGGGTGAGGATCAGGCCGCCGCTGAGCTGCCGCGAGGTCTCGGGCTTGAGCGCGCTGGCGCCGAGCGCGCGTGCGACGGGATCGTCGACGCCGAAGGTGCCGACGTTGACCAGCACGCCGGCGCTGGACTGGCTGCTCACCGTGGCGAAATGGCCTTGCTGCAGCGAAGGGGCGCGAAATCCGCTGCCGCCGCTGGCGCGCAAGCCCAGCCACGATGCCGGTCGCGCAAAGGCCGACAGCTTGCCGATGGTTTCATTGCCGAAATCATCGTAGTGCTCGTGCCGCACGGCGGCGCCCAGATTCAAACCCGGCATGACGGCGAGCTCCAGGTCGAGATAAGCGCTCAGCGCGCTGCGGTTCTCGTCGACTGTGCCCGGCGGATTGAAGCCCGGGAAGCCCTGCGCGCCGGCGCCGCTGAGCGAGGCCGGCTCGCCGCGCTGCAGTTCGAAAGCCTCGTAGCGGTATTCGACGCCGGTGGCGACATTCAGGCCTTCCAGCAGATCCGCGAACAGACGGGTGAACCCCAGATCGACCAGGTCCTGCAGGTAGCGGGTTCCACCGGCGTCGAAACGGGTCGGACTGGCCGCGCCCAATGAAGTATTGGCGGTGTCGCTCACCTGAAAGTCGGCGCGATTGAAGCCTGCGGTATTGCTCAGATCCCAGTCCCAGCCGGCCACGCGACCACGCAGGCCGATCGTGCCGCCGAGGTCGACCATGTCGAGTTCGATCAGCGGCAGAAAGCCATCCGGATACAGCGCCGCTGCGACCGTCGGCGCGCGGAACTGCGCTGCGCTTTCCGACTTGCGCTGCGCCAGCGTGGCATTGGCGTATGTCGTTGCCGCCGCGCTGACCGGCTTTTCCAGCTTGGCCACCAGATTCACGTCGACGGAATCCGGGTCGCCCTGGCGATTGGTGACGCGGTCGAAACGACTGTCGATTGCGGCGCCGTTGGTATGCCGCCGCGAGCGGGCCTCGCCGGACAGGGCCAGCATGCCGTCGTCACCGATCGCGACGCCCTTGTGGGCAGCGCCGATCAGGCTCTCGCCGTCGCCGTCTTCAGTGACGCCGCCCTGGATCGATGCGAAGCCATCGCCACGGCCGGCACGCAGCACCACATTGATGACGCCGGCAATGGCATCGGAGCCGTACTGCGCGGCGGCACCGTCGCGGAGGATTTCGATGCGCTCGATCGCGCTCATCGGGATGGTGTTGAGGTCCACCGGCACCGAACCGCGGCCTACGACGTTGTTGAAGTTGATCACCGACGAGGCATGGCGGCGTTTGCCGTCGATCAGCACCAGGACCTGATCGGGGCTCAGGCCGCGCAGGCTGATCGCCCGCGTATTGGCCGCCGACGGGCCTGTCGCGGTGCGCGGATAGTTCACCGACGGCGCCAGGAACTGCAGCGTTCGCGCCAGGTCGGTAAAGCCCCGGGCTTGCAGCTCTGCCGCGGAGAAGGAGTCGACCGGCACCGGCGTCTCGGTCGCCAGGCGCGGCGCCGCGCGCGAGCCGACCACGACGATCTCTTCGACCGTGTCGCTTGCGGGGGCGTCCTCGGTGGCGACCTCCTGGCTGCGCGCGATCGATGTTTGCATCAGCAGAATGACCACGGTGCCGCCCACCATGGTGGTGCGTTTGAACATTGCCGTCCCCGTTGGATGTGTTGGACCAGAATCAGGTCGACAAACTAGCCCCGGGGACGCGGCCCGCCCATCGGCCATTGCGCAACGCCGGTTGCGGTCGGTGCAACCGCTTTGTCGTTCAGGCCGGCTGTACGCTGCGGGCGCGGGCATAGGCGCCAAGCCCGAGCGCGCCGAGCGCCGCGGAGAACAACGACATCATCGCTGCGGCGATGCCCAGGGCCTCGCCGATACGGGCGGGATCGCCGAAGCCGTAGTCACTGAGCAAGGCCACCAGCGTCGGTCCCAGGCCTAGCCCGAGCAGGTTGACCATCATCACGCCCAGCGCCGAGGCGGTGCCGCGCATGCGGCCCGGCACGATCTCCTGCAAGGCAGCCGGGCCGCTGCCGATGATGACGGTGATGAATAGCGTCGCCAGCGCCAGCGGCGCGAGGGCGATGGTCGCAGTCGGCATGTGCGGCATGGCCGCGATGCAGGGCGCGGCGGCCAGCGCGCTCCAGCACATCAGCCGCAGCCTTCCGGCGCGGTGGCCGCGAGCGACCAGGGCGTCGCCCAGCAAGCCGCCGATGACGACGCCGCTCAGGCCGCAGATCGATACGACGGCGCCATAGGCGACGCCGGCCTGGCCGGCATTGAGGCCGTGCTGGCGGATCAGGAAGCTGGGAATCCAGGCATTGCTGGCGTAGTTCGTCATCGCCGCGCAGCTCATGCACAGCCCCAGACACAACAGCGCGCGCGCATGCTGGCGAAGATACCGGGCCGTCTCGCGCAGCGTCGGGGCGTGCCGCGCATCATGTCGCCGCGGCGGCTCGCGCAGGCTCGCCACCCACAAGGCGAGCGGCAGGCCCGGCAGGCCCACGGCGATGAAGATCAGCTGCCAGGACCGCAGCGCACCGATCACCGGCAGCTCGACGGAAACGCCCTGCAAGCGGCCAATGGCGAAGGCGCCGATGCCGAGGGCGAGGCCGCCGCCGATGTAGACGCCAGCGGTGTAGAGACCGAGCGCGAGCCCCAGGCGGCGCGGCGGAAACAGATCGCCGATCAGCGAATAGGCGGCGGGCGTCAGGCTGGCCTCACCGGCGCCGATCCCCATGCGGCAGACCATCAGGGAGCCGAAGCTGCGCGCCAGTCCGCACGCCGCGGTCATCAGGCTCCAGATCGCCATGCCCGCTGCGACCAGCGCGATGCGCCGGCCACGGTCGGCCTGTCGCCCCGCCGGCAGGCCGCAGATGGCAAGCAGTGCCGCGAATGCCAGCCCATGGAGCAGGCTGAACTGGGTATCGCTGAGTTCGAGATCCTGCTTGATCGGCTCGACCAGCAGACTGAGGATGTGACGATCCAGGAACGCCAGCGCGTAGGCCAGGATCAGCAAGCCCAGCGTGTACCAGGCGTAGGCGCCGGCCGCCTCCGTCGAGCCCGAGTTCAAGGCGAGGCTATTGCGAGACGACCAGCCGCAGACCCTCGCGCTCGCTGCTCTGGCGCGCGGCCTCGGCAGTCAGCCACTGCCAGAAGATCTGCACCGCTTCGTGCCGACGAAATTCCGGCAGCGCCGCGACGTAATAGCCGCCGGAAACGGCGTGGCTGGCGGTGAAGATCCGCGACACGCGGCCTTGATCGATGAACGCGTCCACCAACGGCGAGACCCCGAGGGCAATGCCAAGGCCCTGGGCCACCGCCTCGTACATGACCATGGCACTGTCGAAGCACTGCGGTTCTCGCTGCGGCAGCGGCAGGCCCTGCAGCGACAGCCACTCCATCCACTGATTGGCCGGATGGATCAGTTCCAGCAAGGGGTAGTGTCCGAGCTGATCCAGCCGCGCCGGCGCCGCGCGGCCATCGGCCAGCGTCGCGGCGCAGACCGCATACGCGTCGAGGCTCAGCAGTTTCTGCGAGTCGAAGCGATCCCAGAGGCCATCGCCGAACAGGATGCGGATGTCGGCGGCGCCGCCGATGAGATCGACGGAGTCCGCGCTGGTCTGCAGCACCAGTTCGATGTCCGCGCGCTGTGCATAGAAGCGCGGCAGGCGCGGGACCAGCCAGCCGACGGCAAAGGACTGGGAAACGCCCACGCGCAGGGCGCGCCGGCGAGGATCGGGCGCCATCCAGTCGGTCGCGGCACGCATCGCTTCGAAGCTGGGCTGCAGGCGCTGCAAATATCGTTCACCGGCGACCGTCAGCACCGGCGCCTGGCCGCTGCGATCGAACAGGCGGACGCGGACATGATCTTCCAGTGCCTGGATGCGCCGCGAGAACGCGGCCGGGCTCAAGGCGAGGCGCGCGGCCGCCTCCTTGAAGCTGCCGGCACGGCTGGCCGCGATAAAGGCTTCGATGGCGCCCCAGGGCGGCGCTCGGCGTTGCATGGGAAGGGATCCGGACGGACGGAATCCCAGTTGAGGCTAAGCCACCGGTATGACGTTCCTGCGACAACTGCATCGCGCCGCCGGCGTTGCAGGCCCGCGGGCCTGGCTCGAGCGCCTGCAACATCCGCGCGCGTGCCCCGGATGGGTGCCGCCCGCCGCCTGCTAACCTTGCTGCCGATCCTTGCCCCTGTCGCCATGTCGCTCGAAGCCCGCTATGCCCTGGTCCTGATGGTGATCGCCACGCTGGCGATGGCGACCAGCATGGCGGTCCGGCACTGGCTGGGCGCGCCATTGCTGGCCCTGCTGGCAGGGCTGGCGATCGCGCTGATCGGCGCTCTGCTCGCCGCGCGGCAGCTGACCCGCCCGACGCTGCAACTGCTGCGCGCGCTGCAAGGCGCGGTGGCCAGCTATCGCGACGGCGACTTCAGCTTCTCGATCACCAGCGCCCGCCGCGATGAGCTGGGCGAACTGGCGCGGCTGCACAACATGCTGAGCCATACGCTGCGCGAGCAGCGCCAGCACCTGGCGCAGCGCGAGCTCTTGCTCGACACCGTCGTGCAGAACACGCCGGTGGCACTGGTGCTGGTCGAGGAGAACGGCCACGTCGTCTACGCCAATCTCGCGGCGCGGCAGCTGTTCAACGACAACCGCAGTCTTGCCGGGCTGTCGTTCCAGGCGATCGTCGATGGAGGTCCGGCGTCGATGCGCGAAGCGCTGGCTCAGGAGGGCGACGCGCTGTTCAGCGTCGACTTCGCCGAAGGCGAGGAAACCTTCCATCTCTCGCAGCGCGGCTTCCGGCTGCAGGGCCGTGCGCACCGGCTGTACCTGTTCCGGCGCATGACGCGCGAACTGTCGCGGCAGGAGGTCGCCACCTGGAAGAAGGTGATCCGCGTGATGAGCCATGAGCTCAACAACTCGCTGGCGCCGATCTCGTCGATGGCGCATTCCGGCGCCGAGCTGGCGCGGCGCGGCCAGATTGAGCGGCTGCCGGAGGTGTTCGCCAGCATCGGCGGCCGCGCCCGGCATCTGCACGGCTTCATCGAAGGTTATGCGCGCTTCGCGCGGCTGCCGGCGCCGCGGCTGGAGCGCGTGCCGCTGCGGACGCTGATCGATGCGCTGTCCGGCCAGCGGCCGTTCCGGTTGGCCGGCGAGCTGCCGGACGCGCAATTGCATATCGACGCGGCGCAGATCGAGCAGGTGCTGATCAACCTGCTGAAGAACGCGCACGAGGCCGAAGGCCCGGCCGAGGCGGTGGAGCTGGAAGTGCAGCGCGCCGGCGCGCAGTGGCGCATCGAGGTGCGCGACCGCGGCAGCGGCATGAGCGAGACCGTGCTGGCCAATGCGCTGCTGCCGTTCTACTCGACCAAGCGTGCTGGCACCGGCCTGGGCCTGGCACTGGCGCGCGAGATCGCCGAGGCGCATGGCGGCCGCCTGCAGCTGGCCAACCGCGAGGGCGGCGGCCTGCGCGTGACCCTGAGCCTGCCGGCATAGACCGCGCGCCGGCGGCGTGCTGTGATGCGAAGGACTTCTTCGCCGCACAGGGCTCACATGCAGGCATTTCCCCATCGCCGGCGCTGGATCGGCGTCTATCTGCTGCTGATGGCCGGCTTCGCCGCCGCCTTGTACGCGGCCAGCCAGCGCGTCGACTACAACTGGAACTGGCAGCGCATCCCGCAGTATCTGGTCAGCAACGCGGGCACCGAACTGCGCGCGCCGTTCGACGGCTTCGTGGCGATCACCGATGACGGCAAGCGCCTCACGTTCAGCGAGCTCAAGGGTGCGCGCGAGCAGACGCTGACGGGCTTCGACGAGCTGCTGGTCGGCGAGGGCGATCTGGTGTTCCAGGACGATCCGGTGGCGCGCAAGCACGGCATCGTCGCCGGGCCGCTGGCGGTGGGCCTGTGGGTGACGCTGAAGATCTCGGCACTGTCGCTGCTGTTCGCACTGCTGCTGGGCCTGCTCGCCGGCCTCGGCCGCGTGGCGCGCAATCCGGCAGCGCAGCTGCTGGCGACGACCTACGTGGAGCTGATCCGCGGCACGCCGTTGCTGGTGCAGATCTTCATCTTCTATTTCTTCGTCGGCACCGTGCTGCAGCTGTCAGCCCTGACCGCCGGCGTCGCGGCGCTGGCGGTGTTCACCGGCGCCTACATCGCCGAGATCGTCCGCGCCGGCATCGAAGCGGTGCCGCGCGGGCAGATGGAGGCGGCGCGCAGCCTGGGCCTGTCGGTGCCGCAGGCGATGCGCCATGTGGTGCTGCCGCAGGCGCTGAAGAAGACGCTGCCGCCGCTGGCCGGGCAGTTCATCAACCTGATCAAGGATTCCTCGCTGGTCTCGGTGATGGCGCTGACTGATCTGACCAAGGCCGGCCGCGAGGTCGTCGCCTCCACCTTCAGTCCCTTCGAGGTCTGGTTCACCGTGGCGCTGCTGTACCTGCTGCTGACCGGCACACTGTCGGTGTTCGTGCGGCGCCTGGAGCGCAGGCTCGCGCATGACTGAACAGCCGGAGGTGCTGATCGACGCGCGCGAGGTGCGCAAGGTCTATCCCAATGGCGTCGTCGGCCTGCGCGGCGTTTCGCTGCAGGTGCGCCGCGGCGAGGTGGTCTGCATCGTCGGGCCGAGCGGCTCGGGCAAGTCGACGCTGCTGCGCACGCTCAATGCGCTGGAGTCGATCAGCGCCGGCGAGATCACCGTGCTGGGCCAGTCGCTGCACGGCGGCGCCTGCGATCTGGATGCGCTGCGCGCACGGGTCGGCATGGTGTTCCAGAGCTTCAACCTGTTTCCGCACCGCAGCGTGCTCGACAACCTGATGCTGGCGCCGCGCATCGTCGCCCGGGTTTCCGCGCAGGAGGCCCGCGCGCGCGCCGAGGCGCTGCTGGCCAAGGTGGGGCTGGCGGACAAGGCAGATGCCCATCCGGCGCAACTGTCCGGCGGCCAGCAGCAGCGCGTGGCGATCGCCCGCGCGCTGGCGATGCAGCCGCAGATCATGCTGTTCGACGAGCCCACCTCGGCGCTGGACCCGGAGAAGGTCGGCGAGGTGCTGGACGTGATGAAACTGCTGGCACGCGAGGGCATGACGATGTGCGTGGTCACGCACGAAATGGGCTTTGCGCGCGCCGTCGCCCACCGTGTGGTGTTCATGGACGGCGGCGAGATCGTCCATCAGGACGCGCCGCAGGCATTCTTCGAGGCGCCGGGCAATGAGCGGCTGCGGACTTTCTTGGGGAAGGTGTTGTGAAGGCCCCTCACCCCCAACCCCTCTCCCGCGGTGCGGGAGAGGGGAGCTGCTTTTCCCTTCTCCCGCGTCGCGGGAGAAGGTGGCGCGTAGCGCCGGATGAGGGCGCGCGCTACGCCGGCACCGCCACGCCCCGTGTCACGTACACCATCGGCTTTGGCCCTTTCAGATAGCTGGCGGCGATCTCCACCGTCTTGAAGCCGCCGGCGCGCAGCATCTCGCGCACGTCGCGGTTGAGGTGGCAGCCGCCGGCGATCGGCTTCCACAGCGGCGTCAGCCGGTCCTGCCAGCGCTGCACGCTGCCTTCGGGCGCACGACCGTGCTCGCAAAAAAGTAGCTGTCCGTCCGGCTTGAGCACGCGGCGCATCTCGCGCAGCGCGCGGACCGGATCGGGGATCGTGCACAGCGTGAAGGTGCAGACCACGGTGTCGTAGCTGGCGTCATCCGCCGGAATCGTCTCGGCGGACAGCGTCAGCAGATCGACGTCGAGCCGCGCCCGGCGCGCGCGCTTGCGCGCCTGCGCGTTCATCTGCGCGGCCGGGTCCAGGCCCTGCAGGGACTCGATCTGGCGGCCGTCGTAGAACGGCAGGTTGCGGCCGGTGCCGATGCCGATCTCCAGCACCTTGCCGTGGGCGCGCGGAATCAGCTTGGCGCGCTGGTCCTGGATCGCCTTCATGCCGCAGCAGGCGTCGATCAGGCGCGGCATCAGGTAACGGTCGTAGAGGTTCATCGGCGGTCTCAGCGGCCCTGGAAGTTCGGCGTGCGGCGTTCGACGAAGGCCATGATGCCTTCGCGCGGATCGCTGCCGCCGGCGACGCGCGACAGCGACTGCGCCTCGTCTTCCAGCTGGGTCTCGAACGGCGTGCAGGTGGCGCGGTAGAACAGCCGGCGCAGTTCGCCGTAGGCGCGCGTCGGGCCGCGGCTGAGGCGCACGGCCTCGGCCTCGGCGGCCTTGAACAGCTCGGCGTCGTCGACCACGTGATCGACCAGGCCCAGGCGGCCGGCTTCGGTCGCATCGAACATCTCGGCGCCGAGCAGAAAGCGCCGCGCACGCGCCAGCCCCATCCGCGACGACAGGCCGAACACCGCGCCCAGATCGCAGGTGTAGCCGATCTGCGTGTAGCCGGCGCCGAAGCGTACCGAGCGCGCCGCGTAGACGAAGTCGCAGTTGGCGATGATCGCGCAGGCGCCGCCGATGCAGGTGCCGTGGATCGCCGCGACGATCGGCGCGTCGAGCCGCGCCAGGCGCGCGGCGCCGACGTGCAGGCCGGCGGTCCACTCGCGCAGCTTGTCCGGCAGCGTGTCGAGATTCTGCGAGAACATCTTGACGTCGCCGCCGACGCTGAAGAACTTGCCGCGCGCGCTCAGCAGCACCGCGCGCACATCGTGGCGCGCCGCCAGATCGTTGGCGACCTGTGCCCACTCCGCGCAGAAGATTTCGTTGAACGGATTGCCGAGTTCCGGCTGGTTCAGCGTCAGCCGCGCCAGGCCGTCCTCGACCCTCAGGTCCAGTGATTGATACGGCATCTTCTCTCCTGATGATGTTCTGTCATGCCGGCGTGCCGGTCCGGCACTGTACGTCAGCGAACGGTAGTCCGCGCGGCCCGCAGCTGCTCTTCGCGGATCGCCTTGAACTCGGAGCCTGGCTTCCACTGCGGCCAGGCGCCATCGTTGGCCACTGCGTGGCCGGTCTCGAACAGCAGCTGCTCGTCGGCGGCGGCGCCGCCGAGGTCCCAGTCGGCTTTCACCTCGTCCGAGGGCTTGTGGTAGTCCTTGGCGATGTACTCGGCGCGCCTGGCGGCGCCGTAGCCATCCGGCTGGCCGATCACCTGCACGCCGGCCTTGGGGTACAGCGCCGGCACGCCGCGCTTGGCGAACTCGAACTGGTCCGAGCGGTAGTAGAAACCCTTGGCCGGATCGGTGTCGGCGGCGATGACGCGGCCGTGCCGCTGCGCGACGGCGGCGAAGCTGTCCTCCAGCGTGTTCTGCCCGTAGCCGATCACCTGGATGTCGCGCGTCGGCCCGACGGTGTTGAGCACGTCCATGTTGAAGTTGGCGAGCGTCTGCGCGAGCGGGTAGAGCGGTTGCGTGGCGTAGTGCTGCGCGCCGAGCAGGCCCTGCTCCTCGGCGGTGACGGCGAGGAACAGCACCGAGCGCTTCGGCGGCTGCGGCAGCGCGGCGTAGGCCCTGGCGATCGCCAGCAGGCCGGCGACGCCGGAGGCGTTGTCGGCGGCGCCGTTGAAGATCGGGTCCGGCAGCCTGTCGTCGCGGCCCAGGTGATCCCAGTGCGCGGTGTAGACGATGTGCTCGTCGGCCAGTCTGGCATCGCTGCCGGGCAGTCGCGCGACGACGTTATGCGATTCGACCTCGCGGATCTGGTTGCGGATCGTGAAGCTGGCCCGCGGCCGCAGCGGCAGCGGCTTGAAATCGCGCGACTGCGCCGCCTTCTTCAGCGTGGCGAAATCCAGTCCGGACGCCATGAACAGCTGCTTGGCCTTGTCGAGCGTGATCCAGGCCTGCACCGGCAGGCGGCTCATGTTCTTGTCGGCGGCGGCCAGGCTGAACTGCTCGCCACCCCAGCTGTGCTCGACCACTTCCCAGGGATAACCGGCCGGGCCGGTCTCGTGGATGATGATGGCGGCGCTGGCGCCGAGCCGGGCGGCGATCTCGTACTTGTAGGTCCAGCGACCGTAGTAGGTCATCGCCTCGCCCTTGAACAGCGCCGGGTCGAGCCGGCCCGGATCATGGGGATCGGGCACCGCCGGATCATTGATCAGCATGACCACCGTCTTGCCTTTGAGATCGACGCCCTTGTAGTCGTCCCAGCCATATTCCGGGGCCTGCACGCCGTAGCCGACGAAGACCAGCGGCGAGTCCTTGAGGCGCACCTCCGGCACGAAACGCTGCGTGACCGCGACGAAGTCCTGCGCCGGCCTGAGGCGCATCGACTGGCCGGCGAGCTTGAAATGCATCGTCGGCGTGCCGGCGATGCCGACCAGCGGCACCTTCTGCACATAGCTGCCGTCCGGGTTGCCGGGCGCCAGGCCCAGGGCGCGGAACTGCTCGCTGAGATAGGCGACGGTCTTGTCCTCGCCGGCGGAGCCGGGCAGGCGGCCTTCGAACGCGTCGGAGGCCAGCACCTTGATGTGCTCGAGGATGAAATCCGGCGTGATCGCCGCGCTGGCGGCCGGCAGCGGATCGGTGGTGGTTTGCGCGGTCTGCGGTGCGTTCGCCGGCGGTGGCGTCGCGCAGGCGGCGAGCATGCCGAGCGAGGCGGCGCCGAGCAGCGCTGGCAACCTCACTTGGCTGCTCCGTCGCCGATCCAGCGCTGCAGCCAGGCCTGCACGGTGTCGTGCCACTGCACGCTGTTCTGCGGCTTGAGCACCCAGTGGTTCTCGTCCGGGAACACCAGCAGCTGCGACGGCACGCCGCGGCGCTGCAGGGCGGTGAAGGCGGCGATGCCCTGCTCGACCGGGATGCGGAAATCCAGCTCGCTGTGGATCACCAGCATCGGCGTCTTCCACCGGGTGACGTGATTGGCCGGATTGAATTTCTCGTAGGCGGCCGGGTCCTCGTACTGCGGCTTGCCGTGCTCCCACTCGTCGAACCACAGCTCCTCGGTCGCGTAATACATCATGCGGCTGTCGAACACGCCGTCGTGGTTGACGATGGCCTTGAATGCGTCCGGCCACTGCCCGGCGATCCAGTTCATCATGAAGCCGCCGTAGCTGGCGCCGAGCGCGGCGGCGCGCGTGCCGTCGAGGAAGTCGAAGGTCTTCAGCGCGTGCGCCCAGCCCTTCTGCAGATCTTCGAGCGGCTTGCCGCCCCAGTCGCGCGAGATCGAATCGGTGAACGCCTGGCCGTAGCCGGTAGAGCCGTGGAAATCGATGAACACCACCGCATAACCCCAGCCGGCGTAGATCGCCGGATTCCAGCGGTAGTGCCAGCTGTCGCCCATGCTGCCCTGCGGTCCGCCGTGAACGATGAAGGCGACCGGATACTTCTTTCCCTTTTGCCAGTTCCACGGCTTCATCACATAGCCGTGCACGGTGTCGCCCTTGGCGCCGGCAAACGTGAACTGCTCGTAGGCGCCGAAGCGCACGTCCTTCAGCGCTTCGGCGTTGACCTGCGTCAGCCGCTGCGGCGCGGCGCTGCCGGCCAGCGGCAGCCGGTAGAAATCGGCCGGTGCGTTGAGCGTGTCCAGCGCGTAGACCAGCGTGTCGCCGGCGACGTCGAAGCCGCTGACGTGGCCGTCACCGGTCAGGGCGCTGACTGTGCCGCGGGCGACGTCGATCGCGAACACGCGGTGCTGGCCCCGGTCGTCGGCGTGCGTGTACAGCGTCCTGCCGTCGGCGGAGAACAGCAGGCCGTCGGCGGAGCGGTCCCAGTCGGGTGCGACTTCGCGCGTCTTTCCGGTTTTCAGATCGCGCAGCTGGATCGCGTAGCGGTCGGCCTCGAAGCCGGCGCGCTTCATCGCGCGGTAGGCGAGGTAACGGCCGTCCGGCGAGAACACCGGGCCGGTGTCGGTGGCGGAATTGGCCGCGGTGAGATTCAGCGGTTTGCCGCTGCCGTCGGCCGGCACCTGCCAGAGATCCAGATTGGTGCTCCAGGCTTCCGTGCGGCCGGCGATGCGTGCGGTGAACACCACGGTCCTGCCGTCCGGCGAGAACGCGTACTCGCTGTCGTCGCCGAACGGCTTGGACGGCACGTCGCCGTCGATGTCGCGGCTCAGCAGCACCGGCGTGCCGAGCCTGCCGTCGTCGCCGATGACGGCGCTGAACAGCTGGCTGCGCGTGCCGGTGTACCAGGTGTCCCAGTGGCGGATGAACAGGCGGTCGAAGACCTTGCCGGTGTTCTTCTGCGCCGCCTGCGCGTCGAGCTTTTTCTTGCTGCAGGCCAGATCGCCGGCGCAGTCCGGAAACACTTCGAGCGAGAAGGCGATGCGCCTGCCGTCCGGCGCCAGCTTGAAGCTGCCGACGTCGAGCGGCAGCGCGCTGACCGCCTGCGCCTCGCCGCCACCGAGATCGAGCCGCCAGATCTGCGCGCTGCCGCTGCGCGTGGAGCTGAAGTAGAGCTGCGTGCCGTCGCGGTTCCAGCGCGGGCTGCTGTTGCTGCCGCTGCCGGTCAGCACGCGACGCTGGCCGCTGGCGATATCCAGCAGCCAGATCTGCGTGATGCCCTTGTTGGCGTCGTAGTCGGTCGAGCGCTGCGTGTAGGCCAGGCGCGCGCCGTCGGGCGACAGCTGCGGATCGGAAACGCGTTCGAGGCGGACGAGGTCGTGGACGGTGATCGGGCGCGGTTTCATCGGGGCGGCGGCGTGAGCGGGGACCAAAGACACGATCGTGGCGAGCGCGACGCCCGCGAGCAAGCAGGACGGCCAGGGAGCCTTCATGGCGGTTCGAGGTTCAGGATGACGGACCGATGGTAAACGCGCGCCGTGTTTGGCGATTGAGGGGAATTCCGCGGCGCGGCGCTGCCATACTGGCCGCGCATGAATGCCCCCGGCAAAACTGACTGGTTCGGCCATCCGCCCGGACTGACGATCTGCTTTCTCACCGAGATGTGGGAGCGCTTTTCGTTCTATGGCATGAAGGCGCTGCTGCTGCTGTACCTGATCAAGTACCACCTGTTCAGCGACGAGCACGGCTACAACCTGATCGGCGCCTATGGCGGCCTGGTCTACGCGGCGCCGGTGTTCGGCGGCCTGGTCGCCGACCGCTGGCTCGGCATCCGCAAGAGCGTGTTGCTCGGCGGCGTGCTGCTGGCCTGCGGCCATTTCGGTCTGGCCTACGAAGGGCAGGCAGCGCGGCTGATCGACGGCACGGTGGTGCGCGACGCCTTCGCGCTGCAAGTCTTCTATGCCTCGCTGGCGCTGATCGTGGTCGGCGTCGGCTTTCTCAAGCCGAACATCTCGACGGCCGTCGGTCGCCTCTACGCCGATGGCGATCCGCGCCGCGAGGCGGGCTTCTCGGTCTACTACGCCGGCATCAATCTCGGCGCGGTGCTGTCCAGCCTGGTCTGCGCCTGGCTCGGCGAAACCTACGGCTGGCGTTACGGCTTTGGTGCCGCCGGCGCCGGCATGCTGATCGGCCTGTGCACGTTCGTCGCCGGCCAGCGGCATCTGGGCGCCGCCGCCGCGCCGCCACAGCCGCAGCGGCTGCGCGAGCCTGTCGTCGGCCCTTTGCGCCGCGAGCCGCTGATCTATCTGCTCGCGCTCGCCGGCGTCGCGGTGGCGGCGCTGCTGCTGCAGGCGCATTCGCTGATGCTGACGCTTGCCGGTCTGCCGCCGATGAGCGCGGTGCTGTGGGCGATGCATGCGGTCAGCGCCGTGCTGCTGACCGGCATCGGCTGGTTCATGCTGCGGCACTGCAATGCGCTGCAGCGCCGGCAGATGGCGGTGCTGCTGCTGCTGATCGTCTGCGCGCTGGCGTTCTTCACGCTCTACGAGCAGACCTACGGGTCCTGGCTGCTGTTCTCGGACCGCGTGATGGATCGTCGCATGCAGCTGTTCGGCTGGAGCTACGAATGGACCGCCGGCCAGCTGACGTTCCTCGGCGCGCTGTTCATCCTGCTGCTGGCGCCGCTGTTCGCCTGGCTATGGCCATGGCTGGGCCGGCGCGGACTCAATCCGGACGCACTCACCAAGTCGGCGCTGGGGCTGGTCTTCGCCGGCCTGTCGTTCCTGCTGCTGGTGTGGAGTGCGCGGCATCCGCTGCACAGCGGCCTGACGGCGCTGTGGTGCTTCGTCGCCGCCTACTTCGTGCTGGAAGTCGGCGAGATGCTGTTGTCGCCGATCGGTCTGGCCGCCGTTACCGAGCTGTCGGTACCGCGCGTCGCCGGGCTGATGATGGGTGCCTGGTGGCTGGGCACCGCGTATTCGGAGGTGCTGGCGGCGCTGTTCGGCAGGCTGGCGGCGGTCGAGCTGCCGGACAGCGGCGTCGTCGACGTCGCCGATGCCCTGGGCCGCTACGACGCGCTGTTCCTGCTCTGCGCGCAGCTGGGCATCGCTGCCGGCGTACTGCTGCTGCTGATCGCGCCGCTGCTGCGGAGGGCCTGGCGCTCAGCGCCGGCGCAGGCCCAGCAGCAGTAGCGGCAGCAACAGCAGCGGCGTGCTGGCACCGCCGCCACCGCTGCCTTCGTCGTCGCCGCTCGCGCCGACCTCGCCGCCGCTGCTCGGCGCCGAGCTGAGCGCGTTGCCGGCGCTGTCGCAACGGGCAGCGCTGGAGCTGCCGGCGTCCTTGCCGTCGAGACGCAGGCAGGTGGAGCCATTGGGCGCCAGCACGCTTTTGAGCGTGACGCCGGTCGTGCTGGCCGCCGTCCAGGCGACGTCGAGGCGCGCGTAGTAGTCGGAGCCGTATGTCGTGCCGTTGCTGCAGCTGGTGCTGCCGCCGGACAGGGTGCCGACGAGGCGACGGTCCTGGTTCCACAAGCCGGAGCCCGACGAACCGCCCTCGGTCGTGCCCTGCGACCAGATCACCATCCAGGCGTCGATATAGAAGCCGCCGAGGCAGCCGGCACTGGCACCGCCGACGCAGACGCGGCTGGCGGCGCTGGCGCCGCTGAAGACGGAAATCTTCTTGTCGTCGCCTTCAGGATGATGGATGCCGAGGCCGGACAGCGGCACCGCGCCGCCGGCGTCCCAGCCGGCATAGCGGACGTTGTAGGTGCCGGGCGGCCTGCTGCGCAGTTCGAACAGGGCGAAATCAGTGCGGCCGCCGCTGGCGCTGCTCGCCAGCAAGCTTTTGCCGGCGAGGTTCTGTGTCACCGCGCCGTAGGGGCCGCTGCCGCAGGCGGTGCGCTGCACATTGAAGTAGGCGTAGGTGTTGGCGACGTTGGCGGCATCGAGGCCGCAATGGCTGGCGGTGAGCACCAGCGCGCGGTCGTCGCGCGCGGTGTTGTTGAGCAAGGTGCCCGAGCACAGGGTCTGGTTGTCGATCGTCACCAGCACCGCCGAGCGGATCTCGTCGCGCCAGGCATCGCCCTGCGGGCAGGCGGCGTCGAGGTTGCAGCTCGATGACGTGCCGCTGGTATTGCTGAAGCTCTTGTCGGCGACGGCCGGCGCCAGCTCGCGGAAACCGTGGAAAACCTCGGCGACGGCGATCGCGAACTGCGCGCGCTGCTCGGCGGGCATGCGCGCCTCGATGACCGCTTCGCCGCCGCGCACGATCGGCGTGTAGCGCAGCCCGTCGCCGGCCCTGAACGGACCCTGGGCATCGCTGCCGTCGGCCGCGTAGATCCACAGCTCGCCGTCAGCCGGCAAGTGCAGCGTGTGCAGGCGCAGACTCAGCGAGCGAGCGTCCTGTGAGGCGATGCGCAGGCGCCAGCGGGCGATGCCGGCCTGCGCCTCGTCCCAGTCGCCGTCGGCCGTGCTGGCGGCCAGCGCGCGCGGCACCGCGAAGCGGCGCGGCTGCTGTTGCGCGTCGGCGACCGCCGCGACGACTGCCCCGGCGTCGAGCTGCAGGCGCGGCACGCGATCCAGGCCCGGCGGCCAGGGCTGCGCCAGGGCAGCCGACGACAGGCAGCACAGCAGCAGGGTTGACAGGTGTTGGCGCATCGGACGCTCCGCAAGACGCCGCCACTATAGGAGGGCGGCGACGACCCGAAGCCCGCGCCGGGCGCGCGTTTTACGCCGCCGGTCCGCTGCGCAGCCGCAGCGGCGAAGCGCCGACGCGCAGCGCCGCGTCGCGATGCGAGAGCTGCAGCACCAGCGTCGCCAGCGCGCCACCGCGGACCGGCACGGCGTCGACGATCTCGCCGACCGCCTGCGTTTCGGTTTCGGCATGCACGTCGCTGCCCGGCGCCGGCGCCGCACCGTCGATCTCGGCGACGAACAGGCGCCGCTTGAGCTGGCCCAGGTAGTGCAGCCGCGCGACGATTTCCTGGCCCGGATAGCAGCCCTTGTCGAAGCTGATGCCGCCGAGCAGGTCCAGATTGACCATCTGCGGCACGAAGTGCTCGCGCGTCTCGGGCAGCACGGTCGGCACGCCGGCCTCGATGTCGGCGTGGCGCCACAGCAGGCCCTCGGGCTCGCGCATCGCTTCCGGCACCATCGCGCGGACCTTGGCGATCTCGTCGCGCGCGCCGACCGCCGTGTAGCGCGGCAGCTCGCCGAGGCGGCGCACGACCACCAGACCCTGCTCGCTGCGCAGACACTGCAGCGGCGCCTCGGGTAGCGGCAGGCCGAAGAACGGCAGCATGCCGGCGGCATCGGCGCCGATGAAGGCGAGGGCGTCCAGATCGTCGGCGGCGTCGATCGTCAGCTTCGAGCGCATCACGAACATCTTCAGGCGCTTGAGCGTCGGCTCGGCGATGCTGCGCGGCAGCTCGATCCAGATCTCCTCGCCGCTGCGGACCAGGTGCAAGGCTGCCAGCATGCGGCCCTTGGGATTGTTGTAGCTGGACAGTTGCGCCTGGGCATCGCTGAGCGTGCGGATGTCGTTGCTGAGCTGGCCCTGCAGGAAGGCGTCGGCTTCGGCGCCGCGCACGCGCAGCCAGGCCAGAGCCTCGGTGTCGGTGATCAGGAGGTTCATGGGAGGGCGGGCAGGTGGCTTGGTAAGTAGGGATTCATTGCGGGGAGCGTCGGAAATTTGTCAAACTATTATGGATGCATCGACCGCTTTCCCAGTGATGTCCCCCTCGCGCGCCGATCCGCAGCCATCCGTTCCGGATGAGCCGCCGGCTCAGCCGACGGAGGCTATCGCCCTCGCCGACCTGCTGAAGCTGTCCAAAGAACAGCCGCCAGCATCGGCGTCCCCCTTACCGGCAACGGCGCCGGTACGCGAGATCGGAGGCCGCAGCAGTGGCCCGGAACCGACCCGCTACGGCGATTGGGAAAAGAACGGGCGCTGCATCGATTTTTAGAAAATCGGCCGATTCCTAAACCATAACCGCCATCACGTCCCAACCGGGAGCCGGAATGACCACCAAAACATCCCCGCCTAGCCGTCCGCTGTCGCCGTTCATGCTGGGCCAGTACTACCGGTTCCAGTGGACCTCGCTGCTCAGCTTCATCCACCGCGTGACGGGCTGCGGCCTGTCGGCCGGCACCGCGCTGCTGGCGGCCTGGCTGGTCGCGCTGGCCGCCGGCCCGGAGTGGTTCGGCCTGGTGACGCCGCATCTGAAGGCCTGGTACGGCCAGGTCGTGATCTACGGCTTCGTGTGGTCGCTGCTGTACCACCTGTGCAACGGCATCCGCCACCTGTTCTGGGACGTCGGCATGGGCTTCGAGCTCAAGGCCGCCGAGCGTTCGGGTTACGCGGTTGTCTTCGTCTCGCTGGGCCTGACCGCTGCGGTCGGCGCCGTCGCCTGCTTCGCCTAAAGGGGAACGACATGGCCAAGACTTCTGCTGATCTGCGTTCTCCGCTGTCCCGCGCCCGCGGCCTCGGCTCGGCCAAGGACGGCGTCCATCATTTCTGGGTGCAGCGCGTCTCGGCGCTGGCGCTGATTCCGCTGACGCTGTGGTTCGTGTTCTCGGTGGCGCAGCTCGCCGCCGGCGGCGCCGACTACGCGCTGGTCCGCCACTGGGTGTCGGCGCCGTCGGTCGCCGTCGTGCTGGTGCTGTTCCTGGCCACCGCGCTGTACCACTCGGTACTCGGCGTGCAGGTGGTGATCGAGGATTACGCGCCGGGCGAGTTCGGCCGTCTGGTCCTGCTGCTGCTGTCGAAATTCTTCCACGCGATCGTTGCCGCTGCCGCGATCTTCGCCGTGCTCAAGGTCGCGCTCGCCTAAGCGCGCGCTCCCAGATCCAGGATTCTTGAAATGTCCGCTTACGAGATTGTCCATCACGAGTACGACGCGATCGTCGTCGGTGCCGGCGGCGCCGGCCTGCGCGCGACGCTGGGCCTGGCCGAGTCCGGCCTGAAGACCGCCAACATCACCAAGCTGTTCCCGACGCGCTCGCACACCGTGGCCGCGCAGGGCGGTATCTCCGCCGCGCTGGCCAACATGGGCCGCGACGACTGGCGCTGGCACTTCTACGACACCGTCAAGGGTTCCGACTGGCTCGGCGACCAGGACGCGATCCAGTACATGACGCGCGAGGCCATCCCCGCGATCATCGAGCTGGAGCACTACGGTGTGCCGTTCTCGCGTACCCCGGAAGGCAAGATCTACCAGCGTCCGTTCGGCGGCATGACCACCGAATTCGGCAAGGGCCCGCCGGCGCAGCGCACCTGCGCTGCGGCCGACCGTACCGGCCATGCGATGCTGCACACGCTTTACCAGCAGTCGCTGAAGTGCAAGGCGCAGTTCTTCATCGAGTACTTCGCGCTCGACCTGCTGACCGACGAGGACGGCTCGATCAAGGGCGTGCTCGCCTGGGACATGGCGACCGGCCAGCTGCATCGCTTCCGCGCGCATCTGGTGATCCTGGCGACCGGCGGCTACGGCCGCGCCTACTTCTCGGCAACCTCGGCCCATACCTGCACCGGCGACGGCGGCGGCATGGTGCTGCGCGCCGGCCTGCCCTTGCAGGACCTGGAGTTCGTGCAGTTCCACCCGACCGGCATCTACGGTTCGGGCTGCCTGATCACCGAGGGCGCACGTGGCGAGGGCGGTTACCTCACCAACCGCAACGGCGAGCGCTTCATGGAACGCTACGCGCCGAGCGTCAAGGACCTGGCGCCGCGTGACATGGTTAGCCGCGCGATGGCGACCGAGATCCGCGAAGGCCGTGGTGTCGGCGAGGAAGCCGACCACATCTTCCTGCATCTGGAACACCTGGGTCCGGACGTGCTGCACTCCAAGCTGCCGGGCATTTCCGAGTCGGCGAAGATCTTCGCCGGCGTCGACGTCACCAAGCAGCCGATCCCGGTGGTGCCGACCGTGCACTACAACATGGGCGGCATCCCGACGCTGTGGACCGGCGAAGTCGTCACCAAGCGCGACGGCGATCCGGACAGCATCGTGCCGGGCCTGATGGCGGTCGGTGAAGCGGCCTGCGTGTCGGTGCACGGCGCCAACCGCCTCGGCTCGAACTCGCTGCTCGATCTGGTGGTGTTCGGCCGCGCCGCGGCGATCCGCGCCGCCGAGCTGGTCAAGCGCGACACCCCGCACAAGAAGATTTCGAATGCGTCGGAAGACAAGGCCCTGGCCCGTCTCGACAAGTTCCGTTACTCGAAGGGCAGCACGCCGACCGCGAAGATCCGCCTCGACCTGCAGAAGACGATGCAGAAGCATTGCGCCGTGTTCCGCGACGGCCCGACGATGCAGGAAGGCATCGTCAAGTTGAAGGGCGTCATCGACAACTACAACGCCGATCTGTCGGTGAGCGACCGCGGCATGGTCTGGAACTCGGACCTGGTCGAAACGCTGGAACTGGACAACCTGCTGGGCCAGGCGCTGCTGACCATCGTCGGCGCCGAGAACCGCCAGGAATCACGCGGCGCCCATGCCCGCGACGACATCAAGGATCGCAACGACAGCGAGTGGATGAAGCACACGCTGGCCTGGCGCACCGGCGACAAGGACGTCACCATCGATTTCCGACCGGTGCATCTGCAACCGCTCGACAACGAGGTGGAGCACATTCCGCCCGTTGCCCGTAAGTATTGATCCGCCGCCACAGCCGAGACGAGATAGAGAGCCATGGCCCAGTTCACGCTGCCGCAGAACTCCAAGATCGACAAGAAGGCCGGCAAGGTCTTCAAGGCGCCGGCCGGCGCCAAGAAGGTGCAGGCCTTCAAGATCTACCGCTACGACCCCGAAACCAACGCCAATCCGCGTGTCGATACCTATGAAGTCGACATGGCGGCCTGTGGGCCGATGGTTCTCGACGCGCTGATCAAGATCAAGAACGAAGTCGATGCCACGCTGACGTTCCGCCGCTCCTGCCGCGAAGGCATCTGCGGCTCGTGCGCGATGAACATCGACGGCACCAACACGCTGGCCTGCATCAAGTCCTGCGACGAGGTGAAGGGCGACGTCAAGGTCTACCCGCTGCCGCACATGCCGGTGGTCAAGGATCTGGTGCCGGACCTCACGCACTTCTACGCGCAGCTGGCGTCGATCGAGCCCTGGCTCAAGACCGACACGCCGGCGCCGACGCGCGAGCGCCTGCAGTCGGAAGAGGACCGTGCCAAGCTCGACGGTCTCTACGAGTGCATCCTCTGCGCCTGCTGCAGCACGTCCTGCCCGAGCTACTGGTGGAACGGCGACCGCTACCTGGGCCCGGCGATCCTGCTGCAGGCATACCGCTGGCTGGTCGACAGCCGCGACGAGGCCACCGGCGACCGTCTCGACGCGCTGGAAGATCCGTTCAAGCTGTACCGCTGCCACACCATCATGAACTGCTCGAAGACCTGCCCGAAGGGACTCAATCCCGCCAAGGCGATCGCCGAGACCAAGAAGATGCTGGTCGAGCGCAAGATCTGATCGCCGCGGTGATCGGTGCAGCACGTTTCAAGAACGAGGGCGGCTCTGCCGCCCTCGTCGTTTGTGGAGACAGGCAATGAGCAGTGCCCTCACCCCACCGTCCGCGTCGCGGACGGTCCCCCCCTCTCCCGCATTGCGGGAGAGGGACCATAGTGTTGCTGCGCGACCATGAGTTCGGATGGACGCCTGCGCTGGCTGCTGCGGCGTGGCATGAAGGAACTCGACGTGCTGATGGAGCGCTACTACGCGCACCGCTGGCCGCAGGCGCCGGCCGACGAGAAGGCCGAGTTCCTGCGTCTGGTCACGCTCTGCGAAGACCCGGACATCTGGGCCTGGGCGATGGGCTACGAAGAGGTGCCGGCCGAATATGTCGTCATCATCGAACAGCTTCGCGTCTACCGTTGATCTACAGCTGCGGCCTTCGCTGCGCGCGCTACGGCTGATTTTCGCGCTGCACGCGCTGTGCATCGGCCTGCTGCCGCTGGCGATGCAGCCGGGCTGGCCGGCCGTGGCGCTCGCCGCCGCATTCGCCGCGTCCTGGCTGTGGCTGCGCCGGCATCCGGCATTGGGTTTGGGCAAGCAGGCGATCGAGCGCATCGTCTGGCACGCCGACGGCGGCTGGAGCCTGTGGATCGGCAAGCGCGAGATCCGCGCCGAGCTGCGCGGCGAAAGCCTGGTTCATCACCGCCTGCTGGTGCTGCGCTGGCGCGGCGACGACGGCCGCCGCTACACGCGGCTGATCGCCGGCGACGAGGCGGCGGAATCGCCGCTGCGGCAGCTGCGCGCACGGCTCAGCGTCAGCTGATCGCCCTTCAGCGCGGCGCGCGGCCGGGCAGGATCGTCGGCTGCGTGCTGCCGTCGGTTTGCGGATGGTCGAGCGTGTAGTGCAGGCCGCGCGACTCATGCCGCGCCAGCGCCGAGCGCACGATCAGGTCAGAACAACGCACGAGATTGCGCAGTTCGAGCAGATCGGCATTGATGCGGTGGTGGCCGTAGAACTCGTCGATCTCGGCTTTCAGCAGCTGCACGCGGTGCAGTGCGCGCTGCAGGCGCTTGGTGGTGCGGACGATGCCGACGTAATCCCACATGAAGGTGCGCAGCTCCAGCCAGTTGTGGCTGATGACGACGTCTTCGTCGGAATCGGTGACGCGCGATTCGTCCCAGGGCTTGAGGTCGACCGGACGCTCGCGTTCCGGCAGCACCTTGATCAGGTCGTCCGCCGCCGCCTGTGCGAACACCAGGCATTCCAGCAGCGAGTTCGACGCCAGGCGGTTGGCGCCATGCAGGCCGGTGCAGGCGATCTCGCCGATCGCGTAGAGGCCGTCGACATCGGTGCGCGCCGCCAGATCGGTGACGACGCCGCCGCAGGTGAAATGCGCCGACGGCACCACCGGGATCGGCTGCTTGCAGATGTCGATGCCCAGCGTCAGGCAATGCGCGTGGATGCTCGGGAAATGGTGCTGGATGAAGCTCGCCGGCTTGTGCGTGATGTCGAGGTAGACGTGGCGCAGGCCGAGCCGCTTCATCTCGTGGTCGATCGCGCGGGCGACGATATCGCGCGGCGCCAGCTCCTCACGCGGGTCGAAGCGCGGCATGAAGCGCTCGCCCGGCGTGCCGTCCGGATTGACCAGCCGCAGCACCGCGCCTTCGCCGCGCAGCGCTTCCGAGATCAGGAAATTGCGCGTGTCGCGGTGATACAGCGTGGTCGGATGGAACTGCATGAATTCCATGTTGGCGACGCGGCAGCCGGCCCGCCAGGCCATCGCGATGCCGTCACCGGACGCGCCGTGCGGATTGCTCGAATACAGGTAGACCTGATTCGCACCACCGGTGGCCAGAACCACCGCCTTGGCGGTCACCGCACTGACGCGGCTCGACGGCACATCGTAGAGATAAGCGCCTTGCACGCGCTGGCGCGCCGGATCGACGATCAGATCGACAGCGACGCAGAACTCGCGGATGCGGATGTTGGGATGCGCGGCCGCAAGCCCCGCCAGCGTGGTCTCGACGGCGCGACCGGTGGCGTCGGCGGCGTGGACCACGCGGCGATGGCTGTGGCCACCCTCGCGCGTCAGGTGCAGGCGCTTGCCGCGGTTCTCGCCGTCCTCCTGGGTGAAGGCGACGCCCTGTTCGAGCAGCCACTCGATGCAGCCGGGACCGCGCTCGACCGTGAAGCGCACCGCCGCCTCGTCGCAGAGGCCGGCGCCGGCGACCAGCGTGTCGTGGATGTGGTTCTCGGTGGAATCGTCGGCGTCGAGCACTGCCGAGATGCCGCCCTGTGCCCACAGCGTGCTGCCCGATTGCAGGCTGGTCTTGGAGACGACGACGACGCGGTGGCCGGCCTTGGCCAGCCGCAGCGCACAGGACAGGCCGGCAGCGCCGCTGCCGATGACGAGGACTTCCACTGCGTTCATAGAACCTAAGGTTCGAGGGGCCGAAACCTGAGCGTTTGTCCGGGGGCGCGGGTACAATGCGCCTCTTTTACGCCGCTGCCGCCGCCGGCTTGGCGCCATCACAGTGCCTTGCCCGCATCGCGGCGCAGGCCGTGGCGCCGAGGCCCGGCGACGGGCGGAAGTTTACCGGTTTCGCGCTGGCGAAACCGCCGGACGCAGATGAGCGAAACCACGACCGACGAACAGCTCGTAGTGCGGGCGCAGGCAGGTGATGCCCGCGCCTTCGAGTTGCTCGTGCGCAAGTACCAGCACAAGATCGTTCAGCTCGTCAGCCGCCTGGTCGGTGAGGCCGATGCTCCGGACGTGGCGCAGGAGACCTTCATCCGCGCCTATCGCGCGATGGCGGGTTTCCGCGGCCAGTCGGCGTTCTATACATGGCTGTACCGCATCGGCATCAACACCGCGAAGAATTACATCGTTTCGCGTGGCCGCCGCCCGGCCGATCAGGACATCGATATCGCCGATGCGGAACTGTATGGCCATACCGAGCATCTAAGCGATACCAACACGCCCGAGGCGGCGCTGCTGACGGAGGAGATTCGCGACAAGGTGGCGGAGACGATCGCCAGGTTGCCGCCGGACCTGCGCACGGCAATTACCTTGCGCGAACTCGAAGGCCTGTCGTACGAGGAGATCGCCGAGGCGATGGACTGTCCGATCGGCACGGTGCGATCGCGGATCTTCCGCGCTCGCGAGGCGATCGACGCCGTGCTCAAGCCTTTGCTTGACTGAGTGTGGATCGAGGCGATGAACGGTAGGTCCTCGCCTGTAGTTGCGGGAACTTTTCTGCAGTTTTGTGGTTAAGGATATATTCAGATTTTCCGGTGCATCGCATGTCCCAAGAAACTCTGTCCGCCTTGCTCGATGGCGAATGTTCGCCCGAGGAACTCGACGCGCTGCTGGATGCGCTGGAGACCTCGCCGCAGCTGAAATCGCAATGGAGCCGACTTTGTTCGGCGCAGGACGCCCGCGCCGGTGTGCGCCTCAAGCCGCTCGGATCCGACGACTTCTGTGCCGCGGTGATGGCCGGCATTGCCGCCGAGCCCGCGCCGCAGCGGTCGCACACGGTGGTGCCGCTGCCCGTGCGCAACAAGCGCGTGCTGCCATGGCGGCGGCTGGCCGGACTGGCGCTGGCGGCGTCGGTTGCTGCGGTGGCGGTGACGCTGGGCTTCAACTTCGGCAAGGTCGGCGACACCGGCACGTCCGGCGAGGCGCAGATCGTCGATGGCGGCGCGCTGCAGACGGTGGCGATGGAAAACCCGGGCGCAGTCGATGACGACCTGCGCAACTATCTGCTCGAACACAGCAACACCTTGGCCGACCGCGGCGTCGGCGGGGCGCTCTCGTATGCCCGCTTCGCCGCGCGTACCGGCGATGCGGCCTTTGCCCAGCCGGCCAGCCTGACGACGTACGACGGCGGTAGTCAGCAGTGAAGCCCCGCTTCGCACTAGGGCTCGCCGCGACCGCGTGGAGCCTGATGGCCGATGCGGCCGAGCCGAGCGCCGCCGACTGGCTGGCGCGGATGAGCGAAGCGGCGCGCACCACCAACTACCAGGGCGTCATCGTTTACCAGACGCGCGATCGCCTGGAGACCATGCGCGTCGTCCACCGCTACGCCGGTGGCCGCGAGGTCGAGCGCGTGCAGACGCTGACCGGCGATCCACGCGAGATCCTCAAGCAGGGCAACCAGGTGATCTGCCTGCTGCCCAAGGATCGCAAGGTCACGCTGGAACTGCCGACGCCCAAGGGCCTGTTCCCCGGCCTCAACGCCGAGCGCGTCGCGCAGATCTCCCGCTATTACGAATTCCAGGACATCGGCGAGGCGCGCATCGCCGGCCGCAAGTGCCGCGGCATCACCATCGCGCCGCGTGATCAGTTCCGCTATGGCTACGAGATCTGGGCCGACGCCAAGACGGCGGTGCCGGTCAAGGTCAACCTGCTCGGCAAGCAGGCGGCGGTGATGGAACAGCTGATGTTCACCGAGATCCAGTTCCCGGCGTCGATTCCGGACAAGGATCTGCAGACCGAACTGGATCCCGAAAAATTCCGTCGCGTCACCCGCGTCGTCCAGGATCCGCAGCCGTTCGATGCCAAGGCCGCCGGCGACACCCAGTTCGCCAATCTGCCGCCCGGCTATCACGTGACGATGCGCGATCTGCGGCCGACCGCTGATGGCCAGGGCGTGGTCGAGCACCTGCTGCTGTCCGACGGCCTGTCGGCGATCTCGGTGTTCTCGGCGCGCCGCAAGGTGCCGGCACAGGCCTTCCAGGGCGTTTCGCAGATCGGCACCCTGCATGCCTACGGACGCACCGTCGGCACGCTGCACATCACCGTGGTCGGCGAGGCGCCGTCGGAGACCGTGCGGCTGATCGGCGAGGGCGTGCAGCCGCAGGCGGCTGCGGTGCCAGCACCGGCCGAAGCGGGCACGGAAGCCGGTGCTGCTGCCGCGCCCAATCGTTGAGTCCGTTGGGGCGCGCCGCGCGCCGGATCTGCGCCGCGTTTGAATTTCCAAGCGGAATCCATTGAAATCCGCGGTATTCCGCGCGAACTTCCCTCGCGCGTCCCGGAGTACTCGATGAAGCCTGCCGCCCCCACGCGGCTGTTCCTGGCGGCCTGTCTGGTTCTGGCCTGCAGCGCCTGCAAACGCGACGGCGCGGCTGGCAGCGGTGCCTATCCTGATTTCGCCGATCTGGTCGACCGCGTGTCGCCGTCGGTGGTCAACATCAGCACGGTGCCGGCAGAGACGCCGCCCGAGCAGCAGCAGGCGCGCGCCGACAGCGATGCCGAAGCACTGCGCAACGCGCCCGAGTGGTTCAGGCGCTTCCTCGAAGAGCATCCCGAGGAGGATCCGGACAGCCGCGACGACAGCGAGGTGCTGCCGCCGGGACCGCAGTCCCTGGGCTCGGGCTTCGTGCTCTGGCAGGACGGCTACATCCTCACCAACTTCCATGTCGTCCGCGACGCCAAGGAAGTGATCGTGCGTCTGCTGGATCGACGCCAGTTCACCGCCCAGGTCGTGGGCAGCGACGAGGCCAGCGATGTGGCATTGCTGAAGATCGATGCGCACGATCTGCCGGTGGTCAAGGTCGGCGACGCCGGCAAGCTGCGCCCGGGCCAGTGGGCGCTGGCGATCGGCTCGCCGTTCGGTTTCGACTATTCGGTCACCGCCGGCATCATCTCCGCCAAGGGTCGTGCGCTGATCACCGAGCAGTACGTACCGTTCATCCAGACCGACGTGGCGATCAACCCCGGCAATTCCGGAGGCCCGCTGTTCAACATGGCGGGCGAGGTGATCGGCATGAATTCGCAGATCTACTCGCAGTCCGGCGGTTACCAGGGCCTGTCGTTCTCGATCCCCATCGACGTCGCCGCCAAGGTCGCCCGCCAGCTCAAGGAGCAGGGTCGCGTCACGCGCGGCTGGCTGGGCGTAGTGGTGCAGGAGATCGACCGCGACATGGCGCAGCAGGCGCGCATGGACAAGCCGGAAGGCGCGCTGGTGGCGCGCGTGATGCCGGACAGCCCGGCCGCCAAGGCCGGACTCAAGGAAGGCGACATCATTCTCAGCTACAACGGTCAGGAACTGGCCAGCTCTTCCTCGCTGCCGCCGATGGTCGGCATCACCGATCCGGGCGAGATCGCCTCGCTCAAGCTGCTGCGCGACGGCAAGGCGCTGACCGTCAAAGTCGACGTCGGCACGCTGACGCCGGAACTGGAAAAGGCCGATGCCCAGGCGGCACCGGCGCCCGATCTCGAGGCGCCGCCGCCGCCGATCGGCCCGCTGGGCCTGGTGGTGCGGCCGCTTGCAGCCGACGAGCGCCGCAAGGCGCAGGTCGTCAGCGGCGGCGTGCTGGTGATCGCCGTCGACGGTGCGGCCTCGCGCGCCGGCGTTCGTGCCGGCGACGTGCTGCTGCAGATCTCCGGGCAGGAGATCGACGCCCCGGACCGGCTGGCCACCGTCGTCGGCCGGCTGACGCCGGGCGCCACCGTGCAGGTGCTGGTGCAGCGGCGCGGCTCGCCGCTGTTCCTGACGCTGGACGTGCCGCGCGGCGCGCCGCCGAGCTGATGGCGTCCGCCGCCACGCCGCCGCGCTGGCTGTTGCTGTCGCGGCCCGACTGCCATCTTTGCGAGGACTTCGAGGCGGCGCTGCGCGAGCATCTGGGCGCCACGCCGCTGCTGCTCGACCATGCCGATGTCGACAGCCGCGGCGAGTGGAAGCTGCGTTTCGGCATCCGCATCCCGGTGCTGCTGGACGAGCGCGGCGAGGTGCTGGCCGAGGGCTTGTTCGACGCCGCCGCCTTCGACCGAGCCCGTGGCGCCGGCTGAACGCCGGAGCACAGAACCGATCTGGCGCAAAGGCTTATACTGCGCGGCCTTTTTTGCGGCCGTTGAACGGCTTGGCCGCCAGCGACGTCCATGAATCAGGATCACATCCGTAATTTCTGCATCATTGCCCATATCGACCACGGCAAGTCGACGCTGGCTGACCGCTTCATCCAGCTGACCGGCGGCCTGGAGCAGCGCGAGATGCAGGCGCAGGTGCTCGACAACAATCCGATCGAGCGCGAACGCGGCATCACCATCAAGGCGCAGGCGGTGCAGCTGCACTATCGCGCCAGGAACGGCGAGCTCTACCAGTTCAACCTGATCGATACCCCGGGACACGTCGACTTTTCCTATGAAGTCAGCCGCTCGCTGGCCGCCTGCGAAGGCGCGCTGCTGGTGGTCG
>CAMLDZ010000003.1 GCA_946478985.1 uncultured Solimonas sp.
CGCCACCACCACCTGCGGCTGGCGCAGGTATTTGGACAGCGCCTCCACCACCTTGCTCTGCGCCTCACGCAAGGTCAGACCGCCAACGCGGACCGGCCCCGTGTAAGGGAGAAAGATGGTGCCGTCATCAAAAACGGTGTAGCTCTGGCCCTGCTCGCCCAGGTTGGAGGAGCCGCCGGAATTGAAGCTGACGATGGTAGGAACGGAAATCAGCAACAGATCGGCCGGACCAATCACATATTTGTAATCCGAGGCCAAAGCACGGCTCTGGCGACCCAGATTCTCCATGCCGATCTGAATCAGCTCCTGCTGCTTGAGGAAGGCGGAGCTCAAGGCCCGCTGCTCGCGGATATAAGCAGGCGTCACCGGAATCAGCTCTACGGCGATGTCCCGATCCGCCCGGTTTGCGTACGGCGCGTTTTGCCCCGCGCAACCGGAAATCACCGCCAAGCCTGCGGCCATGGCCGTGAGCGCAACGGCATTCAATGTATTGGTCTTAATTTTCATCCCCTTCCATCCCCCAAAATGCGGCCTCGTTCAAAAGGCCGCAAAGCATCAATAGATTGTTGCGTCACGCTTTGCCCAGCCGCGCCAAGCCCGTGCAAGGGCGCCGGCGGCTGGGAGCGATAGATGAAAGATTACACGTCAATACGTGTTACCGGGCAGCGCGCCCCAGGCACTCAAATCGCTCGGACTTTGCGTGCGCTTCATGGACAGCGGAAGACGGACTGATCAGTACGCCTTCTGATCTCCGGCCATCGCACACCACACCGTCGCAACGATGATCTTCAGGTCCAGCCAGAAGCCCATGTTCTTGGCATAGAAGAGGTCAAAGCGGATGCGGTGCGTCATCTCGCGGACGCTGCGCGTCTCACCGCGGCAGCCGGAGACTTGAGCCAAGCCCGTCACGCCAGGCCGCGTTGCCGTGCGGGAGGTATAGCCCGGGACCAGATCGCCAAACAGGCGGTCCAGCTCGGGAACATGCGGCCGCGGGCCGACAATGGACATGTCACCCAGCAGCACGTTGATGAACTGCGGCAGCTCATCCAGATTCGTCTTTCGCAGCACGCGGCCCACGCGCGTGATGCGGCAGTCATTCTTTTGCGCCTGGACGAACTGGGCGTCCGGATTGTGCGTCATGGTGCGGAATTTCAGGCAGGTGAACAGTTCACCATTGATGCCTACGCGCGCTTGGCGGAACAGCGCAGGCCCGCGGGAATCCAGACGCACGATCAGGGCGATCAGCGGCAGCAGCCAGAAGCCGAGCGTGGCCATGAAAAACAGGGCAAACGCCATGTCAAACCAGCGCTTGCCGAGCTGGGCATAGATGCCGGAGGAGTACAGCGATTCTGGGGGCGCGAGGCCTGTTGGCGGCGCAGAAAAATCAGGGCGCGGATGCTCGCCGGAGGAGATCTGCACAACCGGCGCAGTGCGCAGATGTACCGCTGCGCTCTGCTGAGACTTGATAAGCCCGCGTGGAGCCGAGCTGCCTTCCATAAATCTGATCCCTTTTGGTTTGCGCGCAACGCACCATTGCGTTACTGGGCCTGCCTCTAAACAGGACGCATCGACCCCCAGATGCCCTGTTGCTTTGCACGTCCCCCAACAACACGCGCCAACACAGAGCGAACTTTACTCATCCCGTGTCTATTGTGCAAAGCAGCAGAAAGCATGCCACAGGGAAGGCAGTGTTCTTGTGACAGGGTGCGCAAAAAGTAAGGAAGGGGTCAGGAAATCCCTATAGCCGCAGACGGCTTTCGCCGGCTCAGCGCTGAATCGAGCTGGCCTGGCGCCGCTGCTGTCCCTCGGCAGCATTCTCGCCTCCTCAGCTCGAGGTTAAAGATGGCGGGGCCATGCGAAATCCAGCTGGGGGTGCATGTCGGTCACGCTCGATCCTTAAAGTCGCCCGCGGCGCACCTCTCCGAGTGCCCTGAGGCCCGGCCAATTGCCTCGTCCACACGCTTGACCACCCGCTCCCAGCTGAATTCGCTCGCGCGGGCCAGGCCGCGCTCGCTCAGCAACGCGCGCTGGGACGCATCGCTCAGAAGGCCGTCCATGGCCGCCGCCAGGGCGGCAATATCACGAGGGTCCACGAGAAGCGCCGCATCGCCGGTAATTTCTGGCAACGAGGTGGCATCAGCGGCAATGACCGCACATCCGCAGGCCATGGCCTCCAATGCAGGCATTCCAAAACCTTCGTACAGAGATGGAATGACCAGCGCCGCCGCGCCTCGGTAGAGCTTTGCGAGCCCCTCGTCCTCAAGGGCGTCCGCGCAATACACACGGCCTTCCAGTCCCAGGTGCCGCAGCCGACGTCGTAGTGGCTCATCCATGTGCCCACTCAGCAAGAGATCAGCCTCCGCGTCGACGTGGCGGAACGCCTCCAGCAGACGCCCCAGATTCTTGTGCGGCTTGCGGTTGCCAACGTAGAGGAAGTACGGCCGCGGCCGCTCGCATCGCGGACCGTCTGCGGTAAATGCCGAGGACACGCCATTGCCCACGACGGTGATCCGCTCCAGCGGCAACCCGGCCCACTGCGCCAGCCGGGCGGCCGAATATCGAGAAACGGTAAGCGCGTACCCGCAGCGCCGCACGGCCGGGCGGACCACATATTGGTAGTAGGCAGCCTTGGCGGCGGAGCGCTCCTCTCCCACATCCAGGTGAATGAGGTCATGAACCGTGAGCAGGCTCCGGCAGCGAGCGGTAAAAGGGGCATTGAAACCTGGCGAGAAAAAGAGGTCCTGCTTGGCCGCGCGTAGTTTTGCCAGTCGCCACGAGAGATAGAGCGGGTCAGCGGGTCCCGCAGGGTTGCGACTGCCCGTCAGGAGGCCATGGTCTGCTTGCAATCGCGACAGCACTTCCGCTGAAAACCTGCCGATTCCGTGCTGCCCCCGCCATCGAGCCTCCACGAACAGGCGGCCACTCATGGCGTCTCACCCGGCGTCGCGGTATCGGTGAAAGCGCCTGGATCGAGAATCCGGTCCGTCACCTCCCGCCAATCCAGAGTCGATGTGGCGCTCGTACGTCCGCACTGCAATGCGGCCTCGATGGCTCGCGCGATCGATGCGGCCTCACCTGGCTGATACCCAAATCGCAGCGGCTGCTCACCTACCGCGTAGGCCGGGCAGACAGCAGGCAGGCCGCAGGCCCCGTACTGCATCAGCTTCATGGAAGTGTCTGCCAAGTAGTAAGGCACGTCGGCCAGGCGGTAGGGTGCAATACCAAAGTCCGCGTGCTGCAGAAACGCCAAAGTGCCCTCAAACGGCATCTCGCCGTAGTAATGGATCTGCGGCGGAAGCGCCTCCCGCGGCACGCCGCAACCGATGACGTGGAAGTTCACGTCTGGAAAAGCTTCGGTAGCCGCCCAGAAGAAAGCCGCGTCAAACAACATGGAGCCCACTGACACGGCATGAGCGCCTGGGCCAAACGGGCGGGGATGATTCAAGCGCCTGAAGTCAGCCGTCACGCCGTGGGGGACGTAATGCAGGGGGACGCCGGCTGGCATGCCGAAACGCAGCAGGCGGGACGGCAGGATCACGCCGCTGAGTAACGCGCCCGCGCCTGCCAGCAATCCCTGTAGATACGGATCGGCTCCTATCGTCTCCAGATCATCGGACGCCAGGTACAGCAGGCGCGCTTCGGGGTTCCAGCGATGCAGGTCTCGCAACATCAGGGGGCCGATGCCAGATTCCACGATGATCGTCGTCGACTCTTCTGCCCACTGCTTGAGAATGCCGGGGCAGCGCATCCGGTAGAGCTCGAAAAAGACCGGCGACAGGCGCTGCAAGAACCGCCGCTGTGGATTGGAAGGATGCAGCGTCGTACGCCACAGATAGGCGTCAATCCCTGCATGGTGCACGACGCGGTTGGCCTGGTCTTCCAGGCCAAGGCGAGGATCGCGGCCGCGGATCGTCGAGAGGCGGCTGAACCCCAGCGAAAAAGCCCGCGTTCTTCCTCTCCTGGCCAGCTCCTCTGCGATAAAATGCGTGCTCGCCTTGCGTGCCGATCGCACATCATGTGCGGAGACCATCAAATAGCTGGGCATTCTCTTTTCGTTGTCGTTCACCGGAAATGTGCAGACGCTGATGCGTGAGCTCTCTTTCATCGTTTCGCGCATGCCGCTGGCGCACACCTCCGAGGATCAACGGTATTGAAACGTGATTTGATCTTTCTGTATGCAGGCTTCATTGCCCGCTATGCAGGATCATTTCTTTCTTTACCGTTCCTGGCCCGGGTGCTGGAGCCGCAGGGCCTCGGCACCTTGGTGATTGCCACTTCGGTCGCCGCGGTGCTCGCATTATGCGTCGAGTTCGGCTTTGGAATCTCCGCGCTGCGCGATGTCTCCGCCTGCAAGACCGACGCAGAGCGCCTGACGATTCTGGACGGCGTTCTGTGTGCCAAGCTCGGCCTCTTCGTGGTCACCGCAGCGCTATTCTTCGGCGCGCTGCTACTAGCGCCGCAACATCTGCCCGCTGGGCGCATCGCGCTTCTGGTGCTCTTGCTGGGTGGCCTGCAGGGGCTCAGCCTGAGCTGGTACTTGCAAGGGACGGAACGCGCATCTCTTGCTGCGGGGCTTGAAGCTGCGACGCAGTTGAGCTGGGTGATCGGCGCCCTGGCCTTGGTGCGGACCCCGCAAGACGTTGACCTGGTTTTGTTCTGCCAAGTCCTCGCCCACGCTGCAGCCTTGATCGTCGGCCTGCGACTGTCGCGCTCCGTCCGTGTTCCCATTTCGATCAATCGCCAGCAACTGCTGACCCAGTTTCGCGCCGGCATCCCGCTGTTCGTCATGCGGGCGGGCGTCGCCCTGTTCACCACCGCGTCGGTATTGATCGTCGGCGCGGTCAGCGGAGCAACGGAGGCCGGTTACTACACGGCGGCGGAACGATTTGCCGGGACCGCGATAGCTGCATTCAATCCCGCTTCGCAGGCGATCATGCCCTACCTCGTGCGTCGACAAGCGGCGCAAGGTGACCAGGCCATGCTCGCCTCCGCACGACGCGTCTTTGTCGTGTTGCTGATTCTCGGATCGGCGAGCATGGTGGCGTTTCTGATCGCCGCACCGCTGATCATTTCGCTGTTCACCGGCAGCAACTATGCTCCTTCGGTGACCGTGCTCAGAATTCTCTGCCTGGCGTTCCCAGTCGTCGCAATCAGCCAGGCGCTAGGCCTCTACGTGATGATCCCGATGCGGATGGACAACTGGTTCTCCGCAGGAATTCTTGTTGGCGGCGCCGTCAGCCTGATTGCCGCCTACTACCTGACCCCCACCTATGGAGCCTACGGAATGGCCGTATGTCGCGTTCTGGCTGAGGCCACTCTGGCACTGTTCTTTGCGCTGATCCTGGCCAAACGCGGCCTGCTGGGCCCTGTCGCAGGCCGACGCAAAGGCGCCGCATGATGGCTGGCGGCCCGGAAATCAGCGCCGTGCACTTCGTCATTCCTCCCAGTCACGGGAACGTGGCAGGTATTGAACGGGTAACGCTGCACTGCGCTCTCAAACTTCAGGCGTTGATGCCCGCTTCGCGGGTTCACGTCCATATGTTCGGCCGGTATCGGCTGCCCGAGGAGCTGGACGGGCCGCATGTCATCCGTCACGCCGAAACCCGGCTGTTGAGCTACGGAAAGCAGCTACGCGCGGCGGCAGCGGACCCTCGCGGCGTATGGATCATCTGCCAACCCATGACCCTGCTGGCGCTGCTGGTCGGCGTCCCCGGCTTTCTTCTGCGGCATACGCCGGCCCTCATCTTTCACGGCGGCCTGCATATTGAAATGCTGGGGTGGCGGCGGCAACTGCAATTCCATCTGTTCGCTGCGCTTGCGCGGCACTTCCACCTGCCGCTGGCGGCCGTCTCACGTGCCCTCTCCCGCTACGCGGAAGTTCGCCTGCGTCTGCCCCGCTCCAGGGTGAAGACCCTTTACAACCCTACATTGAAATCCGCACAGGTAGCCACGGCAGGGGGCAAGGATCGGTCACGCTTCCGATGTATCGTGATCGGCCGGCTGCATGAGCAAAAGGGCTTCGACATCCTGATCAGCGCCTTCCATGAGGCCGCGCTGGGCCCGGAGGCTGAACTCCTGATCGTCGGCGATGGCCCGCAGCGCTCGTTACTCGAGACGATGCGCGCGCAAGGGCCACGTACGGAGCAAATCCAGCTACTAGGCCATCGGGAAGATGTTCTGCAGCAGCTCGATAGGGCCGATCTGTTCCTGATGCCCTCGCGCTACGAAGGCCTCGGCGGAACCTTGATTGAAGCCTTGTCGCGCGGCCTTCCGGTGATCGCCACCGACTATCCGTTCGGGGCCAAGGAGGCGCTGGCGGAGGGACGATTCGGCAAACTGATTCAGCCGCCGTACGCGCGCGGTCTGCAGCGCGCACTTGAACATGCTTATCAGCAATGGAAAGACGGCAGGCTGGCTCAGGAAAACCTGCCGGCACTGGAACGGCATTTGGAAAAGTTCGCCATTGATCAGGCCGTGCTTGCTTACAAAGCCTTTATTCGACGGACCGCGAAGATTCAGCATATTCGCAGCCGCTAGCGCTCGAAAAGGGCAGCCTTTCAGCGTCCCGCCGATTGCCCCACCATGCGTTGCCCTCGAGCCAAGCGCCGAGGCCCGCCCAGGAAGCTCAGCCGCGGCTCGCCGCCCGTCATGCAGGATTCAACATACGCCTGAAACTCCGCGCGAAAACGGGCAGCAGAGAAGCGCTCTGCATTGCGCCGGCAGTTTTCTGGTGTGATAACCGAAGAAATTTGTTCGAAACGAGCAATAGCAGCGCTGATGGCCTCTACGCTCTGCTCATGAAAAAAGAGGCCGGTCGGTGACTCCATGTCGATATCGCGGACCGTCTCCAAGGCACCGCCGTGGCTATACGCGATGACGGGCGTGCCACATGCCTGAGCCTCCACCGGGGCGATGCCAAAATCCTCCTCTGCTGCAAACACGAAGGCCCGGGCGCGCTGCATGTGATCTCTCAGCACCTCAAAGCTTTGATAGCCAAGCAGCTGCACATTTCCGCCCGCCACGCTCTTCACTGCGTTGAACTCCGGCCCCTCGCCGATCACGACAAGCCGCTTGTCGGGCATGGCAGAGAATGCCTTCACGATGAGCGGAATCATCTTGTATGGCACCATGCGCGAAGCAGTCAGATAGAAATCCTCCTTGTCGCTGCACAACGAAAAACCTTCGGTGTCGACCGGCGGATAGATGACGACGGATTCGCGGCGATATGCTTTCTCGATACGCCGGCCGATGAACGCCGAATTGGCGGCAAAGTGATCCACGCCTGCCGCCGTACGGTGATCCCACACGCGCAAACGGTGCAGAACGAACCGCGCGAGCCATGACTTGAAGCCGCGCTCCATGCGCGCCTCCTTCAGGTATTGATGCTGCAGATCCCAGGCATAGCGGATTGGCGAATGCACATAGCTCACGTGCACCTGATCAGGCCCCGTCAATACGCCTTTCGCGACAGCGTGGCTGCTCGATATGATCAGGTCATATCTGGATAGATCCAGTTGCTCCACAGCAAGAGGCATCAGCGGCAGGTATGCCTTGTAGCGCCGCCGGGCGCCCGGAAGCCGCTGGATGAAGCTGCATCGCGCATACTTTCCCTGCAAGGTCTTTCGCTCTTCTGGATCAAGAAAATCGATCACGGCGAAGAGATCGGCATGCGGCCAAATCTTCAACATCTCCGCCAGCACTTTTTCCGCGCCGGCAATTGTCACGAGCCAGTCGTGCACGATCGCAACTCTGGGTCTGCTAGTAGCCATGGCCCCGCGCATCCATACGCTCATGCCGCTTTGTCCTCCAGCTTTGTGCAATTGCCATTGACCTTCATCGCAAGGTCGCCACGACACTCGAACTTCATGCAGGCCATTGCAAACAGCAGCCAGGTGAAGAAATGAGCCTGGTTATGATTAGTCAGGGCAAAGATGAATACATGCTGAAACAGGATCCATCGAATCAGCGAAAGATGCCGCCGCAGGCGCTCGCTGCCCGTGTTGAGCGTAACCGCGCCAGACGCGTGCTGTAGCCAAAAAAATAGCACTGCCAGGACTGTGATCGCGAAGAGCGGCAAAAGTCCCAGACCGTGCAAAAACTGCAAGGGCACGTTGTGCAGTTGGGAAGCGGCCTGAGACTCGAAGCCGGACCCGAAGAGATAGCTGTCGGAAAACTCCCTAAGCGCTCGCGTCCAGTCCAGCGCCCGTTCCCCCGAGCTTCCCCGTCCTGATGCAAGAGCCTCGTATCCGGCCTGCAGAACGCCGATCAGATCGAAGGAGAAGTAAGAAAGCACCAGCATCAGCAGGGGGGCGGAGCCGGCCGAGAACAGCAGCATCTGTACGCGTGCTTGCGGATCCGGGAACCGGATGAAGACCGTCAACAGACCCACGGCCGCCGTGATGTACGCGGCTCTCGTCGAGGCCAGAAACATGCCCGCCATCGCAAGCAGGAAGAAAGCCAGATAACGCGGCTTGGATGTGTGCCCATAAAGGCTGATCGACAAAACGCCGTAAAACGAGCAAATGATGCCGAACTCATTGGGATACGTCCCTGGCGAGAATCTGATGTATCCGTAGGCTTCCTGCTCCAGCGAGACAAATCGAGAGTAGAGTGCGGACGCGCCCGTGACGTACAGGATGTACAGCAATCCGCCGCAAAGAAAGACCGCGAGAAAGCCCTTGTAGGAAACCAGCAGCAGACGCTGCAGATCGTCTGCCGGCCGTCCTGCCAGCCAGGTTGCGGCGTTGTAGAAGCCCCAAAGCAGATTGAGCAGGACAACGAACCGCACCATGGGGTTCAGCGCCAGCCCCTGCTCTGCATCGAAGCTTCCATAAGCGTAGAACGCGCTGCAGGCCGCGATGAAGGCGATCAAGCCAATGATGCCGTGCTGCACCAAGTGCCGGAGCCGTAACGACATCAACGCCACGACGTTGATCAGTGCCGTTACGAAGTAGAAGCTGCGCAACGAACCAACACCGGGCAGCGGAAGAAAGAACATCCCGCACGGTCCGAGAAAGAACAGTGCGCTGAGCAAGCGGGATTGCAGCAGATGTAAAGGCGCCGCGCCCGCTGCTATGCGCTGCATGCCGCCCACCGCAGACATGGCGCTAGCGGCCAGACCGCTTCGCTCGCGTGCCGGAGCGCCCGGTCAGCGACAGGCGCGAATGCAAAATCGCCAGTTTCTCCGCAAGCTGAGGCTGGGTTGCCACCGCACGGCGCACGTGATGCCGCGCGATGACATAGAGGAGCAGCAGAAATCCGCTCAGCAAGGTCGCCACTACCGCAAGCAAGCCGCGCCTGGGCTTTGACTTGAGCTCCGGCACTTCGGCTGAATCGATGACCTGGATGACAGCGCCTTCCCTGCTTTCGTCGATCCTGGCGATCTCGTATTGCTTGGAGAAGATTTCGAACAGGGTCTCGTAGTACTTGTAGTCGCGATATTTGGCGACATAGTCGTTGCTGCGATCACCCTCGGCGCCTTGCTGCTGAGACTTTGCCAGCTGCTCCCGGAGCGCATCCAGCTGAGCCGCGGCCTGTTGGTATTCGGGGGCCGACTCGGTGAGGTACGCGCGCATGGAAGCCAGCTTGACTTCGAGCGCGGTGATCTCCGCACGCAGCCTGATGGGCGCCTCCAGCGCCGCGGCCGGATTGGCATTGATGGCGGCAACACTCACTCCGCTTTCGGCAAGCGCCTGCTGGGCTTTGACCAGCTGTGTCTTGGTTTCTTCCAGTTGTTTCTCGAAGAACATTCGTCGCTGCTGGGCTTCCGTCACCGCCATGCGGTCGAGGAATTTTCCCAGCTCGTCTACATAGGCATTGGCGACAGCCGCAGCGAACTCCGGATCCGGGTCATCGAATTCGATGACGATGATGTTGTCCTTGTCTACGGCAATATCGCTTCGACGCGATAGCTGTGCCCGGGTGTCACGGCGCAGTTTCGAACCGTAGCGCTGCGCCAAGTCGAAACGCTTGATCAGCGAATCCTGAACTGCATTGGTTTTCAGGAAAGCAACGTACTGGGCCGATGGATCTTTCAAGCCGGCGGCGGCTCCGGCCAGCCCTCCCAGCGCTCCGAGCGACTGCAACATGCTGAACGCCATGCTCTGCTGCTGCTGCGGCGGCAGCATACGAGTGACGCCGGTATAAACAGGCGTGACAAGATAGCTCAGCAGCAAGACTGCAATACCGACCAGCAGCGGCACCAGCAGCAGCAGTCTGGCGTTAGCCGTTAGGATCAGCAGGATATCGAGCGCCCCCATGGTCTGCGGCGCTTCGTCGATTTCGGGGTCCGCCGCGGACTCCGGCCCGGTTGACTTTTGTTCGTTTACCGTCATTTACAGGTCCCGGATCACCTTGATGGCGGCAAGCCCCAGACCGAACTGAGAGATGATCTGCGTCCAATCCTTGAGTTGCCGCGTCACGAAGTTCCGGGTGGTCTCGCGATCCAGTTCCTCAGGAATCACCAAGGTGTCTCCGGGCATCAGTTGCATACGGTCAAACCCCGATCCGAACCAGCTTCGACGGTCACGCCTCGAGACGATACTGCCGTCCGCGCGCAAGACGAACATTTCTCGGACATCGGCCTCTTCTCTCAGCCCCGCCACCTTGGAAACGTCGCCAACCGTACGCCCTTGCCGGTAGATGAAGACGTTCTCGTTGTTGACGGCACCGACCGCATTGACGAATCCCGGCGTAGATGGCACGAAGATGCGATCTCCGTCCTCCAAACTCAACTCGGGCAGGGCGTCGATACCGCTCGCCTGCGGATCGAGTTCCAGGGAAATGCGGCCGCTGCTACGCAGCTTTCGGAGCGCTTCGAGTTGAGTTCTCGCGAGCTGCTGCTGTTGCTGGATGAGCGCCGCCTGAGAGCCGGGATCCCCCGAATTGCGGTTAGCCAGAATGAAGAGAATCTGACTCTGTTGTTGCTGTTCGAGTCGACGGATCAGCATGTCCAGATTCTGCTGCTGCTTTTCGCGAACCGAGACACGCTGTATTTCAGTGCCAAACAAGTAGGCCTGCGGTGTCAGGCCGCCAATTCTGGTCAGTAGATCACGCAAGGTTTCCCCTGGGCGCGTTTCATAGACGCCGGGGGCGGCGATCTCTCCTTCCACCTGCACCAGCCGCGTCTGCCTGTCTTGCGGCAGCTTCAGATCCTTCTGATTGAGAATGGTGACCACATCACCCGGCTGCAACGGCAGATTCTGGCTTTCGTCAGCCTGCAGCACAGCTCGCCCGAGATTGAACGGGATCAGCGTCGTACGCAGATGCTCGCGATCCAGGCGCTCGATCACTGCGTAGTCCCAGTTGATCTGGTCGACCATGCTGCGTAGACGCTGTGCCAGCGGCGGCGAGTTCGGCGGAATGCGCGGATCTGGCGGTGTGGAGCCCTCACGCTTGTTGCTGTTCTGACGATACGGTTGGCTCGCAGGTGAGGACATTGCGTCGGTGCCTGGCTGCGGCTGCGGTCTCGGAACGGCGCCGGTGTCCGAGGCCACGTCATCAGGCTCGATCCCGCGCGGTGACTGCCGGCGGCGGACCGCCGCCAGAGACTGCTCGTCGGCTGCCGGCAAACGGACCAAGCGGTTCTTGCGGTGAAAGTATTCCGGAACGATCAAGGCATCGCGGTCCGGAATGAGGTCGCGTATGCGCATCCCTTCGAACCAGCGATAGCGCGCGGGCGTCGCCACATTGCCCTGCAAGGTGACAGCGTTGGTGAACTCGGGGCTGATGTCGAGCAAGGTCACGATATCGCCGTCGCGCAACGGCGTGTTCAGGCCCGCCTGATCGAGTGCGATGTCTTCGACCTGGCGCGAGGTCTGGCCGTCGACTGCCACGCGCTCCAGCAGGGCCTTTTGCGCTCTCGCCAGAGTCGGGACTCCACCCGTAAGATTCAGGATTTCGCCCAGCGTGGTCCGGCTTCCCTCTCCCGGTTTCAATTCATAAACGGCCGCGTTGTCCAGGGCCCCGCCCACGGCCACGCGCGGGCCAGCCGGCGGAATGACGATGACGTCTCCCGGGAGCAGGGGCACGTCGTTGTCGCTGCCTCCCTGGCCAATAAAGTCATACAGATCCAGCGTCGCGACGATCTGCGCGCCCCGGCGCAACTGGATATTGCGCATGCTGCCGTTGACGTTGGGGCCTCCGGCGACAAACAAGGCATTGACTAGCGTACTGAGGCTCGAGACCGTAAAGGAGCCCGGCTGCTCCGCTTGCCCCACGACATAGATCTGGATGCTGCTGAGCCTCCCGGGATTGGAGCTGAGGCGAAAATTGGTGAAGGTCTTGCCCACCTGGGAGCGAATGGCGTTCTCGACGTCCTTGACCCGCACCCCGGCCAAGCTGACCACGCCGGCTCGCGGAATATTGATCTGCCCGTTGCGATCGAGCGTGAGATTGCCTTCGTAGTTGACCGTGCCCCAAACCCGCACGCGCACTTCGTCTCCAGGCCCAAGCACATAGTCATCCGGCGCCGGCGCATTAGCGTCCGGTACGTATGCCACCTGCGGCGGGTCAAAGAGTTCCTGGCCGTAAAGAGGCAGAAGGCGGCCCGTTGTCTCCTGAACGAATTGTTGGAATCGACTCGGCTTACGGAGCGCCATGCTGCGGCGCTGACCCGCGCCGACATCCCAGCGGCCACCCGGCTGCGACTCGGCGTCTTGTGCCGGGCGCTGAGACAGCGAATTGAAGCTGTGGTCGAGTCGCATGCCCGCGAGACCCGCGCCCTGTGCCTCGGACAGTTGCCCGGCCGACGCGGACCCGGCGCCATATCGCGCAATATCCGGATCCACGGATTCGCCATCGAAGCCCGATTGTTGCGCGCGGCCGTCACCGGAGGGAGCGTAGCTGCGCATCTCTTCCTGCGTTTGCGCGTGCGCTGCCATCCCCGCACACATCGCCAGACAGGCCACGCATATAGCCCACATGGCGCGGCGCAAGGATTTCTTACTGTTCATCAACAATTAGAGCCTCGTTCTTATGGGCACGGTTGCGTGGCAGGATGGAATCCTTAACCAGCAACACCCGTGACGTCACCCGCCCGGGTCAATTCTTCTGAGACGGCTCAGCCGTATGCAGGAGCCCACCGGCAGTACATCCCAAGCAGCGGCACTGGGCAAGAGCTGTCCTGCTCGTCTTGTGTGAGAAGACGATCAAAATGGCCCCACAGTATTGCGCTGGCCGTCCTCGGACAGCCTGCCACCCGCAGCCAGAAGCGATAATCGGGAAATGTCCGCGTGGCGTGCAAGCTGATATCGCCGCTTCGCACCCTGAGGCGACGGCGCAGGCCAGGCGCGCGGGCGATACGCGGGCGCCGAAGATGCGTGGAAGCAGGCGCCCTGCCTCATCGAACCGGCACCGACCCTAAGGAGCGGCGCGCTAGAGAAAGCGTTCGATGGAATCGATCGTCACGGAAGCTCGTCAGCTTCCTGATCTTTCGACGGCAGCAGATCCTCGCGCGAGATGCCGAGGACGACCGCGAGGTTGGTGGACACGTAGATCGACGAATACGTGGCGACGATGACACCGACGATCAGGGCGACCGAGAAACTGTGGACGGTCGCGCCGCCGACGGTGAGCAGGGCGGTCAACACCAGCAGTGTCGTCAAGTGCGTGATGACCGAGCGCAGCAGCGTCTGATTGACCGAAAGGTTGACGACCTCAAGGATGCTCAGCCGGCGCTCGGACACCAGGTTCTCGCGGACGCGGTCGAAGATGACGATGGTTTCGTTGTTGGAATAGCCAATCAGCGCCAGGATCGCCGCCAGCGTGGTGACGTCGAACTCCACGTCGAACACCGCCAGCACGCCGAGCACCATCACCGCATCATGGATCAGCGCGGCGATGGCGCCGACCGAGAACTTCCACTCGAAGCGGAACATGATGTACGCGGCAATGCCGATGAAGGCGAACAGCAAGGCCAGGCCGCCGTCGCTGAACAGCTCTTCGCCCACCTGCGGGCCGACGAACTCGATGCGGCGCAGGGTGATGCCGTTATCGCTGGCGTGCAACGCTTCGAGAATGTGCGTGCTGACCTGCGCGGAATTGTCGCTGGCGGCGGGCGGCAGGCGGATCATCACCGACGAGGCATCGCCGAAGTACTGCACCACGGCGCGTTCATAGCCGGCCTCGCCGAGGTCCTGGCGCACCTTGTCGAGCTCGACGCTCTGCGGGTACGCCACCTCCACCAGCACACCGCCGGTGAAGTCGATGCCGAAGTTGAGGCCGTGGAAGACCACCATGATGATCGCGCCGATCGTCAGCAGCGCGGAGGCGATCAGGCCCAGCTTGCGCTGCGCCATGAAGTCGATGTTGGGAACGCGGGCGAAGAGTTTCATGAACGCTCAGCGGTAATCGGCAGGATTCGACAGGAGGCAGGCCAGGGGCTCGGCCTCACCAGATCGGCAGGTCTTTGAGCGAGCGGCGTGCAAAGGCCAGCTGCGCCAGCGCACGCGAACCAACGATCGCGGTGAACTGCGAGGTCAGGATGCCGATCGCCAGGGTAATCGCGAAGCCCTTGACCGGGCCCGCGCCCAGCGCGAACAGCACCACCGTTCCGATCAGCACCGTGACGTTGGCGTCGGCGATGGTCAGGAAGGCACGCTCGTAACCGGCCTCGATCGCGCTGTGCGGCTTGGCGCCATTGCGCAGCTCCTCGCGGATGCGCTCGTAGATCAGCACGTTGGCGTCGACCGCGATACCCATGTGCAATACCACGCCGGCGATGCCCGGCATGGTCAGCGTGGCTTGCAGCAGCGACAGCACCGCGACCAACAGCAGCAGATTGAGCAGCAGCGCACTGACGGCGAACAGGCCGAACACGCGGTAGTAGAAGACCATGAAGATCGCCACCAGCGTCAGGCCCAGCAGCGCAGCGGTGAAACCTTGCCGGATGTTGTCGGCACCCAGGCTCGGGCCGACGGTGCGCTCCTCGACGATGTCGACCGGCGCCGCCAGCGCGCCCGCCTTGAGCAGCAGCGCCAGATCGTGCGCCTCCTTGCTGCCCAGGCCCGTGGTCTGGAAGCGCTTGCCGAACACGCCGCGGATGCTGGCGACGGAGATGATCTCCTCGATCTCGCGATGCTCGCGGATCGGCTCACCCTTGGCGTTGTAAGTGGTGATGACTTCACGCTCCTTGAACAGCACGGCCATCGGCTTGCCGACGCTCTTCTGCGTGAACTCGAACATGTTCTTGGCGCCGGTGGCGTCGAGCGTGACGCTGACCGCCGGGCCGCCGTTCTCGTCGACCGTGGCCGCCGCGTCGACCAGATTGACGCCGCCGGCGATGATCTCGCGCTTGAGCAGGTAGGGCTGACGCGTGGCGCGGTGATAGAACAGCTCCGTACCGGCCGGAGCGATGCCGCTGGCGGCGGCGGCGCGCGCGTCCTGGTCCGACACCGCGCGGTATTCCAGCGTGGCTGTCGCGCCGAGCAGATCCTTGACGCGCGTGGTGTCCTGCACGCCAGGCAACTGCACGACGATGCGGTTGGTCCCCTGGCGCTGCACCAGCGGCTCGGCGACGCCGAGCTGGTTGACGCGGTTGCGCAGCGTGGTCAGGTTCTGCTGGACGGCGAAATCGACGATGCGCTTGGCCTCCTTCTCCGACAGCGAGATGCGCAACGACAGCGGCGCGTCGGGCGGCGTGACCGCCTGGTATTCGGTGAACTCCTTGGCGATCGCACGGCGCGCCGCTTCCAGACGCTCGCTGTCGGCAAACTCGATGACCGCCGCGTCGCCCGCCTCGCGGCGGCCGCTGTAACGGATGTCCTGCTTGCGCAGCAGCGCCGGCACTTCGTTGACGATGCGCTCGACCGCCTTCTTGCGGACCTCGTCGATGTCCACTTCCAGCAGGAAGTGCACGCCGCCGCGCAGGTCCAGACCCAGGTTCATCGGCCTGGCGCCGATGGCCCGCAGCCAGGCCGGCGTCTTCGACGCCAGGTTCAGCGCGACCACATAGCGGTCGCCGAGCAGGCGCTTGAGTTCGTCGGCGGCCTTGAGCTGATGCTCGGCGCTGTCGAAGCGGACCACCCACTGCGCGTTCTCGACCCCGCTGGCCTGCGGCTGCAGCGCGGCCGCCTTGAGCGCCTCGTCGATCTGCGCGCCGAGCGTGGCCGGCAGCGGATCGCCGTTCTGCAGCGAGATCTGCACCGAAGGGTCATCACCGTACAGATTCGGCGCCGAATAGACGACGCCGAACAGCAGCGCGGCGATCAGCAGGACGTACTTCCAGAGCGGGTACGGTTTCATGAGGCTTCAGAGCAGGGTCGAGAACGTCCGCGCCTCGTGGCGCGGATCGGCGGGCATCACGGCAGCAGCAGACCTCACTGCGCCTTCAGCGTGCCCTTCGGCAGCACGCCGGTGATGGCGCTCTTCTGGATCTTGACCTGCACGTTGCTGGCGATCTCCACGCTCAGATAGGTCTCGCCGGTATCGACGACGCGGCCGGCCAGGCCACCGGACGTCACCACCTCGTCGCCCTTGGCGATCTTGCCGAGCATGTCGCGGTGTTCCTTGTTGCGCTTGCTCTGCGGGCGGATCAACAGGAAATAGAACAGCGGAATCATCACCAGCAGCGGCCAGAACGCACCCAACAGGCTCTGCGGCGAGGTCGGAGCGGCAGCGGCCTGCTGCGCGAAAGCGGAACTGATCAGGAAATCCAGCACGGAATAAGCCCCCGGGGCAAACAAACGAGCGCGGGATTATGCCCGATGTGCGAGGACGCGGCGGCGATGTCTCCCCCGCCCCCGCGCCAGCGGCGTCCCGATCGTGCAGCGCCCGCAAGCAAGGCAAGCCCGGCAGCGCTCTATGCTAGCCTTACGGCCCCTCCTAGACCGTTACGGAATGTCGTCATGGCGAGCTACAAAGCGCCCCTCAAGGAAATCAACTTCGTCCTCAACAACGTCCTGGGCCTGGACAAGCTGAGCAAGCTGCCGGGCCTGGAGGAAGCGACGCCGGAAACGCTGCTCGGCCTGGTCGAGGAAGCCTCGAAGCTGATCGAAAAGGAACTGGCGCCGCTCAACGCCAAGTCCGACGCGCAGGGCTGCCGTTACGCCAACCACGAGGTCCAGGTTCCGGACGGCTTCACCGAATTCTTCAAGAAGTACGCCGAGGCCGGCTGGGTCGGCATCGCGCAGGAAACGCAGTACGGCGGCGCCGGCCTGCCCTATACGCTCGGCAAGGTCATCGAAGAGATGCTGTGCTCGGCCAATGTCGCCTTCGCGCTGTATCCGGGCCTCACGCAGGGCTGCTTCGAGGCAATCGCCGCCAACGGCAGCGAGGAACAGAAGAACACCTACCTGCCCAAGCTCGCCACGGGCGAGTGGACCGGCACGATGTGCATGACCGAGCCGAGCGCCGGCTCCGACCTGGCGGCGGTCAAGACCAAGGCCTATCCGCAGGAAGACGGCTCGTACCTGATCGAAGGCAGCAAGATCTTCATCACCTCCGGCGAGCACGGCATGGTGGACAACATCATCCACTTCACGCTGGCGCGCCTGCCGGACTCGCCGCCGGGCATCAAGGGCCTGTCGACCTTCGTGGTGCCGAAGTATCTGGTCAAGCCGGACGGCACGCCGGGCGCGCGCAACGATGTCAAGTGCGTGTCGATCGAGCACAAGATGGGCATCCACGGCTCCTGCACCTGCACGATGAGCTTCGAGAACGCCCGCGGCTGGATGGTCGGCAAGCCGAACACCGGCATCCAGAACATGTTCGTGATGATGAACCTGGCGCGCATCATGGTGGGCTACCAGGGCATGGGCCAGTGCGAGCTGGCCACGCAGAACGCGCTGCGCTATGCGCTGGAGCGCAAGCAGGGCAAGGCCTTCAATGGCGGCGACGTGATCGCTCACCATCCGGACGTGCGCCGCATGCTGCTGCAGATGAAGGCGATCACCGAGGGCAACCGCGTGCTGGCCTACGAAACGGCCATGCACGTCGACGCCTCGCACCACGCCGCCACCGAGGAAGCGCGCCAGGAAGCGCAGGACTGGGTGGAGCTGAACACGCCGCTGGTCAAGGCCTTCCTCACCGATTCGGCGGTCGACCTCGGCTCGCTGGCGATCCAGGTCTACGGCGGCCACGGCTACATCCGCGAGCACGGCATCGAGCAGATCCTGCGCGACTCGAAGATCCTCTGCCTCTACGAAGGCACCAACGGCATCCAGGCGATGGACCTCGTCCGCCGCAAGCTGATGCTCAATGGCGGCCGCCTGCCGCAGCGTTTCTTCGCCGCCGTGCGCAAGGATCTGGAAGCGGCGCCGGCCTTCATCGGCGAGCCGCTGAGCCACGCGCTGGCCGATCTGGAAGCGACCACCAAGTGGGTGCAGGACTCGTACAAGCTGACACCGGATGACGCCGCCTTCGGCTGCGTCGACTTCCTGCGCGCCTTCTCGCTGACCTATCTGGGCTGGAACTGGTTGCGCATGGTCAAGGCCGCCGAAGCGGCCGGCGACGCGCAGTTCGCCGCCACCAAGCGCGCCACGGCGCAGTTCTTCGCCGCGCGTCTGTTGTCGCAGGTGCCGGGCTTGCTCGCCAATGTGCGGGAGAGTGCCGGCGAGTCGATGGCGGCGGACGTCGCGTTGTTCTAAAACGCTTCCCTCATCCGGCGCTACGCGCCACCTTCTCCCGCAAGCGGGAGAAGGAAACAGGAGCCCCTCTCCCGCTTGCGGGAGAGGGGTTGGGGTGAGGGCCTGGGGCACTGACCGGAGCAGAGGCATGAGCACTGTCTACGATTTCGAAGCCAAGACCATCGACGGCGCCATGCAGTCTCTTGGCGACTATCGCGGCAAGACCCTGCTGATCGTCAACGTCGCCAGCAAATGCGGCTTCACGCCGCAGTACAAGGGTCTCGAAGCCCTGTGGCGGCAGTACAAGGATCAGGGCCTTGCGGTCCTGGGCTTTCCCTGCGACCAGTTCGGTCACCAGGAACCGGGCGACGAGGCCGAGATCAAGAACTTCTGCTCGCGGAGCTACGACGTCAGCTTCCCGATGTTCGCCAAGATCGACGTCAACGGCGCCCATGCCCACCCGCTCTACCAGCACCTCAAGAGCGAGGCGACCGGCGTGCTCGGCACCGAAGGCATCAAGTGGAACTTCACCAAATTCCTCGTCGACAAGAACGGCAAGGTAGTGAAGCGTTACGGTTCGATGGAAACGCCGGAAAAGATCGGCGAGGACATCGCGCCGCTGCTCTAGCCGCTGCGCTGAAGGGCCGGACGCCCGTCAGAGTTCGGTCGCGGCAAAAGTATCGCAGGACCGCAGCTCGCCGGAATCGAATCCCTGCTTGAACCAGCGCACGCGCTGCTCGGCGCTGCCGTGGGTAAACGCGTCCGGCACCACCTCGCCCTGTGAGCGCTGCTGCAGGCGATCGTCGCCAATCGCGGTGGCGGTGTTCAAGGCCTCCTCGACGTCCCCGGACTCCAGCCATTGGTGCCGCGCCTGCGCGTCGTGTGCCCAGACGCCGGCGTAGCAATCGGCCTGCAGCTCCTGACGCACCGACAAGCCCGAGCTGCCAGCCATTGGCGCGCCCTGCCGCCGCGCCGCCTCCGTGCGGGCAAAGACGCCCGTCAGGTTCTGCACGTGATGGCCGACTTCGTGGGCAATCACATAGGCATAGGCGAAGTCTCCGCCGCCGCCGAGCTGCGCCTGCATCTCGCGGAAGAAGCTCACATCCAGATAGACCTGCCGGTCGCCGGGGCAATAAAACGGCCCGGAGGCCGAGGTGGCGCCGCCGCAAGCGGTCTGCACGCGGCCATCAAACAGCACCAGCCGCGGCGCCTCATAGCGCTCGCCACTGCGCTCGAAGATCGCCGACCAGACGTCCTCGGTCTCGCCAAGAATGGCGCGGACGAAGTCGGTGGTCTCGTCATCCGGCGCCGCGGCAGTCTGGCTGCCACCCTGCTGCATCTGCGCCACCAAGCCCAGCATCTCGATGGGGTTCCTGCCGAGCAGCAGGCCGAGCACGACGACCACGGCGATGCCGCCGAGGCCGAGCCGCATGCCTGTGCCACCTCCACGGACCACCCGGTCGCTGCGCCGCGCGCTTCGCCATTTCATTGCCCGCCTCCCCTGGCCTGCAAACCGCGCCGATCCGGCGCGAGATGAAGCCCGATTATGACAAGGAGAAAATTTTTGGAAAATAAACTTTTCACAGAAAATATGTCATTCACGATATTTAAATTCATGATTAAAAAAGATAATTTTGTGAATAACTAAAATGCAAAAATGCTGAAAACTGACTATTTTCGCGATATTTAGTTTAATTATCTTGATGTTTTCTGTAATATTCAGATAATTGTTGATCTTTGCACTGTTATGCAGACGAGAAACCGGCTCTTTCAAGGGGGAAACCTGAATGCTGCTTGCCACCGATCTGGACGGAACCTTCCTGGGCGGCGATCCTGACGACCGCCTCCGCCTCTACCAGCTGGTCAACCGCCATCCCGGCATCCGGCTCGCGTTCGTAACCGGCCGGGGGCTCGAGTCGGTCCTGCCGCTGCTGTCCGACCCGGCGATTCCGACGCCAGAGTTCATCATTTGCGATGTCGGCGCCACCGTCGTCGATGCGGCGACGATGCAACCGATGCAGCCCCTCCAGGCCCAGATCGGCGAGAAGTGGCCCGGCGATCCGGCGGTCTCGGCGGCGCTCGACTCCTTCGGCCTGCAACGCCAGAACGTGCCGCAGGAGCGCCGCTATTCCTATTTCTGCGGCCAGGCCGAGATCAGCGAGGAGCTGCAGGATGCGGTGCAGAACCTGGGCTGCGATCTGCTGTACTCCGGCGGTCTTTACCTCGATGTCCTGCCCAGCGGCGTCAACAAGGGCAGCAGCCTGGCCAAGCTGGTCGAGCATCTGCAAGTCGACCCCGAGCAGGTTCTGGTGGCCGGCGACACGCTCAACGATCTGGCGATGTACCGTCAGGGGTTCAAAGGCGTGTGCGTGGGCGACTCGGAACCACTGCTGCTCAATGCAACGCGCAACAGCACGCGCGTGCTGCATGCACGATCGCGCGGCTGCGGCGGCATCCTGGAAGCCATCACCCATTTCGGCTTCCTCGGCGCGGAAGGCATCGACGCGCACGCAGCGCCCATCGCCGAGGTCGGCAAATCCGATCTGGTGATGGTCTACCACCGGCTGCCCTACGATGAGCACCTCGAGAACGGCAAGCTGGTGCGGCGCCCGCCCAGTTCCCCGAACGGCATCCTGCCGACGCTGCTCAGCTTCTTCGCCGACGGCCGCCGCAGCGCATGGGTGGCCTGGGCGGTGGATGAGCCCAAACGCGGCCCGTTCGAGACGCATACGGCGGTCGACGCGGCGCGCTATCCACGCCTGACCGCGGCCCGGGTGCCGCTGTCCAAGCACGACATCGACATCTTCTATCGGCACTTCGCCAAAGAAGCGTTCTGGCCGATGCTGCACACGTTCTGGGAGCGGGCACGGTTCCGCGAAGACCACTGGCAAGTGTTCTGCCGCGTCAACCGCGCCTTCGCGGAGAGAACGGCGATCGAGGCGGCGGAAAACGCCGTGGTGTGGATCCACGACTACAACCTGTGGATGGTGCCGGCCTATCTGCGCGAACTGCGATCCGACCTGCGCATCGCCTTTTTCCACCATACCTATTTTCCATCCGCCGACGTCTTCAACGTCGTGCCCTGGCGCCGCACCATCATCGGCAGCCTGCTGCAGTGCGACTACATCGGATTCCATATCCCACGCCAGGTGGAGAATTTCGTCGATGTGGTGCGTGGGGCGGCGCCGCTCGAGATCATCGAGCGGCAGAGTTCGGCGCCACGCTTCGTCACCTATGGCTGCGCCGTGGGGCTGGAGCACTACACCACCGAGATCGCCGCGGGTGATCGCCGGATCCGCCTGGGTGCGCACCCGGTCGGCATGGACCTGGATCGCGTTTCCGAGGTGCTGACGCGCAACGATGTGCAGCAGCGAATGGCCGATCTGCGGCTTTCGCTCAAGGGCCAGCGCCTGATTCTGTCGATCGAACGGCTCGACTACACCAAGGGCACGCTGGAAAAGCTGGGCGCTTTCGAGCAACTGCTCGATGAGCACCCCGAGCTGGTCGGCACGGTCACGCTGATCACGATCTGCGTACCGGCGGCCAAGGAGATGACGGTCTACCGCCAGTTGCAGCGCAGCATCGAAGAGGCTGTGGGGCGCATCAACGGCCGCTTCTCGAAAGTCGGCTGGACGCCGGTGCAGTTCTTCTTCCGCAGCCTGCCGTTTCACGAGGTGGTGGCCTACTACGCCTGCGCTGACCTGATGTGGATCACCCCGCTACGCGACGGCCTGAATCTGGTGGCCAAGGAGTACATCGCGGTGCAAGGCCTGGCCGGCGGGCATGGCGTGCTAGTGCTGTCCGAATTCGCCGGCGCCGCCGCCGAGCTCAAGGGCGCGGTTTTGACCAATCCGCATGACATTCACGACTTGAAGAATGCCTGCTATCTGGGCCTCAACATTGGCCAGGCCGAGGCCGAGGCCCGGCTGCGGCAACTGTTCGACATCGTCCGCCACTACGACAACCGCCGCTGGGGCGAGGATTTTCTCGCCGCGGTATCGGCCGCCCCGGAGCCTGCGACGCCGGCGACCCCGCCGTCTGACAAACCCGCGGCTTGCGCCACCGCGCAGCCTTGAGCGCGAGCTGCGACCGGCTCCGTCCGGCGCCGCCTGCACAGGCGGCGCCGCTCAGTCGCTCAGGGCGCTGTCCGGGGCGCTCTGCCGGGAGCGGGCCGACTGCCCTTCCGGCGAGGCCAGGAAGGCTTCGGCAAAGGCCGCGTAGCGGTCTTCCTCGATCGCCGTGCGGATGCGCTGCATCAGCTTCAGGTAGTAGTGCAGGTTGTGGATGGTGTTGAGCCGCGGCCCGAGCATCTCGTCGCAGCGATCCAGGTGATGCAGGTAGGCCCGCGAGTAGTTGCGGCAGGTGTAGCAATCGCAGTTCTCGTCGAGCGGCCGCGGGTCGGTGCGGTACTGGGCGTTGCGCAGCTTGAGCACGCCGGCGCTGGTGAACAGGTGGCCGTTGCGGGCATTGCGGGTCGGCATCACGCAATCGAACATGTCGATGCCGCGCGCCACGCCCTGCACCAGATCGCGCGGCGTGCCGACCCCCATCAGATAGTGCGGACGATCCGCCGGCAGCGCCGGCCCCACGGCGTCGAGCACCTTGAGCCGTTCTTCCTCGGGTTCGCCGACCGACAAGCCGCCAACCGCGTAACCGTCGAAGCCGATCTCGCCAAGCTTCTGCAAGGACTCCAGGCGCAGATGCGGATGCATGCCGCCCTGGACGATGCCGAACAGCGCGCCCGGCTTGTCGCCGTGCGCAGCCTTGCAACGCGCTGCCCAGCGCGCGGACAACTCCATCGACTGGCGCGCCGCTTTCTCGGTGGCGGGGTACGGCGTGCATTCGTCGAACTGCATGATGATGTCCGAGCCCAGCGCTTCCTGGACTTCGATCGAACGCTCCGGCGACAGGAAGATGCGGTCGCCGTTGATCGGCGACGCGAACTTCACGCCCTCCTCGGTGATCTTGCGCAGCCCGGACAGGCTCCAGACCTGGAATCCGCCGGAGTCGGTGAGGATCGGCCCGTCCCAGCGCATGAAACCGTGCAGGCTGCCGAAGGTATCGCGGATCAGCTGCTCGCCCGGCCGCAGCATCAGATGGAAGGTATTGCCGAGGATGATCTGGCTGCCGACCTCGCGCAGCTCTTCCGGCGTCACGCTCTTGACCGTGCCGTAGGTGCCGACCGGCATGAAGATCGGCGTCTCGATCGTGCCACGCGCGAATTGCAGGCGGCCGCGGCGCGCCTTGCCGGAAACGGAGAGCAGTTCGAACTTCAAGACGTCGGCCCGGTGGAAAAGGCGCGCATTCTCCCATGCGCGTTGGCGCTTTGCCGACATCGACACGGCTTCCGGCGCTTTGACAGACCGGGCCGCGCCGCCTACGTTGCAAGGCAGGTCCCAACTGCCGAATACGCACGATGAGACTTCTGCTGGGTCTGGCCGATCGCCTGCTGTTCGCCATCGCATTGGTGGCGGCGATGCAGTTGCCGCAGTTCGTCGATCAGTACACGCAACGCTACGGCGGCTATCACCAGGCCCTGGTCGACAGCCTCGCCGAACACCAGCGCAACGCCGACCAGCATTACGGCGGCAACCTGGATCAGCTGATCGCCGACCTGCACGCCTCCAGCGCTGTCGGCATCCGCGAGATCGGCGACAAGCTCGGCCGCGATCGCGGTCGCGAAGCCGAGATGCGCAGCGGCCTGGCGATTCTGGAACGCGGCAGCCTGCCGGAGAAACTCTGGTATCTGGCCAAACATCTCGATGGCGACATCGCCGCCGGCACCTGGGCGGCCTTCGCGCCGGGTCTGCCGCTGAGCCTGGACGCCCTGCTCTGCGGCCTGTTCGGTGGCCTGCTGGCAACGCTGCTGTTCAACGCGTTGCGCAGTCTTTTGGGCGCCGGCTGGCGGCAACTGCACGGACTCGCTGACTGAGAGTTCGCTGACGCTACGGCTCGATCTGCGGCTCGATCAGCATGGCGTCGCCGTAGCTGAAGAAGCGGTAACGCGCGGCGACGGCATGGCGATAAGCCGCCATCATTCGTTCGTAGCCGCCGAATGCGCAGACCAGCATCATCAGCGTGCTTTCCGGCAGGTGGAAGTTGGTCAGCAGCCTGTCGATGATGCGAAAGCGGTAACCGGGTGTGATGAACAGCCGCGTTTCGCCCTGCATCGGCGCCAGCGTGCCCTCGCGATCCTGCATCGCCGCCGCCGATTCCAGCGCACGCGTCACCGTGGTGCCGACGGCAACGACCCGGCCACCGCGCGCGCGCGTTTGCACAATCTGCTCGCACAGCGCCGCGTCGATCGCAAAACGCTCGGCGTGCATGCGGTGCTCGGACAGATCGTCGACACGCAGCGGCTGGAAGGTGCCGGCACCGACATGCAGCGTCAGCGTCGCCGTCGTCACGCCGCGCGCAGCGATCGCATCCAGCAAGGCGGCGTCGAAATGCAGGCCCGCGGTCGGCGCCGCCACCGCGCCCGGCTCGCGCGCGAATACGGTCTGGTAACGCTCCGCATCAAATCCGTCCGGGGCGTGCTCGATGTATGGCGGCAGCGGCAAGCGACCGGCGCGTTCCAGAAAGGCCATCACGCCGTCGGCGCCGTCATAGCGCAGGTGGAACAGATCGTCGCTGCGTCCGAGTACCGTGAGGCGGTCGTCACCGACCTCGATCAGCCCGCCGGCACGCGGCTTCTTGCTGACGCCGAGCTGCGCCAGAAACTCCTGCGCATCGAGCACCCGCTCGACCAGGATCTCGACCTGGCCGCCGGTCGGCTTGCGACCGAACAGCCGCGCCGGAATCACCCGCGTGTCGTTGAAGATCAGCAGGTCGCCCGGCGCCAGCAGCGCCGGCAACTCGGCGATCCGACGGTCGGCGAGCGAGGCGCCCAGGTGCAGCAGACGGCTCGCCGAGCGCGTCGGCGCTGGCATCTGCGCGATCAGTTCGGGCGGCAGTTCGTAGTGGAAGTCGGCGCGGCGCATGGGCGTTGGAAAAAACCGGGCCGCGATTGTCGCAGATGCCCGCGCGCGTCGGCAGCGCATCGCTATAATGGCCGCCCCGCGCCGAAGTGGCGGAATCGGTAGACGCAGCAGACTCAAAATCTGCCATGGCAACCCCATATGAGAGTTCGAGTCTCTCCTTCGGCACCATGACGGCATCCAAGGCCGTCCAAGGGCATCCAGATAGCCGCGCTATTGCGCGGTTTTTTGTTGGATTTCTCTCTTTTGAGTTCCAGTGACATCCACGGACAGCCGGCGCTTGCGTCGGATAACTATCCGGGTACTTTCGGGCAGTAGTGTTATCGCTCGATTCCACGACTAGCCCTCCCACGCCGCGAACCGTGGCAACGGCCTTGTACACGGCGTCGGTTAGGTAGCCATCGGCGTCAGTGCCGGCGATCGCCCGGCTGGCCGAGTCGTGGGCCATCTCGGAGATCGATGCCGCCGGCAGGCTGCTCGTGCCAGTGTGGTGACGATGATCGTGCGCGTGCCGTTGCAGGACGAGCGCTACCGCGTCCTCGATATCCGCGCATCGCAGGAGCCCGAAGTCGATGCGCTGCCGCGCCTGCACGGCGATCCGTTGATGGCACGCGCACGCCGAGGGTCTGCCCCCTGGTCAGTATCGATGGCGTAATCGACCAGCATCCCGTCGAGCCCTTCCGGTAGTGCCGCAAGGGCTCAGGGAGCCTTGTAGGTGAACTCGTAGGCCTGGAGGTTTGTCAGTCCACCATCAGCCGTGGCGCCACCTTCGGCCACACGCACGGTGCCCACGGCGACGACGGGGACTTTCGCGCTGCAATCCGCATCGCTCGTCATCGACGAGACGGCCAGTACGAAATCATTCGGTGAATCGGAAGCCCCTGAGTAGGCGGCCGGCAGAAATGTCGCGCTCGGACAGTCCACCTCAATCAAGCTGCTGCCATCGTAGGCCCCGTCCGGCAGCGTAAAGAGCACCTTGACGTTCGTGACGGCCGCGCTGGTGTGGTTGACGATGTGAAGGACCAAAGGGCCGTAGCCGGAGAACGTCGCGTACGGCTGCAAGTCCTCAACGTCGGCTGATCCATCGTCATCACTACCACCTCCGCCTCCGCAGGCCGCCAACACCATGCATAAGGCAAACAGGGGGAAGGAGACCGCGGTTCCTTTCATTAAGCGCATTGGACGCTGCTCGGTTCTAGTGGTTTCTGATTTTTACTGCTGGCGCCGGAACACGCCCGCCTGGGCAGGAGCGTACGACATCTCCATCGTGGTCAACTCGATGGCGTCGTCGATATGCCAGGCGTCTACCAGCAAAAATGCCAGCCGCCGGCGCTTCAGCTGCAGCATCGAAGAACCCCGGCGGACAGCCGCGCCATGGCGCGGCTTTTTGTTGGCCTGCGATGACTCCGCTGACGAGCGGGCAAGGCGCCCGATCCGCAGCCCGTCCGAACCATCTCCCGCGGGCGGGCATCCGCCTTGCGGACGTGTCGGGTCTGATCGCCGGCAGGCGCGCATGGGTCTCCGTTGTCCCCGCGCTCCCCCAACCGGCGATCGTGTCGACACGCCCACTCCGGAGAATCCGATGGCAGCAGCAAAACTCAAAGATCCGCGCGAATGCGGTCCCAAGCCGCCCTTCCCTCAACAAGCGATCGCGGCGCCCGGAAAGGAGCGCGCGATGAATCCGCCGGCCGACCACGGTGAATCCGGCTATCACAGTGCCGGCCGTCTGGAGGGGCGGGTGGCGGTGATCACCGGCGGCGACAGCGGCATCGGCCGGGCTGTGGCCCTGCTATACGCGCAGGAAGGTGCAAAGCTGGTGATCAACGCCCTGCCCGAGGACGCCGAGGACACGGCGCACACGCTCGCCTTGATCACCGAACGGGGCGGCGAGGCGCTCGCCGTGCCGGGCGACATCAGCGATCCCTTGTTCTGCAAGCACCTCGTCGGGCGGACGGTCGAGCGCTTCGGAACTCTCGACATCCTCGTCAACAATGCCGCTTATCAGCGTTCCTATCAGAATCTCGACGACATTCCGGCCCAAGAGATCCAGACGACTTTCCAGACCAATGTATTCCCGCTGTTCTATCTGACGCAGGCGGCCCGGCCGCATCTGCGGCCAGGGGCTTGCGTGATCAACACCAGTTCCATCCAGGCGCTGTCGCCCACGCCAGGGCTGCTCTTCTACGCCGCCAGCAAGGCGGCGATCTCCAGCATGACGAAAAGCCTGGCAGGACTGCTGGCCGAGCGCGGCATCCGCGTCAATGCGGTGGCGCCGGGGCCGGTCTGGACGCCGCTGATCCCCTCGACCCTGGCTCCCGACGTCGTCAAGAAGTTCGGTTCTCACACCTTGTTCAAGCGACCCGCCCAGCCCGTCGAACAAGCGACGATCTTCGTCTTTCTGGCTTCCGACGATGCCAGCTACGTCACCGGCGAAGTCTTCGGCGCCACGGGCGGACAGACACCGTTGTGACCCCAGCAAGCCCAGGAGAACACCATGCGTTCACGTAGCAACAAGAAAGACGTCGACAAGTCGCGCGACAAGCTTGGCGGCGACGCGGACATTGCGCAAAAGAATGCGCGGTCGTACGCGCGCCGGAGTCCGCAAGGCAGCACCGGTCAGCAATCGAAGCACGATCGCTAGTGCCGGCGCTCCGCGCCCGCAATGCCGGCAACATTTGCCGCCTCTTTGCCGGAAAATATTGCCTGCCTCACTGCCACGGGAATGACGTTAGTTAATAATTTATTGATTTTTATATAAATTTTAAGCGGAGCATACGATGGCATCTGCGGTGCGCAGTAATGGGCACCCACGGGAGATTCTCATGCTCTATGCCGCAGATGCCGTGCACAGCGTTGAATATGTGCAGTACGCCGCCGTCGCCACGCAGGACACCGTCATCACCCCCCGAGTTGCGGTGCCGCCGGAGTCGAACCGCTGCGTAACGACGACAGGCGGGCAGCGCAGCATCACCGCCTGCGACGACGGCATGCGCTTCGTCTACGAGGCAGGCTCGGCCGCGGGCATGACGCCGGGCAGCCCCGACGAAGTCATCGCGAGCACAAGCTACGCGTCACTGCAGGATGCTCAGGCGGAGATTTCCAGGCGCTGGGCACTCAAGCTGCTGGGGACTTTTGCGTCGGCGGCATTGCTGCTCGCGATCTTTCTGATGGCGACGGGCTACTCGCCGGCGATCAGCCCGCGTCGTACCGCGCGCATGCATTGAAATCCCCGATTCTGCTCGTCGCCACAGTCCACCATGAACAACCACCACCTCCCCTCGACGATGTTCGCTCGCTTGCCGCTCATCACGGCCCGGACAGCGCTGCGTCAACACCTGCATGATCTCCATGCTGACGAAAGGCTGCTGCAAGCCTTGCTGGATCTGCTGATTGCGCAGGGTCCCGGCCTCGACAGGCAGGCGCTGCAGCTCGGCCTCGCCTTCTACGAGCTGCATTTACGGCAACTCAAGCTGCTGACCAACGTCGATTTTCCAATGTCCGAAACGCTGGCTCACCTCGTCGACTCCTTTGCTTTCACGACGCCCGGCAGCAAGCTTTTCGTGGTTCGCGGTCGCAAGATATGCCGCTCCCTGAAGCACGAGCTGAAGAGCTGTCGCGCGCAGCTCGCCACGCGCGCACCGGCTTGCCTAGCGGTGGATATACCCTTGCTCACGCAGCGCGACGCATTGCGCACCGAGATCCGTCAACAGAGCGAGGCGCTGCGCGCCGCCTTGCGTCAGCATCGCGATATCGCAGCGTGATCCTGCAGATCCGGCGCAAGCGTTCGGCTGCGAGCCGGCGATGAGCGCCGTGTTCAGCCTCGACGCTCTGCAATGGCCGGCGATGGCGGCCACCGTCCTGGCCGCCTGGCTGGTGGCCTCCCAGCGCAAGGCGCGCCGGCAGGCCGGCTTTTGGGTCTACTTGTCGAGCAATGTCCTGTGGGTCGCCTGGGGCCTGCATGATGGCGCTTACGCCTTGATTGCGCTGCAGTTCATCCTGGCCGCAATGAATGTCCGCGGCTTGAAGAAGAACGAACCCGGCCGTGAGCTGCAGCCGTGACGAGCAGCGATTCTCAGGGCCCGCATGCGCCGCCGCGGGCGCGACCCCGCCCGTCGGCGCGCCTCAAGCAAAAGGCCGCGGCGATGATCGCCGCGGCCTTTTGCATTTCCGCCCGAGACAGATTTGAAGATCAGCTCTTGGCCGCCGTGGCCAGCTGGTCGCGTACCGCGCGCTTGAGAATCTTGCCGGTAGCCGTCATCGGGAACGATTCGACGAAGACTACCGCCTTGGGGATCTTGTAGCCGGCGATGAGCGGGCGGCAATGGGCGATGATGTCTTCCGCCGTGGGCTTGGCGACGTCCGGATTGGGGATGATCACCGCGACCACCTTCTCGCCCCACTTCTCGTCCGGAACGCCGATCACCGCGCAGGTGCGCACCGCAGGATGCTTGACCACCGCCTGCTCGACTTCGGTCGAGTACACGTTCTCGCCACCGGTGACGATCATGTCCTTGACGCGATCGACCAGGTAAATCAGGCCTTCGGCATCGCGGCGACCGGCGTCGCCGGACTTGTACCAGCCACCGGGGGCGAACGCCGCAGCGGTGACTTCCGGCTGGTTCCAGTAACCCTTGAACAGCGAGGGCGAGCGGATCAGCACCTCGCCGATCTCACCGTCCGGCAGTTCCTTGCCTTCTGAGTCGACGATCTTGATCTCCAGCAGCGGCAGCGGCGTGCCACAGGAGCGCAGACGCGCCTCGTCCTCGATCACATGCTGTTCCGGACGCAGCAGCGTTGCCGCGCCCGAGGTTTCGGTGGCGCCATAGAACTGCATGAAGCGGCATTTCATCTCGGCCAGCGCGCGCTGCAGCAAGTGCGAGCTGATCGGCGAGCCGGCGTACATCACCAGTCGCAACGACGAGAAGTCGGTGGTCTTGGCTTTCGGGTGATCGAGCAGCATCTGGATCGCGGTCGGCACCAGTGCGCAGACACTCGGGCGATCGCGTTCGATGATTTCGAGCAGCTGCCCCGCTTCCAATGCCGGCAGGATCGACAGCGTCGAGCCGTTGTAGAGCGACTGCAGCGTCAGACCGGCCCCCACCAGATGGAAGTTCGGCATCACCATCAGCATCACATCGTCCGGCTTCCACTGCAGCGCGGGCTCCAGATGCTCGCAGAGGCGCATGAAACTCAGGCCCTGATGCGTCAGCTCGACGCCCTTGGGCTTGCCGGTGGTACCGGAGGTGTAGATCAGCAGCGCCGTGTCACGCGGATCGACCTCGCGCGTCGGCTCGGTGGCGTCCTGTGCAGCCAGCCAGGTCTCGAACTCGCTGTCGCTGGACTTGTGATCGAAGACGATGATGTCGAACTTGACCTTCGACGAGGCCTGCACCTGCTTGGCCACGGGCACGAACTCGGCGTCGACGAACATCAGCGACAGCTGGCTGTCTTCGACGATCGCGGTCAGCTCCGGCGCTGCGAGGCGCCAGTTGAGCGGCGACAGGGCGGCAGCCGCCTTGTTGGCGCCGAACACGATCTCGAAGAAGCGCGACGAATTCTTGCCGATGTAGCCCACTGCGGTGCGCGGTGCCACGCCTCTGGCAATAAGGCCGTTGGCGATCCGGTTGGTGCGATCCTCCAGCGCGGCGAAGCTGACCGAGCCGGTGCCGTCGATCAACGCCGGCTTGTTCGGCAGGGACTTCGACCAGAATCTGGGAATGTCACAAAGTGTCTTGATATCAGCGTACAGCCACATGCTGCCTTCTCCTTAAGCTTTCTCTCTATAAGCCCGAATGCTGGACTGCTTACGACTCAGGCACCGTTGAAATCAGGCTTTCTTCCTAGACGATCGCCACGAGACCTCGTCGCACCAGCGCCTGCGCCTCCGCTCCAGCCGCGATTCAACCGGTGGCCCTAGCGCCGCCGCCGGACAGACGACGGATCTCCCCTTTCGCGCATACGGCCCCCGGGCACAGATTAATCACCATCTTCTCAACTTCGGCAAGCACGGCAATATCGTGGCTCGCAAAAAAAGCGGCCATCCTGCCCGGCCCTCGTCATGGCCGCTGGCGCCGCATAGAGCCTCACCCGTGACGACCGCGCCGTCGGACTATCCCCCGGGCGCACTGGCCCGGCCCGCCTCCGAGGATCAGGCGAACACCAAGAGTTGTTGAGTCTCAGCCCCCACAGCAAGACACCGCTCGCGAGGAGCGGTGCTTGGATGGGTTTCACCGGTGAGGTCGGCGCGCGAGAAAGCGCCGTGACCGCCAAATAAGAAAGCCGCCATCGCATGGACGATGGCGGCTTTTCACATCTTAAACGCCGACGGTTGCAGCCTTGCCGACTTCGGCGCCCGGCTCGTTCTGCCAGTCCGGCCAGCCTGCCTTGCGATTCTGCTCGGCGCCGATGGCACGCTCTTCCGGCGTCGCAAACTCAAGGTCCCAGCGCTTCAGCGCCGGCTTGATGATGACGTTGTGCCACAGCGGCGGAATCAGCGCCGACAGGAAGCAAAGGAAGACGCTGGGCATCGGGATCGCTTCCTTGTGCGGCACCAGCTTGTAATACACCTGGTACGAGTTCTGGTGATGATCCGCGTGGTTGGTGATCTCGAACGCCATCGTGCGCGAGAACCAGCCAAGGTGGTTCCAGACATGGCGGCGGCCGATGGGTGCGCCGACCAGGCGGACGAGGCCGTAATGCTGGAAGTAGTTGAACGACTCGACCCAGACGCGGGCCAGCAGCTGACCGCCCAGGCCCGCCACCAGCGCCTGCCAGCCACCGACGGCGAACAGCAGGACATTGAAGATGAGCTGCGCCGCAATGGCGCGCCACACGCGATGGCGGATGTTCCAGCGACCGTAGCCCTTCTTCTCCATCGCGTCGCCTTCCATACGCAGCGCGTATTTCGTGCTCTCGATCACCGCGTTGGCGGTGAAGCTGTAGAGATTCAGGCCGCGGCGCGCGGTGTCACCGTCTTCCGGCGTGGCCACGTCGATATGGTGGCCGACAACGTGACCGATGTCGCGCGTGCAGTCGAAGATGCACAGATGTGCGTAGTGGCCCACCGTACGGGCGAACGGGCTACGCATGTGATACAGCTCGTGCGCCGCCGGAACGAGCGGGATCACGCCCATCCAGCCCAGGCTCATGCCGGCACCGAGCAGCTGCCAGCCGGTGAAATCTTCAACGGAGGCGCGCCAGGCGAAGGCGAAATACAGCAGCACCGGACCGACCGCGCAGATCCAGATGGGCAGATTGGCCAGCGTCGGGTTGTTCATCTTGCGGGCGCTGAAATCCGGGCCCGCAATCGTGTCGAGAATGGCCAGCACCGGGAAGCTGATGATGCCCACCCATACCCAGTCGCCACCGGCGAGCATGCCCGCGAAGGCGGCCGCAAGAACCGCGACGGGCGTCCAATACTTTACGTAGTCCATGTTGTCCTCCAAACCCATCAATCCTTGAGTGGCGCTTTATTGAGCCGCTTCCCCAAGACCGTTAAATCGCGGTGTCACATACCGCAATTCGATCTTACCGCAAAAAAATAGACTGCACTATAAATTCATGACTGGGCCGACAAACGGTTTGCGGAAGGCTCCCGGCCATCGTGAGCTCGCAGGTGCGGACCCGCCTTCAGATAGTTCACTTATCGTATGAATGCATACGACACCATGCAAGCATGCGCCATGATGATCTCCGCGAGCGGCACGCGGAAATATGTAAGCGGTTGAATTCAAGAGAACTTAGACGGTCGCCTTTTTTCGTGCGCGCCGTGCCGGCTGGCTCGCCGGCGCGCCCAGACGCGCTTCCAGCCAGGTGTTCATGTCCTCGAACACCTTGGCCCGGTCGGCAGGGATTTCGTTGAAGATCTCGTGGTAGAGGCCTTTGTATAGCAACAAGGTCTTGTCCTTGGAGCCCACCGCATCCATGACACGCCGACTGCCCGCGGTACCGGCCAGTTTGTCGTCGGTGCCATGCATGATCAGCAGCGGTACGCGAACCTTCGGCAGCAGGCTGGGCATCTGCTCGACCAGCCGCACGATCTCCGCCAGCGTGCGCGCCGGCACCTTGCCGTGACAGTTGAGGGGGTCGGCGGCATAGGCACTGGCCGCCGCCGGATCGCGGCTGACCAGGGTGGGGTCGATCCCGAACAGACCGAGCCTGGGAACGACGATCGACAGGAACTTGGCGACCGGCCCGATGAAGGGAGGCGCGCCGTCCAGCGCCACCGCCGGGCCCGACAACAGCAGTCCTGCCAGCTTGGCCTGATGCTGCGAGGTGTAGGCCAGCGACAAGGCGCCGCCCATGCTGTGCCCGAGCAGGAAAACCGGCTTGCCGCCCGCCTCGCTGCGCGCCTGCTCAACCAGCTGATCCAGATCGGCGACGGCATTGCGCCAGCGGTCGAGCAGCGCCGAGCCACCACCCGCCGACTGCCCGTGTCCGCGATGATCGATCGCGTAGACGTTCAGCCCGGCCGCGACCAGTTCGGCGGCGACGTGGCTGTAGCGGCCGCCGTGCTCGCCGAGGCCGTGGGCGATGACCACGCTGCCGCGGGCGGCGCCGGCCGGATACCAGGCCTGCCAGTAGATTTGCTTGCGGCGGCGGCCGCGCAGGCGACCTTCGATGTGCTTGGCGATCTTGGCGGTCTTGGCGCTCATGCGGTCTCCTTCCTGCGGCGCTTGCCGGTCGTCTTGCCGGTAGTTCTGGCCTTGGCGGGCGCCTCCGACGTGGCGCGCGGCTTGGCCAGGGCGGTCATCTCTTCCAGGCCCTGCTGCAGGCATTGCTTGAGCAGCTCCGGATCGGCGACAGCGGCGCGGTCGCTATTGATTCCGATGCAGCAGCGGCCGTTGTGCGAAATCATCGTGATCATCATGCCGCAGCCCGGCACCGGCGCGAACGGCCAGAAGTGCGTGACATGCGCACCGGCCATGTAGACCGGCTCGGCAATGCCGGGGATGTTGCTGATCTGCGCATCCTGGGCGGCGGTGAAATCGGCGGTGGCCTTGATCACCGCGCCGATCGGCAGGCGCACCATCAGCGGCATCAGCCGCACCATGACGTCGAGCGCCGGCTCCTTGCGCGTCTCGCGGACAAAGGCCTGGATGTCGCGCACGCGGGCCACCGGGTCCAGCTCTGCGACCGGCGCCGCGTATTGCGACCCGGCAAACTTGTTGCCGCCCGGCGGATCGCCTTCCTTGCGCAGGCTGATCGGAAAGCCGATCGGCATGCGTTCGATCGGCATGCCCATCTCCTCGTGATAGCGCCGGAAGCCGCCGATCAGGCCGGCGAGAAAGACGTCGTTGAGCGAGGCTTCCGTGGCGCGGGCCGCCGCCTTGAGCTCGTCGAGCGGCAGTTCGATCGCGTCGAAGCGCCACGACAGTCCGCGACGGCGAAACAGTGGCGACCCCGGCACCGGTCGCATCGCCAGCATGCGCTTGGCCGAATTGGCGTATTGCAGGGCTTTGCTCGATGCATCCGGCTGCCGCGCCCACTGCCCCAGCGACTGCAACAGCGAGCCGACACTGTTCGCCGTTTCCTGAGGCAGCGCCAGCAGGCGATTGCGCGCCAGCTCGCCCGGTGTCAGCGCGGCGCGGCGGCGGCCGGTGCTGGGCCGCTGATTCCGGCTGGGCTCGCGCTCGCGGCGCAGCACGCGGCTGAGCAACTGGATGATGCCCATGCCGTCCGAGGTCGCATGGTGCAGCTTCAGGATGTAGGCGGCACGACCGCCTTCCAGGCCTTCGACCAATGTGCCTTCCCACGGCGAGCGCGCGCGGTCGAACGGCGTGATGGCCAGCGTCTGCGCGAGATCGAGCAGCTGGCGCTCGGAGCCCGGCTCGGGCAGACGCACACGGCGCAGGTGGTAGTCGAGATGGAAGTCGGAATCATCGACCCAGGTCGGCTGGCCGATACCGAACGCCGGTTGCACGACACGCTGGCGGAAGCGCGGCACCGCGGCGACCAGCCACTGATGGCCGATATAGAAGCGTTCCCAGTCCGGCGCCTGATCGAGGTAAAACACCGAAGTGGTCGTCGAGCGCAGGCGCGGATCGACCTCGGCGCGCCACATCAGCGCCTCGAAGGCGCTCATCTGGTTCGGGCCGCCCCAGCGGCTCAGCTCGTCCAGGACTTCCGGTTCCAGATTCGCAACGTTCATCTCGTCTCTCTTTTGGCGCTTTCGAAAACCAGGACAGCACCGTCGCGCGCAGTGCAGTCTCGCCGAGCTGAAATCAGGCTGCTTCGCCTTCCGAACCGGGCGCGATGCGACGCAGGCCGCGGAACGCCTGCAAGGCAGTGTGCTCACCGCGTATGACCGCATCAACCTCGGTGGCGATCGGCAGCTTGAGGTTGTACAGCTTGGCCAGGTCCATGACCACGCTGCTGGTCTTGATACCCTCGGCGACCATGTGCATCGAGGACACGATCTGCGCGGTGGTCTCGCCCTTGGCCAGCCGGTCGCCGACCTGGCGATTGCGTGACAGCGGGCTCATGCAGGTGGTCAGCAGATCGCCCAGGCCGGTCAGGCCGGCGAAGGTTTCGGCCTTGCCGCCCATCGCCACGCCGATGCGCATCATCTCGGCCAGACCGCGCGTGATCACCAGCGAGCGCGTGTTGTGGCCGACGCCGAGGCCGTCGCCCATGCCGGCGGATATGGCGATCACATTCTTCAGCGGCCCGCCGAGTTCACAGCCAACCACATCGGTATTGGTATAGACGCGGAACACCTTGCCGCTGAACAAGGGCTGCAGCGAGCGCGCGATGCCTTCATCGGTCATCGCCACCACGGCCGCGGCGGCCATGCCGCCGAGGATTTCCTTGGCGATGTTGGGGCCTGCCAGCAGGCCAGCCGGATGGCCCGGCAGCTCCTCGGCGATGATCTGCGTCATCCGCCGGTGCGTGCCCTGCTCCAGGCCCTTGGCCAGGCTGATGATCGGCACCCAGGGCCGCAGCGTCGGTGCGACCGCCTTGAGCGTAGTGCGGAAACTGTGGGAGGGCACGCCCATCACCAGCACGTCGCAATCCGATATCGCCTCTTCCAGCGAAGCGGTCGCGCGCAGCTTCTTGTGCAGTGGCAGATCGCCCAGGTACTGGTGATTGCGATGCTCGCGATTGATCTCGTCCGCCGAGTCGCTGCGCCGGGACCAGATCACGGTCGGCGCATTGGCCGCCACCAGCGACGCTACCGTCGTACCCCAGGAACCCGCGCCCAGCACCGCGACCCGCATCGTTCTGATCATGGCAGCGTCTCCGGCCAATCGTTCAGAGTGTCGATGAACAGCTGCCGCACGCCTTCGACCTTGGCGTCCAGGTCTTTGAGATCCCAGCCGCTGACATCGATCGGCGGCAGCACCGCCACCTGGATCTTGCCCGGGCGGAACGTCTGGCCGTTGCGCGCCATCAGCTCGCCGGCATTGCGCAGCACCACAGGCACCACCGGCACGCCCGCCTGCATGGCGATATGGAATGCCCCCTTCTTGAACTTGCCGACCCGGGGCGAATACGAGCGCGTGCCCTCCGGCGCGATGCACAGGCACAGACCCTTGCGCACCTTCTCGATCACCGGCTGCAGCGATTCGCGCGCGCGCTGGCTGTTGCTGCGATCGACGAAAGCCATGTCGGCCATGCGCATGAACGGCCCGAAGCCCGGCGTGTTCTGCGCTTCCTTCTTCGCCACACCGGTAAAGCCGCGGCGGACGATGTACATCATCACGAAGAAATCCAGCTTGCTCTGATGGTTGAGGATGAACACCGCCGGGCGCTGCGCCCACAGGTTGTGCTCGCCCACCACCTCGACATCGATGCCGGCAACCGCCAGCCCCCACTCGCTGCCGACGGACGAGATCATGTCGACGGCGCGGCGCGTCTCTCCGGTAGCCCGCGCGTAACCCAGGCCGGCCAGGAAGCTGACCGCCATCGCACCATAGGCACCGACCGTGCGCGCCACCGCGGCGCGCGGCGCGCGGCGTCGCGGCTCGAAGTCCAGGCGCTCCCATGATTTCTCTGCTGCAACACCGGCCAGCATGGGCTTGGCGTTGACGGCCGTGGGGTGGCCGACGGTATCGAGAAAGGCGATGTCCTCATTGCCGTTGGCATAGGCATAGCTGTCGACCAGCTTGAGCTTGTGCTGCTTGGCGAAGCTGCGAACCGCCTCGGCCTTGCCCTCGCCCCAGGCCGGCTTGCCGACGATGCCGCCGGTCAACATGCCCTTGCGCACCATTGGCTGCGTGCACAGCAGATGCTCGATGCCCCATTCCTTGGCCAGGGGCATCACCTGATACGGCGTCGCCGACGACGCCACCGCCACGGTATGGCCCTTGCGCAGATGCGCCTGCACCAGATGCCAGGCCTCCGGGAACTGAGTGTCGGCGATCTTGGTGCGGAACAGCCGGTCCCAGAGCTCGATCATCTCCTCCTCGGTCTGGCCGCCCCATTCGGCGATGCCCTTGCGGATCACCTCGCCGAACTCCTCGTCGCTGAGGTCGCCCTTCTTGGCCAGCAACAGCATCTCGACGATCTCGCGCCAGCCGGCTTCCCGCTTGCGCACGCGCTCGGTGAAGTAAGTCGCGGCGGAATAGCCGTCGATCAGGGTGCCGTCAAAGTCGAAGAAGGCGCCGATTTTCGGCCCTGACGGCCCCGCCATGATCCTGGCAATCGCTTCGTCCAACGCGCTCATCCACGCACCTCTTCACTGAGACGAAGCTGCTCGAACTGGTCGATCGACGCGACCGCCTTGACCGCCGCAGCCAGCTCCTCGGCGAACTCTCGGCGCCGCTTGGCCAGCTTCTTGTCGTCGCTGGGTTCGAGCAGGCCGCGATTGGCCGCGAGCCGCAGCGCATTGCCGTAGAGCTCGCGGGAAACCGCTTCCGGGTTGCGCAGGCGATGTTGCAGCAGATACTGCTTGCCGACCTGGCAGCAATGATCGATGAAGCGGTTCTTGTCGATCGCCTGGTCGATCGGTTGCGCCGCCAGACGCTCGGCCACCACGTAATAGGCCTCGAGAAACGCCGGCAGCACCCGATGCGCGATCAGGAACGGCGCGTTGCTCAGCACGAAGCGGCGGTCCTTGGCGGTATCGACGTGCGAGCGGAACTGTGGGTCCAGCAGCAGCGACTCCGCCTTGAGTTCCTCGCGAAAGGTCTGGCGATCGCTGAAGAAGAAATCGAACTTGAGCAGATCGCGCAGCGCGAAAGCCTTTTCCCAGGCCTGCGGGAGCACATCGCCTTCAGGGGCATCGGCCACTTCCAGCAGGCTGATTTCCGCCAGCGCACGATTGATGAACCAGTGGATGGCGCTGTTGCGGTAGTAGGCCGCCACCGCGTGCTGCCCCGGATTGATCCCGTAGACCGTCTCGGTGCCGCGCTCGTAGCGCAGCACCACGCCGGACTTGGCCAGCGCGTCGAGCACCTGCTCCAGTTGCTCGGCATCGTCGAGGCAGCTGATCTGCGCCAGCGGCAGGCCACGCCCCTCGGCATATTCCAGCAGCGGCCGCACCAGATTGCTCACTTCCAGCAGCGTCAGTGCACGATCGCCGACGCCGAGCAGCGCCAGGGTCACCAGCGCCGGCGCCGTCACCGGCGTCACACGATTGATCCGCTCGAACACCTCGAAGGCGATCTTCTCCACCGTCCAGCGCCCGCCCTGCGAGGATTCGCTGTCGGCACGCTGCAGCGCATCGCGCAGGGACAGCGGCTCGCCGAAGCGGACGAAGGCGGTGCCGATCCATTTCTGCTGCGTGCGGGCGTAGTCGGCGAGCCAGCGCACGCCCTCCTTGGACTTGGCGGCGCCGGCCTCCTCCGCCGCCATCGTGCCGATCTCGTGCAGCTGGTCGTAGGTGATCGAGGTCGGCACCAGCAGCATGTCTTCGGCGACGCCACTCTGGATCGCGTCGACCAGATACCGCAGCAGGCCGTATTTCGGCGGGCGCAGCTTGCCGGTGCGCGAACGGCCGCCCTCCATGTACCACTCGAGATTGCGACCCTGGGCGACCAGATAGCCCAGGTACTCGCGGACCACGAACTTGTACACCTCGTCGTCCTGAAAGCTGCGCCTCACCAGCACGCCGCCGGAACGGCGGATGATGGTGCCGAGCGGAAAGAAGCCGAGGTTGTTGCCGCCCAGAATGTGATTGCGCGGCAGTCCGTTCTCGCGCAGCGTCCGCGTCAGGATGAAAGCGTCGGCGTAACTGCGATGCGTCGGCAGGAATACAAGCGGATGGGTGCGATTGAGCTGGCGCAGCTTCTGCAAAGCATCGAAGTCCGGCTCGATCGTCCAGGCGCGCGTGTGCAGCGGCCCCAGGCCATGATCGAACATGGCCGTGTAGAGCGGGTTCTGCATGGTGACGATCTCTTCCATGCCCTTGCGCGCTTCGGCTGCGACCTGCTCCAGCGGCCGCTTGAGGCGAGCCGCCAGCAGGGCGAGCTGCTGGGTGAACCGGGGGCTTTCGAGAACGTCTTTGGCGTAGCTTTTTCTGGATCGTAACAGCGGCGCGAGATCAGGAATGGTCAGTGTCATTGTTGTGGGTCCTCTCCCCCGAGGCCGCTGCATCGGCGGCCCGTGTCACTTCAAGTATGCAGGCCGCGACCCTCTCGGGATCGTCATACATCGGCACGTGGCCGACGCCCGGCAGTATCACTTTTTCAGCTTGTGGCGCTCGCTCGTACATCGCCACGCCGTAGCGCGCGTAGGGGATCACGCGATCCTCGCCGCTCCAGGCAATGCGGATCGGCACTCCGGGCGCCTGCAGCGGCCGGAAGGGGCCGTAACGCCCCATGCTGCCGAGCAGTGGCAGCAGAATCCGCGTCCTCATGAACGCGAACAGCGACACGATGAATTCACCCGCCGGTATACGCTCCGCATGCTCCATCGTCTGCCGCGCCAGCGCGCGACGCAGTCCGCCGATCCACAGGAAGGCGATGGTCAGCAGAAGCACCAGCGGCATGAGGTAGTAGAACAGGCGAAAAGGCCGCGAGACGTCGCGGTAGTCGTCCGCCGTCTGCCAGCCGCCGGCGGGCGACAGCGCGACCACCGAGCGCGCAAAGCCGCGGCGCGCCAGTTCCAACGACAGCCAGCCGCCCAGCGAATTGCCAACGACGTGCGCCGACTCGATGCCGCGCGCGCGCAGGTCCTCGATGACACGATCGGCGATATTGTCAACGGTGGATTCGACGCCCGGCGCCAAGGCCGGGCCGCCGGCGTGGCCCGGCAGGGTCAGGGCGATGACGCGGTGATGTTTTTCCAGCGCTGCCAGCACCGGCTTCCAGATATGCCAGGTCCCGGTCAAACCATGCAGCAGAACCAAGGGGCTGCCGCTGCCACCTTGATAAGCCTCTCCAGCTCCCATCTCTTCACGGTCAGGCACGGCGTAGATGATCCCTGGCGAATCGTCGTGCGTCTGCGCGCCGTTCGCCTCGACGGCGCCCGAGCGGCAGCGGATAATTGCTATGAGCAGAAACTACTATGAAGCCTGCGCTTTTCCAAGACTTCCAGATGGTCAGCTCGCATATTTATTGTTCCACCGCCGCGCGAGGCGGACGCGCATCTGCGTCTGCACGCGTTTTCCGTCGCAGCGACGCGAAGGTCCAATGCTCGAACCGACGAAGCGCGCGCCGGATGTCAAGACGTTTTTCCATGGAGAGACCGCATGAACTACCTGATCCCGAGCGCGGGAGGGCCTGATGGCCATTGACCGCAAGCACCTGGGCCACGCCTTTCCGACCTTCACCGTGACCGTCGAGCCGGCGCGGCTGGCGCTGTTCGCTCAGGCGATCGGTGAAAAGAATCCTCGGTTCGCCACGACCGCCGCTCCGCCGACCTTCATGAAGGCCCTGGAAGGCGAGCACGGCAGCTCGCGGGCGATCCTCGAAGCCCTGGGCGTCGATCTGCGCCGCGTGCTGCACGCCGAGCAGCAGTTCGATTACCTGGCCCCCATCGCCGCCGGCGACGTGCTGAGCGTGCAGCGTACGGTCACCGACCTTTACGACAAGAAGAACGGACTGATGGATTTCATCGTCATCGAATCGGTATTGCACAACGCCGCGGGCACGCTGGTCGGCCGCTCGCGCCAAGTGGTGCTGGTGCGCAATCCGGCGCCGAAGGTGGCCGCATGAGCGTCGACCTCAAGGATCTCGCCCTCGGCAGCATCGTCGCCGAGCACCGCTTCGGGCCACTGAGCCGCGACGACCTCGCGCTCTACGCCAAGGCCTCCGGCGACAGCAATCCACTGCACCTGGACCCGGCGTTTGCCAAGCAGGCCGGCTTCGACGATGTCATCGTCCACGGCATGCTCGGCATGGCCTTGCTCGGCCGACTGCTGACCGACCACTTTGCCGTCGAGTCGATCCGCGGCCTGAGTTCTCGCTTCGCCGCCACCATTCCGGTCGGGCAGGCGATCGTCTGCCGCGCCACGCTCGACAAGCTCGACGGCGATGTCGCTGCGCTGAACCTCGAAGCCCGCTCCGAAGACGGTGCGACCAGCTTCATCACCGGCACCGCGACGATCGCGCTGTAGGCGCGGACCCAAGCCGCTCAGTGCGCCTGGCGGAAGTCGAAGATTTCCTCCTTCCTCGACCGCCAGGAACGCACTGAGGCGGGTGCTGTCGCAAAACAGCTTCTCGTCCGCCTCCAGCGCGGCGCTTGCCGCCTGGCCTTCCGGGGAACCCAGGGCCGCGTTCATCGCCTCGACGCTCTCCCACCACACTTCGGTCAGTCCATCGGGCGGCGCCTTTCAGCCGCGGGCGGCGGCAAAGGCGTCGATGGCCGCCGACGGCTGCTTGTGGCTCTGCACGTAGCGAACAAAGCCCATCGCCTTGGCGTGCTTGCGCACCAGCGCGCCATGCGCGTTCAGCCAGCGCTGCGCGAACTGCTCGGCGCTCAGGTCTGGCCGGCGCCAGACTTCGACAATCATCTTGATCACGCGCTCCTGCTGCGGGCTGGGTTTGCGACTTACGGCAAGGGTACGGCTTCAGGATCGCCGTGCGTGAGGTACTCCCACATCCGCTCGTAGACGCGTCCGGCGACGACCTGGCGCGCCTTGGTCTCCTCGGCCGTCAGCAGCGTCTCGTCGCCGTCGGCGCGCAACTGCGCCAGGCCGAGCTCGACCCGCGCCGCCTCCTCCAGAAACCATGACAGCGCCACCGCTTCGATGATCGAAGCCCCCACCACGACGGCCCCATTGGCGCGCATGACGATGGCGTTGCCCTGCCCCAGCGCGGCGGCAAGCCTGTCGGCCGAAGCGTCGTCACGCAGCAGGCGCGGGTCCTCCCACAGGGCCGGACCCGGCGCGAAGTAGGCTCCGAAACCATGCCGCGGCCGCGGCGTGCGGCGCAGCAGCGCGAGGATGCCGGTCTGCGGCGGCATGATCCGGCAAATCGCGCCGACATCGGCACGACGCCGATAAATCGCTTGGTGGGCCCGCACCTCGCCCAGCACGCCCTCCGGCAGCGGCCCGTCGACCGGCACCACGGTACCGGTCTCGTGCAGGCCTATGGTGCCCATCGGCCTGGCGGCGCAGACCACAAAGCGGTCCGCGTCGAGCCGCGCACTGCAATGCCCATAGGCGTGCACAAGCCCCCCTCGTGCCAGCGCGCGCGCCGCCAGCCTGACATCACGATCAAGATCAGCTTTCACCGTCACACCTCTGTATGTAAAGAAATTTCCTGGAACTCTTTCGCCCTGGCCGGGCTCGCCTTGCCGCTGATTTCATTCATGTTCCCGAGCGGATTTTGCCGCAGCGCAGCAAACTTACAAGCCGGTTAACCGGTATGTTGCCATTCCTGGTCGAGGTCTGTATGGTACGCGCCATCAAGGTCCTGCTGGACGCTCCGATGCAGGGCGTCCCCGACCCAGACCGAAGCATGGAGAGAGTCAAAACGTGAGCAAGATCCGTTGCGCCCTGATCGGCCCCGGCAACATCGGCACCGATCTGCTGTACAAGCTCCGCCGCAGCGATGTCCTGGAACCGGTGTGGATGGTCGGCATCGACCCCAACTCCGACGGCCTGGCCCGCGCGCGCGACTTCGGATTGAAGACGACGGCCGACGGCGTTGATGGCCTGCTGCCGCACGTCAAGGCGGACAACATCCAGATCGCCTTCGATTCGACCTCGGCCTACGTGCATCCGGAAAATTCGCGCAAGCTCGCCGAACTGGGCGTGATGATGATCGACCTGACGCCGGCGGCGATCGGCCCGTACTGCATTCCGCCGGTGAATCTGGCCGAGCAGCTGGAAAGCGGCGCCACCAACGTCAACATGGTCACCTGCGGGGGCCAGGCGACGATCCCGATGGTGGCCGCGGTGTCACGGGTGCAGGCGGTCGATTACGGCGAGATCATCGCCACGGTGTCGTCCAAGTCGGTCGGCCCGGGCACGCGCAAGAACATCGACGAATTCACCCGCACCACCGCCGGTGCGGTGCAGAAAGTCGGCGGCGCCAAGAAGGGCAAGGCCATCATCATCATCAACCCGGCCGAGCCGCCGCTGATCATGCGCGACACGGTGCACTGCCTGACCGTCGACGAGCCGGATCAGGCCAAGATCACCGAGTCGGTCCACCGGATGATCGCCGAGGTGCAGAAGTACGTGCCGGGCTACCGCCTCAAGAACGGCCCGATCTTCGACGGCAAGCGCGTGACGATCCTGCTCGAAGTCGAAGGCCTGGGCGATTACCTGCCCAAGTACGCCGGCAATCTCGACATCATGACCGCCGCCGCCGCCCGCACCGGCGAAGTCTTTGCCCGCAAACTCCTGTCGCGCAGCGCCGCGGCGGCCGCCTGAGGACCTGAGCATGACCCAGCCCCCCAACCCGCCTGCTTCCAGTGTCGCCGGCCGCAAGGTCACCGTGCATGACATGTCGCTGCGCGACGGCATGCACCCGAAGCGTCACCAGATCACCATCGAGCAGATGAAGACCATCGCCACCGGCCTCGACGAAGCCGGCGTGCCGCTGATCGAAATCACGCACGGCGACGGCCTCGGCGGCGAATCGGTGAACTACGGTTTTGCCGCGGCCTCCGACGAAGCCTATCTGCGCGCGGTCATTCCGCTGATGAAGAAAGCCAAGGTCTCGGCACTGCTGCTGCCGGGCATCGGCACCGTCGATGATCTGCGCATGGCCGCCGACTGCGGCATTTCCTGCATCCGCGTCGCCACGCATTGCACCGAGGCCGATGTTTCCGAGCAGCACATCGCACTGGGCCGCAAGATGGGCCTGGATACGGTGGGCTTCCTGATGATGTCGCACATGGCCAGCGCCGAGAAGATCGTCGAGCAGGCCCGCCTGATGGAAAGCTACGGCGCCAACTGCATCTATACCACCGACTCGGCCGGCTACATGCTGCCCGAGCACGTCACCGAGCGCGTCGCCGCGCTGCGCGACGCGCTCCGGCCCGAGACCGAGATCGGCTTTCATGGCCATCACAACCTGGCGATGGGCGTCGCCAACTCGATCGCCGCAGTCGCCGCCGGCGCCTCGCGCATCGACTGCGCCTGCGGCGGCATGGGCGCCGGCGCCGGCAATACGCCGATGGAAGTGTTTATCGCGGTGGCCGAGCGCATGGGTATCGTCACCGGCGTCGACCTGTTCAAGGTCACCGACGTCGCCGAGGACCTGGTCACGCCGATCATGGACTTCCCGGTGCGGATCGACCGCAACTCGCTGACGCTGGGCTACGCCGGTACCTATTCGTCGTTCCTGCTGTTCGCCAAGCGCGCCCAGGCCAAGTACGGCGTGCCGGCGCGCGACATCCTGGTCGAGATGGGGCGCCGCAAGACCGTCGGCGGCCAGGAAGACATGATCGAGGACGTCGCGCTGGATCTGGCGCGCGCGCGCGGCCAGAGCGTGGCCTGAACACACAAGACTCGCCAAGCCGCCGCAGAGCGGCCGTAGAGCGGGCACCTGCGCCCGCATCGTTGCAGCGGTCACTTCATTGAAATTCGGAGAGAGGAGCACCGATGGATAACCTAGTCATTCCAGGCTTCAGCACTGCAGAAGAAAGCCTGTCCGCCCTGCGCCGCACGACGCCCGAACTGGCGCTGATGGCACTGATGGGCCAGAGCTCCGACGAGGAGTTTCTCTGCATCGGCCGCGACGAGAACGGCGAACCGACCGCCGTCGTCGTGCCGTCTGCCGAATTCCTGGCCTGGCTGGACTCGCACAGCACGGGCTCCGGCCGCCTCAGCTGATCTGCCGAACCGCCTCACGTATTCAGTCGATTCAGGACGCACGCCATGAACATGCCAGCCACGCCGTCGCAGCCCGCCGTTGCCGTCGATCCGGAGCGCAAAACCTTCAAGGTTGCGCGCCGCAGCTTCGTCGATCCCAAGATCATGCAGGACGAGTACGACGAAATCTTCAACAAGTGCTGGCTGTATCTGGGCCACTCTTCCGAGCTGCAGAAGCCGGGCGATTTCGTCAGCCGCATCATCGCCAAGCGCAGCATCCTGTTCACGCGCGACGCGCAGAACAAGATCAATGCCTTCTTCAACGTCTGCCCGCACCGCGGCGCGCAGGTCTGCCGCGAGCGCAAGGGCAACGCCAAGAGCTTCCAGTGCTTCTACCACGGCTGGGTGTTCGGCTCCGACGGCAAGCTCAAGAGCCAGCCCGGCAAGGAAAGCTATCCGGAAGACTTCAACTGCGACGGCGCCGCCGATCTGGTGCCGGTGCCGCGCGTCGACAGCTACCGGGATTTCTGGTTCATCTGCTTCGACAAGAACACGGAATCGCTGCCCGACTACCTGGCCGGCGCCAAGGAGTGGATCGACATCATCGCCGACCAGTCCGAAGTCGGCATGACCCTGGTCGGCGGCACGCAGGAGTACCAGATCCGCGCCAACTGGAAGCTGCTCACCGAGAACAGCATCGACGGCTACCACGCGGTCAACACCCACGCCACCTATCTGGACTACCTGAAGAACATGCAGGGCAGCATGTCGCCGGTGCCGCTCAAGGGTACCGGCTACGACCTCGGCAACGGCCACGCGGTGATCGAGTACAGCGCGCCCTGGGGCCGGCCGGTGGCGCAGTGGATTCCGCTATGGGGCGAGGACGGCAAGGTCGAATTGGAAAAGGTCTACAAGCGCCTGGTCGAGCGCTTCGGCGTCGAGCGCGCCGACCGCATCGCCAAGTCCAACCGCAACATGTTCATCTTTCCGAACCTGGTGCTCAACGACATCATGGCGATCACCGTGCGCACCTATTTCCCGACGGCGCCGGACGCCATGCAGGTATTCGGCTGGGCGCTGGCGCCGACCGAGGAGAACGCCTGGGCGCGCAAGTACCGCCTGTCCAACTTCCTTGAATTCCTCGGTCCCGGCGGTTTCGCGACGCCGGACGACGTCGAGGCGCTGGAGCAGTGCCAGCGCGGCTACGAGAACATGCTGGAAGCGCCCTGGAACGACATCTCCAAGGGCATGAGCAAGGAACGCGTCGATTATGACGACGAACTGCAGATGCGCGCGTTCTGGACCGAGTGGCAGCGCCGCACCAAAGCCACCGCGGCGATCTGAAGGAGCCTCGTACCATGACCGCCCCCGTCACCGCCCCCCTGAGCAGCTCGGTTCCCGACATCGCCAGTGTCACCCGCGAGCAGGTCGAGGATTTCATGTTCTACGAGGCCGAGCTGCTCGATGAGTGGCGCCTCAAGGACTGGCTGAAGCTGTTCACCGCGGACGCCTGCTATCACGTGCCGGCCACCGACGTGCGCCCCGACGCGTCGCCGGACACGGACCTGTTCTACGTCGCCGACGACCGCTTCCGTCTCGAACAGCGCGTCGAGCGCCTGCTCAAGCGCACCGCCCACGCCGAGTTTCCGAAGTCCAAGACACGGCATCTGGTCAGCAACGTGCGCATCCGTTCGCGCACCGACAGCGAGCTGGAGGTCGGCGCCGCGGTGTTGACCTTCCGCACCAAGGCCGGCCTCACCGAGACCTATATCGGCAGCTACCGCTACCGCCTCGTGGTGACGCCGGAGGGCCTGCGCATCCGCGAGAAGCGCTGCAATCTGGACATGGATGGTCTCAAACCGAACGGCCGCATCAGCATCATCCTTTGAGGACGACGGCGCCCATGAGCATTCCTTTCCGCTACCGCCGCCTCGGCTACGTGGCCCTCAATGTCACGGACCTGGCCAAGACCACGGCCTTCTACCGCGATCTGGTCGGCCTGACGGTCTCCGAGAGCACCGATGACCTGACGGCCCTGCGCTGCTCGCAGGATCATCACAACGTGCTGCTCTACCCGGCTGCCAAGCCGGGCCTGAAGCGCATCGGCTTCGAGCTGGAGAGCCGCAAGGATCTGCTGGCGGCGCGCGAGTACGTGAGCAGTCTGGGTCTGACGATCGAAGAGATCGGCGTCGACGAACTCAAGCGTCTGCGCACCGTGGCCGGCTTCCGCTTCCGCATTCCGGGCAGCGGCCTGTGCCTGGAATACTTCATCCAGATGATGCATCTGTCGCAGCCCTATGTTCCGACCGTGGCCAAGATCGAACGGCTCGGCCACGTGGTCGTCAACGTCGCGGACTTCGACCAGGCCTTGCACTGGCTGACGGAAAAACTGGGCTTCGCGGTTTCCGACTTCGTGCCGGGTTTCGCGGCGTTCCTGCGCTGCTTTCCCAACCCCTTGCATCACTCGATGGCGATCCTCACCGGTACCGACGACCACCTCAACCATGTCAACTTCATGGTGAAGGACATCGACGACATCGGCAGCGGCATGAACCGGATGAAGAAGAACGATATCGACATCGTCTTCGGACCGGGCCGTCACCAGCCGTCGGAAAGCATCTTCCTGTACTTCCTGGACCCGGACCGGATGACGGTGGAATACAGCTTCGGCATGGAGTGCTTCCCCGAGCACGGCGCGCGTGAAGCGCGCCTGCTGGAACCCGTGCCAGGCACGCTCGACACCTGGGGCAGCGTGCCGACGCCGGCCTTCGGCAAGATCGGCGAGATCGAGCAGGCCGCCGCGCCAGCCCGCGCAGCAGACGCCACGCCGACGCCGCGCGTTTCCCCGGAACAGAGCGGAGCGCTGGCATGAACCGCTATGGCTCGCCGGGGAGCCTGCAAGACCGCGTCGCGGTCGTCACCGGCTCCGCCCGCGGCATCGGCTACGCGATCGCCGAGCGTCTCGCGCAGGCCGGCGCCAAGCTCGTGCTGGCGGATCTCGACGCCAGGCTGCTCGACGAGGCCGCCTCCAGGCTCGGTGCGCTGACCGAGGTCGTCACCGAAGCCGGCGATCTGTCGCAACAGGACGTCGCGCAACGGACCATCGAAGCGGCGACCAAGCACTTCGGCCGGCTCGACATCCTTGCCAACAACGCCGGTGGCGGCATCCTGCGGCCGTTCCTCGATCACACGCCGGAGACCCTGCGCGCGACGATCGACCGCAACCTGTGGACCTGCATCTGGTGCTGCTGGTACGCGCTGCCCATCATGAAAGCACAGGGCTATGGCCGCATCGTCAACCTCGGCGCCGACTCCGTCCGCAACGGCCTGTTCGACCACGCCGCCTACAACGCCGCCAAGGGCGGCATGCACGGCATGACCACGGGCCTGGCACGCGAGTTCGCGAAGGACGGCATCACCGTCAACACCGTGGCGCCGTGCGTGGTCGCCACGCCGCAGCTCGACGAAGTCGCCAGGCGCGATCCCGAGCTGGTACGCAAGGTCATCGAGGTGGTGCCGATGGGCCGCCCCGGAACCATGCAGGAGATTGCCTCGATGGTGGCCTATCTGGCCAGCGAGGAAGCCTCCTTTGTCACCGGCCAGGTGATCAGCGTCAATGGCGGCACGACGATGCTCTGAAGCATCATCTCCTTTTGCTCATTTGAACCCTCATGTCGAACCTGTTTGCCGCATTGCCGACTGCCGAAATCCTCGAAGGCGAGATCAAGTCCGCCACGCTGCCGAACGGCACGCGCATCGCCCTTTACAACCTCAACGGCGGCTATTACGCCACCAACGACACCTGCACCCACGAGGATGCCTCGTTGTCGGACGAAGGCATGATCGACGGCGAGCACGTCATCTGCGGCTGGCACTTCTGCGGCTTTGCCATCGCCACCGGCGAGACCACCTCGTCGCCCTGCACAGAGCCGCTGCAGACCTATCCGGTGAAAGTCATCGATGGGATCTTGCATGTTGAGTACTGACGACCCGCACAAGGATGCTGCTGCAGAGGCTGCGCCGGTCAAGCGCAGGCGCGCGGCCGCCGCCGACAAGCCCAGGCGTCGCACCCAGGCGGAGCGCTCGGAGCTGATGCGGCATCGCCTGATCGCGGCCGCGTCGGTCATCCTGCGCAAGAAGGGTTACGTCAACCTGCGCACCGACGAAGTCGCGCGGGTCGCCAAGGTCTCGCGCGGCGCCCTGCATCACCATTTCCCGAGCAAGGACGAACTGGTCCTGGCGCTGGCTTCGTACCTGCTTCAGCGCAGCCTGCTGCGAAGCACCAAGCGCGCCAGCACAGCGCGTACCGATGCCGACCCCATCGAAGCGATGGTGGCCGATGCCTACGCGTTCTTCATGGTTCCGGAGTTCGCGATCCTCATCGACCTGGTCGTCGCCTCGGTCAAGAACCCCTCGCTGCGCCAGCACATCGAGGATCTGACCCGCGACGCGCGCATGGACGCGGAGTCGATGTGGATCGACACCCTGTGCGCGCGCGGTGTGGCGCGCCGCGATGCCAGCAAGATCGTCTGGCTGACCTTCAACATGGTGCGCGGCTTCTCGGTGCGAGCCGTCTGGCAGAACGACGAACGTGTCTTCCGCTCGATGATCGAGCAGTGGAAGACCATGACCCATGTCTACATCAAGAATCTGGGAGTTGAGCAGCTATGAGCCTTTGGATTGATCATCTCGGCGTCGAAATCCGCTACGTCGACACGCCGACCTACGGCCGCATCCGCATCGCCGAGGCCGGCCGCAAGGGCGCGCCGGTGATCCTGTTCCAGCATGGCATCGGCGGCCATCTGGAGGCCTACTGCAAGAATCTGGTACCGCTCGCCGACGAGTTCCACGTCATCGCCTTCGATTACGTCGGCCATGGCCTGTCCAGCCGCAAGGCCATGGAATACACGCCGCCGGTACTCGCCGAGCAGCTGCGCGAACTGATGGACGCACTCGGCATCGCCAAGGCCCATCTGTCCGGCGAATCGCTGGGCGGCTGGGTCTCCGGCTTCTTCGCCGTCAAGTATCCGGAGCGCGTCGAGCGCCTGATGCTCAACACCGGTGCCGGCATTCCGATCATCAGCGAGAAGGGCCGCGCCGACATGCTCGATCTGATGGAACGCTCGAAGAAGGCCGCCGGCCTGGCGCCGACCTACGACAGCGTCAAGCACCGCATCGAGTGGCTGATCCACCCTAGCAATCATCACCTGATCACCGACGAGCTGATCAAGCTGCGCCTGCATTTCTACACGATGCCGGAAGGTCGCGAGGTGACGCCGCTGGTCAACCGCATGCTGCCGCGCCACGACGAGTTCCTGATCCCGCTCGAACAGATCCGCGCCAAGACGATCTTCCTGTGGACGCGCGACAACCCGATCCACGATCTCGAATGCGCGCAGGGCGCGCATGCCCGCGTCAAGGATTCGATCCTCTACGTAATGAAGGCTGACGGCGCGCACTGGCCGCAGTATGAGGACCCGGCAGAGTTCAACCAGGTGACGCGCGATTTCTTCGCCGGCCGCCTTAACTGATCGCCACAGGACGATGACGATGTCGAACGCTTCCGAAGCCAAGCTGAGCCGCGCCGCCGACCTGCTGCTGGGCGCCTATCAGGACGGCCCGATCGCGCCGGTGCGCGATGAACTGGTCGCCAATGGCGACGTCAACGCCGCTTACGCGGTCCAGGAGATCAATACCAAGCGCTGGCTCGCGCAAGGCCGCCGCCTGGCCGGCCGCAAGATCGGCCTGACCTCGGTGGCGGTGCAGAAGCAACTCGGCGTCGACCAGCCGGACTTCGGCATGCTGTTCGCCGACATGGCGGTCTGCGACGGCGAACCGGTGGCCGCCGGCCGCGTGCTGCAGCCGAAATCGGAGGCGGAAATCGCCTTCGTGCTGGGCCGTGACCTCACCGGCGAACAGCCCACGGTCGCCGACCTGATGCGAGCGATCGACTACGCCGTTATTGCCATCGAGATCGTCGGCAGCCGCATCGCCAACTGGGACATCCGCCTGGTCGACACGGTCGCCGACAACGCGTCGAGCGGTCTTTTCGTGCTCGGCAACACGCCGTATCGACTCGACGGCCTGGACCTGCGCGACTGCGAAATGGTGATGACCCGCGCCAGCGACGGCGAGCGCGTGTCGGCCGGTCGCGGCGAAGCCTGCCTGGGCCACCCGCTCAATGCCGCGCTGTGGCTCGCACGCAAGATGATCGAGACCGGCAGGCCGCTGCAGGCGGGCGATATCATCCTGTCCGGCGCGCTCGGCCCGATGGTCGCCGCCCAGCCCGGCGAAACCTATGAAGCCCGCGTCAGCGGCCTGGGCTCGGTACGCGCCAGCTTCGCCGCCTAGGGGCGCACCCGGGGCCTGCCTTCGTCGCCGATTTATGGTATTTATCCATACGGTATAGATGTGCACCGTGGTGGGGTACGCGATGCACAGTGCCGAGGAAGGAAGGCACCGGCCCGCGACACCTTAAAAAGTGCGATACAGCACTGTCGCGGGAAGAAAAAAGCAGTGAAGGTTCGTACTGCCCCAGGCAGGCGCATCGATTAAACAACGCGAGGCCCGCGTCGCCACGGGGAGTGGTCAGGCGACACAGCAATCTTTCGCGCCATAAATAGAGAGAGGAGATGTCCATGAGTTCCAGAATTTCGGCCCTGCTCGGCTGCACGATGACGGCGGTTGCCGCAGCGATGTCGGCCACAGCGCTCGCCCAGGAAGCCCAGACCGATGCCGTCGTCGAGTCGGCGAAGGCCATTGCCGCCGCCGAAGGCGGCAACGATGGCCTGATCCAGGTCATCGGCCAGCCGGTCTACGTGTCGCCGATGGTGACGGCCGTCTTTGCCGACGGTAAGCGTCAGATCGAAGACGGCATGGGTGTCTCGCTGGCCGTCGGCCGCAAGATCACCAACCGCCTGACGCTCGAAGTGGCGAGCTACCTGACGCGCAACAAGGCCTCGCAGACGTCGAACCTCGACTACAACCCGGGCGACCAGCACACCACCGGTTATGGCCTGACGGCACTGGTGTGGCCGTTCAGCGGCAAGGCCGGCAACATTTACGGCCTGTTGGGCGGTAACTATGTCGAGGGCTCCGACGCTCCGCTCAGCCAGCGGGTGGGTCCGGCCAATAATCGCCGGACGGAAGGCACGTCGATCGACTACAAGGGCTGGTCGGTCGACGCGGGCGCCGGCCTGATGACGGGCATCGCCATCTTCGGCAAGCCTGCCGCGCTGCGCATGGAAGCGCGTTATCGCTTCGAGAAGTCCGATGATGTTCTTGGCGACATCGACGAAGGCAAGGACAAGTTCGGCGATCTCGTCCTGGCTCTGGGCGTGACCGTGCCGCTGTTCTGGAAGGCGCCGGCCCCGCCGCCGGCACCGGAACAGCCGGTCGAAGTCACCGCGCCGGTCGACGGCGGCGACCAGGGGCAGACTGATTCGGACGGTGATGGCATGATCGACAGCATGGACAAGTGCCCCGATACGCCGACCGGTTCGCAGGTCGATATGGACGGTTGCCCGCAGGCGGCACCGCAGGGCTGATCGTCATCAGCATGTAAAGGAGTTCAGGGCGCGACGTGTCTGCCATGACAGCCCGCCACGAGCGGGTGTTGGATCTCGGGACGGTTTCTTCGTCGCTGCCTCTGCCTGACCGGTACACGCCGGTAGCCGCCTCCCGGCTACCGGCGTGGAACTGGACGACGGCTTCCGTCGCCGTCCATCTGCTGTTTGCCGTCTTGCTTAGCTGGCAATTCGCGGCGCGCGGCAAACCGCAGGTTCCGCAACGGATCCAGGCGGTCATGATCGTCAAGGCAGCTGCTCCGGCTGCCGCGCCCGCGCAGGTCGCGGAGCCGGCCCCGCAGCCGACTCCGGAACCGGTCAAACCCAAGCCGCTCGAACCCAAGCCGGCGCCCACCCCAAAGCCGGTAACACCACCGAGCAAGCCGCAGGCCAAGCAGGAGTCGCAGGCCAAGGCCAGCCCGCCGCCGGCGGAGAAAGTCGGCAACGAAGGCGAATCGGCGTTCTCACTGATCCTCGACGGCGTCCGCGGCAACTGGCTGCAGCCGGCCGGTCCGCGCATACCGTTCCTCTGCCGTTTCAAGATCGATTACCTGCCCGGCGGCATCATCAGCAACGTCAGCCAGGTACAGACCTGCGGCAGCCCCCAGCTCGACGATTCGGTGATGCGCGCTGTCTGGAAGACCCAGCCCCTGCCGCTGGACAACAACGCGCGCGGCCAGGCTGGCAGTATCGTTCTGGAATTCACGCCATAGGAAGCCCATCTTGAAGTCGATAGCCGCGGTCCTGCTGCTTCTGGCCTCGTCCCTGATGATCTGCGCGCGGGCTCAGGCAGCACCGCCAGCCAAGGCCAGTTCGCCCTGCATCGCCCCCGCCGCGACCGAGGCAACGACGGCCGGCGGCAACCCGGGCGCCTTCCGCGACTGCCAGGACACGCCGGAGATGATCGCCGTGCGCGGCGGTGAATTCCGCATGGGGGACCTCTTCGGCAACGGCCGCGATTACGAGAAGCCGATCCGCAAGCTTCGCGTCGAGCCGTTCGCGATCGCCCGCTATGAAGTCACCGTCGCCGAGTGGCAGCGCTGTGTCAGCGCCGGAGCCTGCATGGCGGCCGGCAATGCCACGGCGGGCGGCCGCTATCCGGTGACCGGCGTGTCCTGGGAGCAGGCGCAGCAATACGTCGACTGGCTGCGCCGCCACACCGGCAAGCCCTACCGTCTGCCCAGCGAGGTCGAATGGGAATATGCGGCGCGCGCCGGCTCGGAAGCGCAGTACACCTGGGGCAACCTGGACACGGTCACCTGCCGGTACGCCAATGCCTTCGATATTTCAGGGCAGGCGGCGCAACCCAACTGGACCTGGGCGATCGCCTGCGACGACGGACACGCCCAGGCGGCGCCGGTGGGCAGCTATCCGCCCAATGCCTGGGGTCTGCACGACATGCTGGGTAATGTCTGGGAATGGGTCGCCGATTGCTGGCACGCGAACTACATCGGCTCACCGCGGGACGCTTCGGCCTGGGTCGAGGCAGACTGCACGAAGCGGGTGAATCGCGGCGGCGGCTGGGGCAATCACCCGCGCAGCCTGCGTGTCTCCAACCGCGACGGCGACCGCAGCGATGCACGCAGCGACGGCATGGGATTCCGTGTCGCGCGCTGAAGCCGCGCATTTCACCGGCCGGGATTTCTCCGCGCAATAAAAAACGGCGCAGCCCCGAAGGGCTGCGCCGTTGATTCGAGACCTGCGAACGCTCAGCGCTTAGTCGCGCAGCGCGCCATTGGTCAGATTGCCCAGCCTGACCAGCACATTGTTGTTGATCGGCGCGAGCAGCTTGCCGAGATTCGGCAGCGGACCGGCGGCAGCAGTGCCGACCAGGCGGCCAACCAGCGGCTGCGTCAGATTGGTGACCGGCTTCAGCAGCGGCGTGGTGAGGCGATCCAGACCGGACAGCAGCGGCGTCAGGCCCACCGTGTCGCCGGCAAATGCGGGCGAGCTCAGACCCAGAGCGAGGACGGCCGCGGCAGCATACTTGTACATTTCTACTCTCCTTCGATTGAGCACATTGGAACCAAGGCCCTGAGTCCGTTTGCAGTCCGGATGCAGGTGCAAAGCACACGAATAATACGAAGCCATACTACCATGCGATCCCGGCTCGCATAGCCGAAAACGGCGCGACTTGCAGTCGGGATCACCACTACAGGCGCAGTTCCACCCTGAACAGCAGGTCGGCCCGGGTATCGTCCCGCGTCTGCCGATTGATGCCGGAGCTGGCCAGCGGCGCCGCTGCCGACACGCTCAGGCTCAGGTGCTTGCGCCAGTCCACGGTCAACGCCGCGCCGGCGTCGGCAACCGACTGGCTGCGCCCGTTTCCGTCCAGGATGAAACCGGCCTCGCTGACGCGCGATACCCCGTACTCGGCGAACAGCTTGGGTGCGAGTTTCCATCCTGCCCATTCGGCCAGCGTCAGCTCCCACTGCAGGGCCGCCAGCGCGCCCTGGTCGCCGTAAGCGAAGCCCGGCAGGTAGGACTCGATCGCGCTGCGGCCGCCGAGCACCCACTGCTGCTGCTCCGGCAGGGTGTCGCCCGACCATTGTCCGGAGACGCGCAACTGCACCGTCTGGCGATCGGCGACCGGCACCTGCGCGCGCAAATCCGGACGCAGCAGCAGATAGCCCAGATCGGCGAAAACCTCGGGATCATCGCTGCGATCGTCACCGAGCCCCTTGCGCAGGGCCAGCGACAGATCGAAGTCCCAGGCGCGCTCGAACAGCAGCACGCTGCATCGATAGCCGGTCGAAACCTCCACGGAGGTGTAGGTCTGCCGCTGCACCGCAAGATCGAGGGGATCCAGCTTCAGGCGCTTCCAGACGTAATCGACCTTGCCGCCCAGAGTCCAGCGATGCGAGAGCGAGGCCGACAGCAGGTTCTGCCAGCTGGCTTCGGCCTGCCGGATGTCACCCTTGAATTCGTAGTCGATCGTGCTGTCGTCGAGCTCGGGCTTTTGCGAGTAGTCGATGTAGCTCGCCGTCAGACCGAACAGGCCGAGCCGGCCGACATGACTCCACGCCACCGAGGCATCGGCGTATTCGGCATCGGCACTGCCGTCGTCGAGCTCCGGAAACGCGTAGCGGCCGCCGACCGCCACGGTGTCGCCGCTGCCGAAGTTCTGCTTCAGCAGGAGGTCGGCGAAATACCGGCCCAGGAATCGGTTGCCCGGATTGCCGAAGCCGCCGGCCAGCGAGGTCTGCGCCGGTCCCTCGCCGTTCTCCGCCAGCAGCACCGCCACGCCGCCCGCTTCGGGCCGCAGCGCCATCTGCAGGCTCTCGCCGGCGCGGTCGGCGTGTTCGGACGCCAGGATGCGGGCGGACTCGAGCGCGTCGACGTCGAGCGCCTCGCGCGAGGGCAGATCCTCGAAGTACGGCTGGTAGCGCTGCGGCATCTGGATCGCGGTGACCGGCTGCGGCGCCACCGACACATAAAGATCGTCGCCGTTGAGCGCGTAGGCGATCTTGGCGACCGGATAGCCGCTGCTGTAGTACGCATCGCGCACCGCATAGACCACATCGGACTGCGTCTGCGCGCGCGCCAGCAGCAGGCGCAGCAGCGCTTCCGGCGGCGGCGGCCCGAAGACATGCAGGCGCGTGTTGCCCAGCGTGACGGTGAAAGCAGCGGTGGCCGCGCCGGCGGGAAAACTCGAAAGCTGCGCTTCCTGCGGCAGCTGCGGGGGCGGCAGATCGATCGCCATCAGCGGGCACCTGCCCCGCACCGCAGGGCCTCAACGGTCGTACTGCACACGAATACCTGTCTCCTCGGATGCGTTGCGCCGGAATCGGGATCGGCGACGTCGGATTTGGTTCGCACTATACCGATCCAAGCGCGCTCAGCGCGCCAGCAGATTCAGTCCGCGCGCGCGCGCCAGCGCCGCCGAGCGGCTCGATACGCCGAGCTTGCTGTAGAGGTTGTACAGATGCCATTTGACGGTGGCCACCGATACCGACAGGCGATCAGCGAGCTGCTGGTTCGACAGGCCGGCGTCGACCAGGGCCAGCAGTTCCAGTTCACGCGCGGTCGGGGTCTCCGACAATTGCGGCGGCTTGTCGCGCTCCTGCTCGATCAGTTCGCGCGTGCTGGCCTGTGCCGGCAGCAGCGCGCAGATCTCGGTGAAGAATTGCCGCTCCTCGTCGTTGGCAAAACCCCAGTCCTTGGCTTTGGTGTCATTGACCAGGCTGGCGACCAGGCTGGCGCGGTCGGCGAAAGCGCGCACGTAGCGACGCCGCGCCGCCAGGCTGATCGCGCGGGTCAGATGTCGCGCCGCCGGCGCCGGGTTGTGCGAGACGTTGGCAAGCTGCGCCTCGTCCAGCGCCAGCTCGACCAGGCGGCCGTAGCGATTGTCGGCGCGCGCCAGCTTCGACTCCTCGGCGATCAGGGCCGCTGCTTGACGCAGGCGGCCGGCGGCGATATGCAGCTCGATGCGGCTTGCCATCAGCAGATCGCGCACGCACGGAATCCGGCGCACGGCATCGTCGGCTTCAAGCTCCGCCGCTGAGCCGCCGAGTCCCAGTTGCTCGGCCCTGAGGGCGGCCTCATCGAGCCGGCCGACGCGCAGCAGACGACGGATTTCGAAGCAGCTGAGCATCAGCGCCAACCGCGGCGGATAGGCGGCGGCGATCTCGCGCAGCGCGGCGAGGGACTCATCAGCAGGGTCGCCGCTCCACAGCTTGACGCCGGCGTCCAGACCGAAGGCGGTGGTATCGAGCATGCCGTGGGTCTGCGCGCGACGCAGGCCCAGCGCCAGCCATTCGGCCGCCTGCGCCGTCTGCCCGGTCTCGACCGCACTCTTGGCCGCCAGCATCGCCACGGTACCGGTAATGCCGGCAGCATCGCCGGCCGATTCGCGCGTCCGCGCCAGCAGCGCCTGCAGATCGTGATGCGCCTCGGCGAAGTCGCCTTCGAGCAAGGGGACCATCGCGCCGATCAAGCCTACCCAGGCGTTGCCGTAGTCGCTGTCGGCCTGGGCGATCGCCGAACGCGCCTGCCGGCACAGGGCGCGCGCCTCGATCGACGCGAACATGCTGGCGCGCTCGATGGCTGCCGCGCAGGCCACCGTTGCGACATTGAACGGATCGGCGCCGGCCGCGTCGGCCAGCCACTGCAGCGCCTGCTCGCGGGCTTCGCCGAGACGGTCGGTATAGATGTCGATGGCCAGGCGGATGACGTCGATGCGGCGGCGGAACTCGCGCGCATCGGCACGGCTGAAGGCCGCCGCGCCGCCGCGCTGCAGCCGCGCCGTCAGCAGATCGGCCTGGGCGCGTGCGTACTCGTAGCGCCGGTGGAAAACCAGCGCCCAGACGTACCAGTAGTCGGTCTCCCAGCCGCCCCGATGGCCGCCGCGGTGCAGTTGCTCGACCCATTCGATGTACTGCCGCAGGTCGCCACGGTCGCGCACGAACAAGGCGGCGATGCGCTCAAGGATCGCCGCCGTCAGCGGCACCGAGCCGGAGGCCTGGGCGTACTCGACCGCATCCACCCAGCGCCCCTCGTTCTCGCACCACTCGGCCGCACGCGCGAGGATCTCGGCGCGCCGGGGTAGCGGCAGCTGGCGCTCCGCCTCGTCGAGCAGAAATTCGCGGAACAGGGCGTGCAGCCGGTACCAGCTGCGCTTGCGGTCCAGCGGGATCACGAACAGGTTGTGGCGCAGCAATTGCCGTACATGTTCGGCAGCCTGCGCATCGCCGCCGGCATGCCGGCACAGATTGACATTGAAGCTGCGCAGCAGCGCCACCTCCAGCAGGAACTGCCGGAACTCGGGGGCGAAGGTCTGCAACACCTGGCGATTGAGCAGCGCGGCCAGATCCTCGTCGGCGCCTGAGAAGCGCCGCAAGGCCTGCTCCGGCGCCTCGGCATTGGAGAGAACGATCTGCATCAGGCGCACGGCGGCCGGCCAGCCTTCGGTCTGCTCGCGCACGGTGGCCAGCGCGGCGTCGCCGAGGCGCTCGCAGAGCTCGGGCCCGAACAGCGCGCGGATCGCCTCATCGTCCAGGCTCAGTTCATCGGGCCGGATCGCGCGCAGCCGGCCCTCGAGCTTGGCGCGGCTTTGGTGGCAAGGCAGTTCGCCGGTGCTGGCAAAGACCAGATGCACGCTGGCAGGCGTGCGGAAGATCAGCGCGTCGAGCAGCCGGTGCAATGTCTCGTCGACGCAGGCATTGAGATTGTCGATGAACAGCAGCCGGGTGCGGCTGGTCGCGGCCGCCGCCTCGACCACGGCGTCGATGCGCGTTTCGACCGGCTCGTCACCCTGGTGCAGGGCCTGCCGCGGATCGACGGGCAGATCACCGGCGCGCAGCAATTCCTCCAGATGCGCCAGCACCCGCTCGATGCTGCTGTCGCGATCGTCCAGAGCCAGCCAGCGGCAGTCGCAGCCGGCCTGCCGGTAGTGCGTGTACAGCGAGCCGAGCAGCACGGTCTTGCCGTAACCGGTGGGGGCCGTCACCGTCGTCAGCTTGGAGGCTGGCACCGCGCCCTGGGTGAGGCTGGCGAACAGGCGTGTCCGCACCGGCGGAAACGAAAAGTACGGGGGATCGGCGCGGGCGGAGACGGCGTTCATCCAGTCAAGCCTGCCGTGCTGCAGCGCGATCGCACAAGCCGGGCCTGGCCTCGCGCTAACTTTCGGCTAGGCAGCGCCAGCTGTCCGCCCCCTAGTCTTTACATCCGCCATCCGCCCGTCGCATCGCGCCTGCGATGCAATTTCAGGAGCCAGCCCGATGTCCGCACCCCGCCGCCGCGCCGAGCAGCTGTTCAACGACGTCTTCCTGCCCGAGGAGACGCTGCGCGTGCGCCGCGAAGTGCGGCAGTTCGCCGATGACGTGGTGCGCCCGGTGGCACAGCAGATCAACACCACGCCCGAATCGCGCGAGAGCTTCCCGCACGCGCTGTTCAAGGCGATGGGCGCGGCCGGCCTGTACCGCTATCCGTTCGCCGCCGATGTCGGCGGCCTGGGCCTGGAGTACCCGACGCTGGCGACGATGACCGTGCTCGAAGAGCTGGGCTATTACTCGCCCAGCCTGGCCTCGGCACTGTACGACGGCCAGGCCATCCTGGTCGGCCAGACGCTCAACCGCGCCGGCGATTTGCTGCGCGGCAAGTACCTGCCGCAACTGGTGCGCGGCGAGTTCGTCGGCAGCTTCGCCACCAGCGAGCCGGAAGCCAGCACCGATCTGTCCGCGCAGAACATGCAGACCGTCGCGACCAAGGTGGATGGCGGCTGGCGCATCAGCGGTCACAAGCGCTGGATCACCAACTCGGTTGCCGCCGACTGGATCGCCGTGCTGTGCCGCGAGGGCGATCGCCAGACCTTCCTGTTCGCCGACATGCGCGCCACCGGTGTGTCGGTCGGCGAGCCCGATCGCAAGATGGGCAACTACGTGCAGCTGACCGCCGACGTGCAGTTCAAGGATGTCTTCGTGCCGGAAGATCATCTGATCGGCGAAGCCGGCGGCGGTCTGCGGGCGGCGCTCGGTGCCTTGATGCTCGGCCGCATGGGTATCGGTGCAGTGGGCGTGGCGATGGCGCAGGCGGCGTTCGATTTCTCTACCGACTACATCAGCCATCGCCAGGTGTTCGGCAAACCTATTGGCGCGTTCCAGCACTGGCAGTTCCGCTTCGCCGACCATGCGATCGGCATCGAGAACGCGCGCAGCCTCTACCAGAAGGCCGCAATGCTCTACGACCGCTACGGCCGCGCCGAGACCGAAGCGGCGATGGCCAAGGTCGCCGGCTCCGAACTGGCCGTCGATGTCGCACGCGACGCGATCCAGGCCTGCGGCGCTTACGGCTTCGTGCAGACCCTCAAGGGGCCGGGCCAGCACTTCCCGCTGGAGTCGATCTACCGCGACGCCAAGATCGGCGAGATCTACGAAGGCGCCAACGAGGTGCAGCGCTGGGTCGTGGCGCGGAATATCTTTGGGCGGGAGATCACGGGCTGACGGGGTTTACGACTCGCCGGTTTTACCTGTTCTGCTTGGTTTGCCTTTCGCCTTGTGAGGCGACAGCCACAGCGGCCCCTCATCCGCCCTGCGGGCACCTTCTCCCCGCAGGCGGGGAGAAGGGAGGTGGGTTAAAGCGCCTTTGCAAGCTCCTAAAAAGTGCAGCGCTCAACTACCGCCCCACCTCAAACCCCAGCTTGAGAATCAAGGTCCGCGGCTGGTTGTAGATCGCCAGGATGCCGCCGGTGTTGGGCGTATCGAAGACGACCGCCGGCTTGAATTCGTTGGTCAGGTTGCTGCCCACCAGACTGAGGTCGGGCGCGCCCGGCCAGCCGGGAAAGCGCACGCCGATCCGCGCGCCGAGCAGACCCAGCGCCGGGTGCTCGTAGGTGTGCGGCAGATTGTTGTAGTTGCGGTTCTGGTAGGTATACGACAGCGTCGCGCTGAGTTCGCTGTTGCTGATCTGCCGTGCATAGTTGACCAGCAGCGAGCCGGTGAACGGTGACGAACCCGGCAGCTCGGTGCCCTTGGGCGCCGGCCCCTGGAAATCGTCGAAGAACTCGGTGGTCTGCGCATCGAGATAGCCGAGGTTGAGATCGACCAGAAAGCCGCTCTCGAATGCAGCCTTGAAACTGGTCTCGATGCCGATGGTGCGGGCGCCGCCGACGTTGTCGGTGTAGGCGAACACGCCGGTGTAGTCGCGCTGCTGGATCTGCATGTCGCTCCACTCGAGGTAGAACGCCGTGGTATCCCATTGCAGCCGGCCGTCGAACCAGGTGGTACGGGTGCCCAGCTCGTAGTTCCAGATCGAGTCCGAGTCGAAGAACAGCGGCACCTGCGGATCCAGCGTCGGATTCTGGTTGGCGCCGGCGTAGCGGAAGCCCTTCACCGCCGAGCCGTAGATCGAGAAGTCGCGGCTGTAGCGCCACTGCAGCGTGAACTTCGGATTGAACACCGTCTCGCCGATCGTGCCGCGATTGGTCCCCAGCGGAATCGCCACGCCCTCAGGCAGGGTCGGCAGGTTGGGCAGGATCGGCGCCGACAGCGGCAGGACCTTGGTCGAGATCGCAGCCTGGGTCGTCTGCCGGAACAGGCGGCCACCGAGCCCCAGTTGCCAGCGCTCGCCGATCTCGCGCGTGGTGTCGAAGAACAAGGCGTTCTCCTTGGCGTCGACATCGCCCTGCAGGCGCAGGGTCAGACCGGTGAACTGCGGCACCAGGTTCAGGCGCAGGAACTGATCGGTGTAGACGTAGTAGTAGCCGGCGACATAGCTCCAGCGGTCGAGCAGCCAGAAGCCGGACTCGGTCGGCGCTGTCGAGACGATGCGCAGTTCCGCGCTCGGCTGCGTGGAGTTCGACGGCGTACCGCCCAGCGCGCCGATGCCCAGCGCCGAGGTGCCGAGGAACTGCGAGTAATCGAGGTTCTGGTTGTAGGTCTTGTTGAGCTGGCTGCCGATCAGGAACGTGTCGAAGCCATCGAAGCCGACGCGCAGCTTGGCGTAGAGCGCCGTCGTGCGCGAATCCAGGGTGTCCGGGTAGAAGCGATGCTCGTGCACCGCCGCGTCGTCGCGGCTGGCGAAGCTGCCGTCGTCCTGCGTGCTCAGGCGTTGCATCCAGTTGAGCTGCAGATCGGAATCGGCACCGAAGCGCCAGCCGAGCAGCGCGCGCACCTGGGTCGACTCGCTGGAGTTGATATCGTCGCGGTCGGCGCGCTGGTCGTAGACATAGCCCGGGTTCTCACGGCGGCTGGCGACCACGCGCACCGCCAAACCATCGGTGATCGGCTGGTTCCACATGCCGGCGTAGTACTGCGAGAGATCGTCGCTCTTGGCCATGGTGCCGATGCCGGAGCTGAAGCGCCCGTAGGCCTCGCCGTATTCGGGCTTGGCCGGCACATAGCGCACTGCGCCGCTCAGCGCCGAGCCGCCGAACAAGGTGCCTTGCGGGCCCTTGAGCACCTCGACGGTCGCCATGTCGAAGGGATCGAGATTCGGTTGCGGGCCGAGGATCGACGGATTGACCAGCGACACGTCCTCGTAGAACAGGCCGAAGGTGCGTGTAAAGAAGGTGAAGAAGGTGTCCGTGGAGACGCCGCGGAAGATCACCGAGGCCGACTCGGCGTCGAGGCCGGGACTGACGGTGACGCCCGGCGAGAACCGCGTGATCGCTTCCAGGCTGTCAGCGCCGGCTTTCTGCAGCTGCTCGCCAGTGAAGGCGTCGACACTGATCGGCAGCTCGCGCGCGTCGACCGCGCGCTTGGTTGCGGTGACGATCACTTCCTCGATCACCGCGCCGCGCGGCGCCGCTGCCGCCGGCGCCGGCACGGACGGCGCGTCCTCGGCCAGCGGAATCGTCGGCAGGATTTCCGGCGACGACTCCTGCGCCGCGACGGCCGATGCAGCCAGAAAGCCGAGGCCTGTCAGCCACAGCCGCCCGAAACGAACACTCCCCGATTCGCTGGCCATCTTCTCCCCCCTGCTCGCCCACCCGGCCCTCGCGCCAGGTGAGTCTGGCTCACCTTCAGAAGGCTACGCCATAGAGCAGGTAGAGTCCAACCGCGCCGACGCTGCCGTGGCCGATCGCCAGAATCAGCGGCGCGCTGTTCTTGAAGATCACGCGGAAGAACAGCACACCACCGGCGAAGCCGGCGGCAAACACGCCCAGCGCCCACCAGCCGCGCTCCGGCGCCGGCTCCATCTGCAGCAGCACGTAGGCCAGGAAGGCGATCGCGGCCAGGCCGCCGACGCCGTGCCCGATCGGCAGGATGCCGGGGAAATTCTTCTTGGCCGCGATCAGAGCCAGCATCAGCATGCCGCCGGCAGCGATCGCTGCGAAAAAGAAAAACGAGATCTGAATGAGGCTCATGCCACTTCTCCCTGTCTGTATGCCGTGGATGGGGATACGACGCGCGGCTCCACCCGGACCGCGACGCCGTTGTATACCGCGTTGCCCGAGGGCCGGTCGACATCTTCCGGCCGGTTCGGGGTCAACAGATTGTAAGCGGCGCCGCCGGCGGCCACCGCACGTTTCCAGCCGCCGCGATGCGCCCAGCCCTGCGGCAGCGCGACGGTGCCGGGCATCATGTCGTCGCTCAGCCTGGCGACGGCAACGACGCGGCCGTGTCGCGAGCTGATGGTGATCTCCTGCCCGTCCTCGACACCGGCGTCGCCGGCGTCCTGCGGATGGATGTAGAGCCGCTGCACGCGCTCATGCCCGGACATCAGCTTGGGCACGTTGTGCAGCCAGGAATTCTGCGAGCGCAGCTCGCGCAGGCTGATGATGCGCAGCGGCCACTCGGCATCGACGCTGGGCTCGCTGAGCATGCGTGCGAGCTCGGCAAACACCACCGGCTGATCCAGCGCAATGCGTCCGCCCGGCACCTGGTGACGCAAGACGCCGACCGGCAGTTCATCGGCATGCGCGATCGGCGCCTGCGCCGCCCACAGCTTCTTGCGGCTGACACCCTTGCGCAGGCCGAACCAGTCGCCCTGCGGGCCGATGCGCAGCAGCAGGTCGATCACCGTCGCCGGCTTGAGGCGGATGCCGAGCTTGCCGAGCAGCTGCGCGCCGGGCGCCGGCGATGGCACGCGGCCGAGGCGGCGGCTGATCTGGTCGATGATCCACCAGTCGTCACGCGCCTCGCCGCGTGGCGTCGCCAGCGGCGGATCCCATTGCGCGTACGGCCGCTCGGAGTGCATCTGCGTGAAGATCGGAATGCCCTCGCGCTCCAGCGCCAGCGTCGGCGGCAGGATGTAATGCGCGTGACGGTTGGTCTCGGTGATGTAGGGGTCGAGCGAGACCAGCAGGTCCAGCTTGGGCAACGCGGCGTCGATCGCGCCTGCCGCGGGGCCGGTGGTGGCGATGTTGCCGGAGCAGATCAGCATCGCCCGCAGCTGGCCCTTGCCCGGCGTTTCGATCTCACGCGGCAGCGACGCCACCGGCGAGGTGTTCATCACTTCCGGAAACTGGTCGACACGTGTCTTCCAGCGGTTGTAGCCGGACATGCCCATCCACCGCACCACGCGATCGGTCTCCACCATCGGCGTGGTGAACACGAAGCCGCCGCGGCGGTCGAGGTTGCCGGTGACGATGTTGAGCACGTCGACCAGATACTTGCTCAGCGTCGCAAAGCGGCCCAGCGAGGTACCGCAGCGACCATAGGCCGAGGCGCTGGGCGCGGCGGCGAAGTCGCGCGCCAGCTGCTCGATCACCTCGATGGCGATGCCGGTCTCGCGCGGCGCGCGCTGCATGTCGACATCGCGCAGCGCCGCACGCAGCGCATCAACGCCGCGCGTCTGCTTGGCGAGTGCCGCGCGGTCTTCGAGCCCCTCGTCGAAGATCACCTTGAGCATCGCCGCGATCAGCCATGCATCGCCGTCCGGCCGGATCGGCAGATGCTCGAACAGCTTGGCGGTCTCGCTGCGCCGCGGATCGACCACCACCACGCGGCCGCCGCGGCGCGGGATGTCCAGCAGCATCTCGCGCGCATCGCCGACGCAGACCATGCTGCCGTGCGAGACCACCGGATTGGCGCCGAGAATCAGCTGGAAATGCGTGTGGCGGAAATCCGGCACCGGGTTGGCGAGCGTGCTGCCGTACAGCAACTGACCGACCACCCAGTAATTGTTGATGTCCAGCGAGCCGGCGATGTACATGTGCGGCGACTTCAACATCGCCGCGAAGCCAAAGCTCCACAGAAAGCCGGCGTAGTTCCAGCCGGTGGGGTTGCCGGCGTAGATGCCGATCGCGTCCGAACCGTGCTCGTCGATGATGCCGCGCAGCCGCGCGCCGATGTCATCGAGCGCCTCATCCCAACCGACGGGCTCAAAGCTGCCGTCGGCCTGCCGCTGCAGCGGCCGGGTCACGCGGTCGGGATCGTCGAGTACCTGCGGCCAGGCGACGCCCTTGGGGCAGGCGAAGCCGCGCGAATTGGGATGCTGCGGATCCGGCCGCATCTTGATCAGATGGCCGTCGTCTAGCGTCGCGATCATCCCGCAGGACGCTTCGCAGACCGAGCAATAGGTGCGCCTCTCGATCAGCTTCGAGGCGCTCGCTGTGCCTGGCATGGCTTCTCCTCCAACCGTATTGCCATGCGCGACCTCTGCGGGTGCGGTCACGGCGGGACGTGCCGAGCTTAGCAGGGCCCGCTCACGCGATGCTCCTTGCCGGAATGACGCTCAGGCCGGCACTGCGCCGGGGCCTTTCCAGATTTCCGCGGCCTGGGTCTCGGAGACCTCATATCCGCCCAGCGCGTCGACGACCGACATCGCCATATCCGGATCTTCGCCCCGGCCGACGCGCATCACCTGCAGGCAGTACCAGCCGAGCAGGCCGAACGACTCCAGCTTCTTGAACGTCTCATCATCGATATCGCCGCCCAGCGCATCGCGGGGCATCGCCAGCGTCCGTTCGATGGTCGGAATTTCGTCGATCTTGCCGGCAAGCAGATCGGCGCCGAAGCCGTCCGGACTTACACAGAGCGGCCGGCCGATACCGATCAGCTCGCAGGCGCCGGAATCGAGCGCCTCGTTCATCGTCGCCACCGCGCGCATGCCGCCGGTGATCATCAGCGGCATGCTGGCGCGCGGCCGCACCTGCCGCGCGTAGTCGAGGAAATAGGCCTCGCGCGCCCGGGTGCTGGCGGCGGCGACACGCCCGGTCGCCTCTTCGCCCAGGCCGACCATCTGCATCTGTTCGTAGTTGCCGCCGGAGATCTCCAGCATGTCGAGATGCTCGCGGCTCAGCCATTCGACGACCTGCATCGACTCGGTGCTGTCGAAGCCGCCGCGCTGGAAATCCGCCGAGTTGAGCTTGAGCGCCAGCGGAAAATCATCGCCGACCGCCTTGCGCACCGCGCGTACGGTTTCGAGCAGAAAGCGTGCGCGGTTTTCCAGCGTACCGCCCCATTCGTCGTCACGCTGGTTGGCCAGCGGACTGAGGAACTGCGAGATCAGATAGCCGTGCGCGCCATGAATCTGCACGCCGGTGAAGCCGACGTCGCGGCATACCGTGGCGACATGCGCGAAGCGGCGGATGGCGTCATGGATCTCCGCGCCCGTCATCGCCCGCGGCCTGCCGCAGCCGGCCTCGGCCATCGGCAGCGCAATCGCCGACGGCGCCAGCGGCTCCGGGTTGACGCTCTCCGGCGTCTGCCGGCCGGCGTGATTGATCTGCACCCAGAAATGCGCGCCGTCCTGGGTGCCGACCGCGGCCAGTTCACGCAGGCGGTCGAAACCGCCGTTGTTGTCGATCGCCATGTTGCCCGGACGTTCCAGGCAGCGGCGGTCGACATGCAGGTTGCCGGTCACCAGCAGGCCGAAGCCATTGCGGGCCCAGCGCCGGTACAGATGGATCAGCTCCGGGGTCACGCGGTTGTAAGGATCGGCCAGACCCTCGGTCATCGCCGCCTTGACGATGCGGTTCTTCAGTACGGCGCCGCAGGGCAGCTTCAGGCTCTGCTGGATCGTTACAGTCATGATTCGAATTCCGGGTGTTTCAGGGCGCGAGCACGGCGGCGATATGCTGCGTATCGAGATACTCCTTGACGCGCAGCACCTTGCCGTCACGAAGCTCGAACAGGAAGTGGTACTCATTGTTGTAGACGCGGCCGTTGGCGATGAACTCACCATAGGACTCGGCTTCGACGGCGACGAAGTTGCCTTCCGCCACCATCGCCTTGGGCGTCACCCTCAGGCCGTTCTTCAGCGCCGGCACCAGACCATTGAGCAGTTCGGTCATCGCCGCCTTGCTCTTCGTGCCGCATAGCGCAAACAGCTCCGGCTTGCCGCCGATCCACCAGCTGCCGTCGTCGGCCATCAGCGCCATCGCGCCCGCGACGTCGCTGCGGCCGAAGTGCGCCAGAAAATCGGCGACCAGCTTCTTGTTGGCTTCCAGGCTCATCGCCAGCTCTCCTGTTCAAGGGCGGCGCGCGCAGCGCCGCAATTCCGGAGCGCAGCTTGGCCTGCAGGCCAAGCCCGGCGAACCCTCGAATGGGGGGGGACCGGCTCCACGCGCCTGAGCAGACTCTCGTAGCCATTGGCGACAACAAAAACGACGGAGAGCAGGCAATGAATCGTGCGCGGATGAATCTGCGAATCCAGTTGGCGGCCACGCTGAGCGGCCCCTTGTTCACACTGCTGACGCTGGTCGGCTGGCTGGGCTTCGCACAGGGGCTGATGCCGATACCGGCGCACCTGACGCCGGAACAGACCCTGCAGCGCTTCGTCGACAACCAGGACGGCATGAAGCTGGGCTGCATGATCTACATCATCGCCTGCGCCTTCTTCACGCTGTGGATCGCCCAGCTCGGCGCCATGCTGCATGAGATCAAGTGGGCGCCGCCGGCGCTGAACGTGGCCCAGGTGACCGCCGGCAATGCCGTCGCCGCCTTCGTGATGCTGAGCTGCTGTCTGTGGATCGGCGCCGCCTACCGCCCGCAGGCGCACCCGGACGTCACCGTCGCGCTCAACGACGCCGCCTGGCTGGGCTTCCTGCTGACCTGGCCGTCGCTGGCACTGCAGATGATCTGCACCGGTCTGATGACCTGGATGGACGATCGCGCCGAACCGCTGACGCCGCGCTGGGTGTCCAAGGCTTCCATCGTCAGCGGCGTGCTGATCTGCACCGCCTCGGGCCCCGCGTTCGCCAAGGCCGGGCCGTTCGCCTGGAGCGGCGCGCTGGCCTATTACATCCCGATGCTGATCTGGGGGCTGTGGTTCGAGATCCACTCCTGGTACATGGTCAAGGCCTTGCTGCGCCAGCAGCGCAGCCAGACGCTGCCGGCCGCCGTAGTCGCATGAAGACGCCCGC
>CAMLDZ010000004.1 GCA_946478985.1 uncultured Solimonas sp.
CGGAGATCAGCTCGCTGGCGAAAGCCTCGGACGAGACCCGCGCCGAAGTGCATCAGAAGATGGCGGCGCTGGTGACGCGGCTGCTCAGCGTCGACTGCCTGGCGCAGGCCAGGACCGCGATCAAGCTCGAAGGCTCGGCGGCTTTCGGTTCGGCGTTCAAGAGCCTGGGCGAGCTGGCCATGCAGGAGGTCATGAACAATCCGAGCGTGAATGCCTCGATCGGCGAGTACATGAAGTATCTCGACCAGCAGAAGCTGCGGGCGGCGTTCGGCGGCAACTGAGCGCCGAGCCCCCCCGTTCGGGGGTTCGCCGTAGATCTTTGGCTGCGCAACCCTCGCCTGCCCCTGAATCAGCGCCCAAGGCGAGAAGACCCCATGGCAGTTCCCCACGCGCCTTTGTCCTATCCGCGCCCGGTCGCCGCGTGGTGCACGGTGGGCTTGCTGACGATGGCCTACATCCTGTCGTTCATCGACCGGCAGATCATGAGTTTGCTGGTGGCGCCGATCCGCCGTGATCTGCTCATCAGCGACACGCAGATGAGCCTGCTGATGGGCTTTTCCTTCGCGGTGTTCTACACGCTGTGCGGCATTCCGCTGGGGCGCCTGGCCGATGTCGCCAGCCGGCGCTGGATCGTCACTCTGGGCGTGGCGTTCTGGAGCCTGGCGACGGCCGCCTGCGGCCTGGCCAGCCATTACTGGCAGCTGTTCCTTGGCCGCGTCGGGGTGGGCGTCGGCGAGGCCGCGCTGTCGCCGGCGGCGTTCTCGCTGATCGCCGACAGCTTCGCGCCGGAGCGCCGCGCGACGGCGACCGGCGTCTACGGCACCGGCATCTTCATCGGCTCCGGCCTGGCCTATGTGGTGGGCGGCGTGGTCATCGGTTTTGCGACGGCCCGAGGCGAAACGATTCTGCCGCTGGTCGGCGTCACGCGGCCCTGGCAGCTGGTCTTTTATCTGCTCGGTGGCGCCGGTCTGCTGGCTGCCTGGCTGCTGCTGCTGATCCGCGAGCCGCTGCGGCACGGCACCGCCGCAGCGGCGATTCCGTTCCGCGAGGTCCTGAAGACGCTGTCGCGCCACCGGCACACGATGCTGCTGCACAACTTCGGCTTCGGCGGCAGCGCCCTGGCCCTGTATTCGATCAATGCCTGGATCCCGAGTGTCTGGCAGCGCGTCCATGGCTGGAGCATCCGCGACGTCGGCATCGTCTACGGCACCATCGTCGCCGTGGTGGGCGGCTTCGGCATCGTCTTCGGCGGCTGGCTGGCGGACCGCTGGAGAGCGCAGGGACGCAGCGATGCGACGCTGCGCGTGGGCATGATCGCCTGCCTGTGCGGCGCACCGCTGTCGCTGGCCATCGCGGTGATGCCGAACGGCCATGCGCTCGCCTTGCTCGCCATTCCGATCACGGTTTTCGTCGCCATGCCGCTCGGCGTGGCGGCGAGCGCCATCCAGGATCTCGTCCCCAACGGCATGCGCGGGCAGACCTCGGCGATCTACCTGTTCGTCGTCAATCTGGTGGGCCTGGGCATCGGCCCGACGGCGGTCGCGCTGCTGACCGATCGCGTGTTCAAGTACGACGCCAGCGTGCACTACTCGCTGGCCGCGGTGATGGCGGTCGCGCAGTTCATCGGCTTCGTGCTGCTGGCGCGCGGCCGCATTCACTACCGCGCCAGCCTGCTGCAGATCGAAGGCCGGAGCTGAGGCTCCGGCCGGGCTCCGGCCGGGGCAAAAGCCGTCCGCCCGCACGGCGAGCGGACGGCGAATGCCGATCAGGCGGCGCTGTACCCGCCGTCGACCACCAGTTCGGTGCCGGTGATCCAGCGCGCGGCGTCCGAGGCCAGGTAGCGGATCGCCATCGCGATATCGGTGGTGCGGCCCAGGCCGAGCAGATGCGCCGCATTGAAGGCGGCTTCCGCGGTCGCCTCGTCCGGAACGATCCCGAGCGCGACGAAATCATGCAGCGTCTTGGTGCCCATCTCGGTCTTGATCAAGCCCGGGTGGATCGAGTTCACGCGGATGCCGTAGTTCAGACGGCCGCACTCGACGGCTGCCGCTTTGGTCATCAGGCGAACGGCGCCCTTGGAAGCGCAGTAGGCGCCCAGGCCCATGACACCCTTGAGGCCGGCCGCCGACGACAGATTGATGATGCTGCCGCCGCGGCCCGAGGCGCCGCCCGGCCGCATGGCGCGGATGGCGTGCTTGATGCCGAGGAACACCGTGGTGCCGTTGAGCTCCATCTGCCGCCGGTAGTCCTCGACGGACATGTCGGCGAAGAAGCCGGCGAGTTCGGCGCCGGCGTTGTTGACCACGATGTCGAGTCCGCCGAACTCGCTGACAGCGCGCGCGACGGCCGCCTCCCAGTCGGCCTCCTTGGTGGCGTCGAGTCGCGCGAAGCGTGCGGCGCGGCCGAAGCGCGCGGCGGTCTGCTCGCCTTCGCTGTCGAGGATGTCGGTGACCAATACCGAGGCGCCGCCCTCGACCAGGGCCTCGACGACCTGGGCGCCGATGCCGCGCGCAGAGCCGCTGACCAGCGCGACCTTGCCTTCGACGCGAAAGGGATCTTGAACGGACATGTGGCTCCTGTGCCGGGCACGGCGGATTGAGGGGGCGCGCCGAACCTAGCTGCGTGCGCGGGCCGCCAGAACCCCCGAAAGGGGGGCGCAGGGCGGGCTGGCGGCGACGCTGTGGATACGCAAACCGTACGCAAATCAACGACCCCACGAACGGGGGGCGCTTGCACCTGCCCGCGATCCGATCATGCGCTGGCCCTTGGCAGGAGCAGGAGAACGGCATGGCGGTAGCGCACCCATTTCTGGACGGCAAGACCCGTCGTTTGTTCATCGGCGGCCAGTGGCTGGAGGCCCGTTCCGGTGAAACCTTCGACTGTGTGAACCCCTCCACCGGCGAGGTGCTCACGCGCGTCTCGCGTGGCGGCAAGGAAGACATCGATCTGGCGGTGGCCGCCGCGCGCGAAGCCTTCAACGGCGACTGGAAGAAGCTCAAGCCGGTCGACCGCCAGAACCTGATGCACAAGGTGCTAGAGCGGATCGAAGCGCAGTTCGAGGATCTGGCGCGGCTGGAGACGCTGGACATGGGCGCGCCGATCGCGCGCACCTCGACGTTCCGCCGCTGGATCCAGGTGGCATTCCGCTATTACGCCGCGCAGGCCGTGCAGCCCAAGGGCACGGTGTTCGCCAATTCGGTGCCGGGCGACTTCATGAGCTACTCGCTCAAGCAGCCGCTGGGCGTGGTCGGCGCGATCATTCCGTGGAACGGACCCTTGATCACGCAGCTGTGGAGCCTGTGTCCGGCGCTGGCCACCGGCTGCACGCTGGTGCTCAAGCCCGCCGAGGAAGCGCCGCTGTCGGCGCTGCTGATGGCGCAGATTCTCAGCGAGGCCGGCGTGCCGCCCGGCGTCGTCAACGTGGTGCCCGGTCCGGGCCCGACCGCCGGCAGCGCGCTGGCCGCGCACCCCGGCGTCGATCGGGTGACGTTCACCGGTTCCACGGCCACCGGCCGCAAGATCGTCGAAGCCTCCGCAGTCAATCTCAAGCGGGTCTCGGTGGAACTCGGCGGCAAGTCGCCGAACATCGTCTTCGCCGATGCCGACCTGGATGCCGCGGCCGTCGGCGCGGCGATGGGCTGTTTCAACAATACCGGGCAAGTCTGCTACGCCGGCACGCGCCTGCTGGTGCAGCGCAGCGTCTACGAGACCTTCATCGAGAAAGTCGCCGCGGCCGGCCGCGCGCTGCGCGTCGGCGACAGCCTGGACCCGCAGTCGCAGCTCGGGCCGCTGGCCTCGCAGACACAGCTGCAGCGGGTCACCCAGTACTTCGAGGTCGCGCGCGCCGAGGGTGTGCGCGTGGTCTCCGGTGGCCATCGCCTGGAGGGCTCGCTGCAGCGCGGCTACTTCGTCGCGCCGACGGTGCTGGCCGACGTCGGCAACGACATGCGCATCGCCCGCGAAGAAATCTTCGGGCCGGTGCTGGCGGCGATCCCCTTCGACAGCGAGGAGGAGGCGGTACGCCTGGCCAACGACACGCAGTACGGACTCGCCGGCGCGGTGTGGAGCCGCGATGTCGGCCGCATCCATCGCGTGACACGCGATCTGCAGTGCGGCATGGCCTGGGCCAATTGCTATGGCGTGACCGAGCCCAGCGTACCCATGGCCGGCGCCAAGCAGAGCGGCTATGGCGTCAAGGGCGGGCCCTTCCACATCGACGAATACCTGACCGCCAAGACGGTCTGGCTCAACACGCAGTAACTGCCATGACCACTTCCTCGCATTCCACGAAGCTTGACGCCGTCATCGTCGGCGCCGGCTTCTCCGGGCTCTACCTGCTGCACCGCCTTCGCCGGGCCGGCTTCAACACTATTGTTTTGGAAGCGGCCAGCGGCGTGGGCGGCACCTGGTTCTGGAACCGCTATCCCGGTGCGCGCTGCGACATCGCCAGCGTGGAGTACTCGTACTCCTTCGACGACGCGCTGCAGCAGGAGTGGAACTGGACCGAGCGCTATGCCGCCCAGCCGGAAATCCTGCGCTACATCGAGCACGTTGCCGAGCGTTTCGACCTGAAGCGTGACGTCCGCTTCAACACCCGCGTCAAGAGCGCCACTTACGACACGCAACGGCAACGCTGGATTGTCGAGTCCGAGGATGGCTTCAGCGTCGATGCGCGCTTCTGCATCATGGCCACCGGCTGCCTGTCCAACTCACGGATCCCGGACCTGCCGGGCCTGAAGGATTTCGCCGGGCCGGTCCTGCACACCGGCGACTGGCCGCACGAGCCGCAGGACTTCAGCGGCAAGCGCGTCGCCGTGATCGGCACCGGCTCGTCCGGCATCCAGGTGATTCCGGAGCTGGCCAAGCAGGCGGCGCGTCTGACGGTGTTCCAGCGCACGCCGCACTTCAGTGTTCCGGCCGGCAACCATCCGCTGGACGAGGACTATCTGCAGCAGGTCAAGGCGACATATCCCGAGCGGCGCGAGTTCATCCGCAACTCGCGCAACGGCGCCACCTACGAATACGCGACGACGCCGGCGCTGTCGACGCCGAGCGAGCTCGTGCAGGCCGAGCTGGAACGTCGCTGGAAGATCGGCGGCGCCAACTTCATGCACGCCTACAACGATTTCGGCCGGGTGATGGAGGCCAACGACATCGCCGCGCAGTTCGTGCGCAACAAGATCGCGGCCACCGTGCGCGACCCGGAGACGGCGCGCAAGCTGACGCCGACGACGTATCCGATCGGCACCAAGCGCATCTGCCTGGACACCGACTACTACCAGACCTACAACCGCGACAACGTCGAGCTGGTCGATCTCTACGCCGAGCCGCTGGATACCATCACCGCGCACGGCGTGCGGACCCAAAAGCGCGAGATCGCCGCCGATGTCCTGGTCTGCGCGACCGGCTTCGACGCCATGACCGGTGCGCTGCTGGCGATGGACATCCGCACCAGCGATGGTCATGCGCTGCGCGAAACCTGGCGCGAAGGGCCGCGCAACTATCTCGGCCTGATGGTCGCCGGCTTCCCCAATCTGTTCACCGTCACCGGCCCGGGCAGTCCGTCGGTGCTGAGCAACATGCTGGTATCGATCGAGCAGCACGTCGAGTGGATCTCCGATTGCCTGGAGTCGCTGCGCAAGAACGATATCGCCAGCATCGAGGCCTCTGCGGAAGCACAGGAAGCCTGGGTCGATCACGTCCGCGAGGTCGCCAACACCACGCTCTACCCGCGGGCGGCGTCGTGGTACATGGGCGCCAACATTCCGGGCAAGCCGCGCATCTTCATGCCGTATATCGGCGGCGTCGGCAACTACCGCAAGCAATGCGCCGAGATCGCCGCCGACGGCTACCGCGGCTTCGTCCTCAAGCCGGCGCGCGAACCGGTGCGCAGCGCATGAGCGCCGCGGACGAGCTGGCGCGGGTCGATGTCGATCTGCGCGCGGTGGTGGCACTGCTGCCGGACCTGTCCGGCATCTGCGAGGCCACGCTGGCGATGATCCGCACCAGCATCGGCGGTACGCCGGCCGTGCTGGGGACGGACGAGTCCGGCGTCAGCGTGCGCCGCGTCGAGATCCCGGGACTGCAGGGCGCGCCCGCGGTTTCGGCGCTGCTGTACGAGCCGCCGGCGGGATTCGCCCGTGCCCGGCGTCCGGTGCTGCTCGACCTGCATGGAGGCGGCTACGTCGCCGGCACTGCACAGCGCGAGGACGGCACGCTGCGCCTGCTGGCCAGGACACTAGGCATCGTCGGCCTGGCGCCGGATTACCGCCTTGCACCGGAGCATCCGTATCCGGCGGCGCTGGATGATTCGGCGGCCGCCCTGGCCTGGCTGCACGCGCAGGCCGCGACGCTATCGCTGGATCCGGCACGCATCGCGGTGCGCGGCGTCAGCGCCGGCGGCGGTCTGGCTGCGGGCCTGGCATTGCGCAATCGCGACCAGCGCGGACCGGCCATCGCGCATCTGCATCTGCTGTTCCCGATGCTCGACGATCGCACCGGCGAGCATCCGTACAACGGTCGCTACGTGTGGAACGGATCGGCCAATCAGTTCGGCTGGGCCTCGCTACTCGCGGGGCAGGAGCGCAGCCTGCCATCGCCCTATGCCGTACCCGGCCGCGCCGAAAACCTTGCCGAGCTGCCGCCCACCTTCATCGCACTCGGCTCCATCGATCTGTTCGCCGCCGAAAACCTCGATTTCGGCCGGCGCCTGATCGATGCCGGCGTGGCCGTCGAGATGCACGTCTACCCGGGCGCCTTCCACGCCTTCAACCTCGTTGCCGACGCGCGCTGCGCCAAGGCGCTGGCGCAGGCAGAGATCGAAGCACTGCGTCGCGCGCTCTGCGAGTAAGCGCGGTCGCCGACGACAAGACTACGGAGAAAGAAGCAATGCAAGCCTGGATGGTCGTCAAGCCGAGCGCACCGCTCGAATCCTTCGAACTGCCGACGCCCGAGCCGCAAGGCAGCGAGGTGCTGATCGAGGTCACCCACTGCGGCGTCTGCCACTCCGACCTTCACTTCTGGAAGGGCGAGTACAACATGGGCGGCGGCAAGATCCTCAAGCTCGCCGATCGCGGTGTCGAGCTGCCGCGCGCGCCGGGCCACGAGATCGCCGGCCGCGTCGCCAAGCTCGGACCGGATGCCACCGGTGTCAAGGTCGGCGATGTGCGCGTCGTCTATCCGTGGACCGGCTGCGGCATCTGCGAGGCCTGCAAGGCCGGTGATGACAATCTGTGCCTGGCGCCCAGGGCGATCGGCGTGGTGCGCAACGGCGGCTTCGGTTCGCACGTGATCGTGCCGCATGCGCGCTTCCTCGCCGATCCGGGCAAGGTCGATCTGGCGCTGGCGGCGACTTATGCCTGCTCGGGCCTGAGCGTGCACGCCGCCGTGAAGAAGCTGCCGACGCTGGCGCCGGACAAGCCGGTGGTGCTGATCGGCGCCGGCGGCCTGGGCCTGCTGGCGATCGCCATGCTGCAGGCCTTCGGTCACCGCAACATCGTCTCGATCGACATCGACCCGGCCAAGCGCGCCGCGGCGCTCGAAGCCGGCGCGACGCAGGCGCTCGACGGCGCCCTCGACGGCCTCGCGCAGCGCATCAGCAGTGCCTGCGGCGGTGGCGTGCCGGCGATGCTCGATTTCGTCAACAACGAAGCCACCGCGCGGGTCGCGCTGGAAGTGCTTGGCAAGGGCGGCACGCTGGTGATGGTCGGCGTCGCCGGCGGCGAAGTGCCGCTGTCACTGGCGGGGATGATCTTCCGCGCGCTGACCATCAAGGGCAGCAATACCGGTACGCCGGAAGACTTGCGCGCGGTGCTGGCGCTGGCCAACGAAGGCCGCCTCAAGCCGACGCCGGTGCACTGCTGCCCGGCCGATCACGCCAACCAGACCTTGCTGGATCTCAAGGCCGGCCGCATCACGGGTCGCGCCGTGCTGGTGCGCTGAGCCGCTGCCGCATGACGCCCGCCCCACATTTTCCTCCACGACCCTCGAATGAACGCACCCGCTGAAGCGACGTACCCGATGCAAGGCATCGTCGTCCTCGATCTGACGCAGATCTACAACGGCCCCTACGCCACCTATCTAATGGCCTTGGCGGGTGCCACCGTGCTCAAGGTGGAGCCGCCGGGCGGCGAGCCGCTGCGCCGTCGCGGCGTGGTCGGCGGTGCCGGCCTGCCGTTCGCGATGCTCAACGGCTGCAAGCAGGCGCTGGTGCTGGATCTCAAGAGCGAGGACGGCAAGCAGGCGCTGCGTGAACTCGCCGCCAAGGCCGACGTGCTGGTGGAGAACTTCGCGCCGGGCGTGATGGACAAGCTGGGCCTGGGCGAGGCGAGCCTGCGCGCCGCCAATCCGCGGCTGATCTACGCGTCCAGTTCCGGCTTCGGCCGCAACGGCCCGTACTCGCACTATCCGGCGATGGATCTGACGGTGCAGGCGATGTCCGGGGCGATGCACGTGACCGGCTTTCCGGACCGCCCGCCCGTCAAGTGCGGGCCGGCGATCGCCGACTTCTTCGCCGGCATCCACTTGTACGGAGCGATCGCCACGGCCTTGTTCGAGCGCGAGCGTAGCGGCGTGGCGCGGCGCCTGGAAGTGGCGATGCAGGACGCGGTCTACGCCTCGCTGTCGTCGAATCTGGGCATGCACTGGTACACCAAGGGTGCTGCGGATTTCGCGCGCACCGGCAACCGCCACGGCGGCCTGGCCGAGAGCCCGTACAACGTCTATCGCACCGCCGACGGCTGGATCGCACTGATCTGCGTCGGCGACGGCCACTGGCGCACGCTCACCGAAGTGATGGAGCAGCCGCAGCTGGCCGGCGATCCGCGGCTGGCGTCGCTGAAGCTGCGCGTCGAGAACATGGATCTGGTCGACCAGCTGATCGGCGACTGGACCGCCCGCTTCCAGACCCAGCCCCTGTTCGAGAAGCTCATCGCCGCAGCCGTGCCGGCGGCGCCGGTGCGCAATCTCGACGAGGTGATAGAGGACCGCAACATGCATGAGCGCGGCGCCCTGACCCACATCGACCACCCCGATTACGGCTCCATCGTCGTGCAGCGCTCGCCGCTGCAGTACGACGGCGTGCCGCAGCGCCCGCTCGAGCCCAGCCATCGCCTGGGGGCCGACACCCGGCAAGTGCTGGAGGCGTGGACCGCGCTTCCGGCCGAGACCATTGCGCGCCTCGCGGCGGCAGTCTGAAACCCCGTCTGCGCCCGTATCCGTCCGAAACCCACACCCGAATCCGTGAGCCTCGCCGGTGCGAGTCTCGACATCAAGCTTGAGGAGAAACCCATGGTCGCCGACCAGCCCCACTACGACACCATCATCATCGGCGCCGGCATCGGTGGCATTCGCGCCCTGTACGAATGCCGCAAGCTCGGCCTGACGGCGCACGTCTACGAGGCCGGCACCGACGCCGGCGGCACCTGGTACTGGAACCGCTACCCCGGCGCGCGCACCGATTCCGAAGCCTGGTGCTATGGCTACAACTTCGACGAGGAACTGCTGCAGACCTGGGACTGGAAGGAGCGCATGCCGGGCTGGAAGGAGGTGTATGAATACATCCGCCACGTCGTCGACAAGCACGACATGCGCCGCGACATGGAGTTTCAGACTCGCATCACCAGCGCGCATTACGACGAGGAGCGGCAGTTGTGGAAGGTGACGCCGGACAAGGGTGAGCCGCGCACCTGCCGCTATCTGATCTCGGCCGCCGGCGTACTGACAGTGCCGTTCCGGCCGGATTTTCCCGGCATCGAATCGTTCAAGGGCCAGATCTACCAGACCTCCAGCTGGCCGCGCGACAACCCGAGCCTGGCCGGCAAGCGCGTCGCCCTGATCGGCACCGGCGCCACCGGCGTGCAGGTGATTCCGGTGGTGGCGCAGGTGGCCAAGAAGCTGACGGTATTCCAGCGCACGCCCAACTACGTGATGCCCGGCCGCAACCACGCACTCGAGGACGAGCAGCGCGCCGGCATCCGCGCCAACTACGCGGAGCTGTGGAGCTGGACGCGCGAGCAGCCGTTCGCGTTCCCGTTCCCGCCCTGCACGCGCCTGTTCGACGACTACACGCCCGAACAGCGCCAGCGCATCTTCGACGGCGCCTGGGAGTCCGGCGGTTTCCGCTTCGTCTTCGAATCATTCGCCGATCTGCTGGTGAATCCGGCGGCCAACGAGGCGGCAGCGCAATACATCCGCAACAAGATCCGCACCATCGTCAAGGACCCCAAGAAAGCCGAAATCCTCTGCCCGACCTATCAGCTCGGGCTCAAGCGCCCGCCGCTCGGACACTTCTACTACGAGGCTTTCAACCGCCCGAACGTCGAGCTGGTCGACGTCAAGCGCACGCCGATCGAGCGCGTCACCGAGAACGGTCTGGTCGTCGACGGCAAGGAGTACGAGGCCGACGTGATCATATTCGCTACGGGTTTCGATGCGGCGACCGGCGCCCTCACCGCGATCGACCTGCGCGGTCGCGACGGACTGCTGATGCGCGATGCCTGGAAGAACGGCGCCAAGACGCATCTGGGTATCACGGTCGACGGCTTCCCCAACATGTTCATCATCTCCGGCCCGCAGACGCCGTTCGCCAATATCCCGATCGTGATCGACGAAGTGGTGAAGTGGATCTCGGCAGCGGTTCAGAAAGCGCGTCGCGACGGCGTCGCCACGGTCGAGGCGCAGCCCGCCGCCGTCGAGGCCTGGGTGCGCTACAACGAGGAGCTGTACGCGCAGACGGTGATGGACAAGGGCGACAAGTCGATCCACAACTGGATGCTCGGCAACAACATCCCCGGCAAGGCGCGCACCATCATCTTCTACTTCGGTGGTGCCGGCCGCTACTTCAAGGAGCTCGAAGAGAACATCGAGCAGGGTTTCCCCGGCCTCGCTTTCGGCGCAGCCCGGCAGAGCGTACGCGCGGCATAGGTTTTCCAGAACGGACGGACCGCACGGCGGACCCGCCGTGCCGCCGTCTTCATCCATCGCGGGGTCAGCGGAGAGCACCGTGGGCAAAGCTATCGAGAACGCGCTGTATCACATGGGGGCGAAGATCGCCGGGCGTCTGGCAGCGAATCCGGATATGGATCTGGACAGCATGCGGCTGCTGCTGGAAGACCTGCAGAGCCTGACGTCGGAGCCCACCGAGGTGAGTTACGAGGAAGTGCAGGCCGGTGGCGTCCCCGCCATCTGGGCGCGCCCGGCGGGCGCGGCCAAGGATCGCGTGATTGTCTACACGCACGGCGGCGGCTACGTCACCAACTCCGCGTCCAGCCATCGCAAGCTGGCCGGGCATCTGGCCAAGCGCGCCGGCGTCAGCGCACTGGTACTCGATTACCGACGCGCGCCGGAGCATGCATTCCCGGCGCAGATCGACGACGCGGTCGCGGCGCATCGATATCTGCGCGCGCAGGGCTTCAAGGCCGAGAACACGGTGGTCGCTGGCGATTCGGCCGGCGGCAATCTGGCCATCACGACCACGCTCAAGCTGCGCGAACTCGGCCTGCCCTTGCCGGCGGCGGTGATCGCGTTCTCGCCGTGGATCGACATGGAAGCCAGCGGTTCGACCTTCGAAACCAATGCGCAGAGCGATGTGTTCACCAATCGACCGATGGCCCTGCTGATGGCGACGATGTACCTGGGCGGCGCCTCGCCCACCGATCCGCTGGCCAATCCGCTGCACGCGGATCTCAAGGGCTTTCCGCCGGTATTCGTGACGGCCGGCGACGCCGAGGTGCTGCAGGACGACGCGCGTCGCTTCGTCGACCGGGTGCGCGCCGCCGGTGGCGATGCCACGGTGCTCTACGGCGCCGGGCAGCAGCACATCTTCCAGATCATGGCCGGACGCTCGCCGGAGGCGGATCAATCGATCGCCGCCGCCGCCGACTGGCTGCGCAAGAAGCTGGGCCTGGCGTGAGCAGCGCGGCCGCGCATAACGAGGAGACGACATGAGCGTGAAAGGAAAGGTGGCAGTGATCACCGGTGCCGGCAGCGGCATCGGCGAAGCGGCGGCACGGACGCTGGCCGCCCGCGGTGCGCGCGTGGCGCTGTTCGATCTCGACGCCGAAGCGCTGGGTCGGGTGGCGGCCGAGCTGGGCGAAGTCGCCAGCACGCACCACTGCGATGTCGCCGACGAGGCTTCGACGGTGTCGGCCTTGCAGGCGGCCGCGCAGTATCACGGTCGTCTCGATATCGGCGTGCTCAACGCCGGCATCTCGCACGAGCGCATCCCCTGTCACGATCTCGACATGGCCGCGTTCGATCGCGTCATGAATGTCAATGTGCGTGGCGTGATGCTCGGCCTCAAATATCTGTTCCCGTACTTCAAGAAGCAGGGCGGCGGTTCGGTGGTGATTACCGCGTCCACCGAAAGCCTGCGCGGCAACGAGGGCATCATTGCCTACACCGCGAGCAAGCACGCGGTCGTCGGTCTGTGCAAGACCGCGGCGCTGGAGTGGGCGCGCCACAAGATCCGCGTCAACTGCGTCAATCCCGGCCCTTGCGATACGCCGCTGGTGCGGCAGGTCGAGCAGATCATGGAGGCCAAGGGTATTGCCAATGTGCGCGAGCGCAGCGTCGCCATCATTCCAATGAAGCGGCTGGGCCTGGTCGAGGAAGTGGCGAACTTCATCGCCTTCCTCGCCAGCGACGAGGCGAGCTACTGCACCGGCGGCACTTATCTGCTCGACGGCGGCATGCTGGCCGGCAAGCACGCGCTCGACTGATGCCGGAGATGCCGATGTGGATCGACAGGCTTCAGGGCTTGCTTGGCAATGACATCGCCGTGGTCACCGGCGCCGGACAGGGCGCAGGGCGCGAGCTGGCGCTGGCGCTGTCCGCGGCCGGTGCTGCGGTGGCGGTACTCGACATCGACGAGCAGCAGGCCGGCGAGACGGCGCGGCTGATCGGCGACGCCGGCGGCCGCGCCATTGCGCGCCGCGTCGATGTCGGCGATCCGCTCGCCTGCGAGCAGGCGGCGGTCGCGGTTCAGGCCGAACTCGGCGAAGCCTCGATCCTGGTCAACAATGCCGGCGTGTTCCTGCGCGGTCCGCTCGACGCCGATGATTTCCGCCAGACCTGGTCGACGACGCAGCGCGTCAACGTCGAGGGCTGCGTGAACATGGTGCTCGCCTTCAAGGCACAGCTGCGGCATACGCGCGGCCGCATCGTCAATCTCGGTTCGGTGGGCTCCTTCGTCGCCGCCAAGTCCGCCGCTGCCTATGTATCGAGCAAAGGCGCGGTGCTGCAGCTCACGCGCGCGCTGGCGGCGGAGCTCGGCGCGGACGGCATCCGCGTCAACGGCATCGCGCCGGGCCGGATGGTGACGCGCATGACGGACAGCTATCGCGATGACCCGGCCAGCAAGGCGGCGTACTTCGCACGCACGCCGCTGGGCCGCTACGCGCAGACCGGCGATCTGGTCGGCCCGCTGCTGTTCCTGGTCTCGCCGATGTCGGAGTACGTCAACGGCGTGATGCTGCCGGTCGACGGCGGCTTCCTGGCCGTCTGAGCGGCAGGCCGGGCACTCAGCCGGCCGCGCGCGTGGTGCTGATCGGCGTGCCTTGCAGCAGGGTGCGCGTCACCGGCGTCTTGCCGGCGATCTCCAGCAGCTTGGTCCATTGCTCGTCGTCGAGCGCGGCGGAGCTATGCAGCACGCGCTCGATGCGTGCCTCGCCTTCGCGGTTCTTCAAAAAGCTCAGTTCGACGCGCAGCTCGCCCAGGTCCCAGCCCTTTTTCTCTGCATACATGCGCAGGGTGATCGAGGTGCAGGCACCGAGGCTGGCGAGCAGATAATCGTAGGCCGCCGGACCGGCATCGCTGCCGCCGGCATGCGCCGGCTCGTCGGCGATCAGCGCGTGCGCGCCGGCGCGCAGCTCGGTGCGGTAGGGCGTCGGCGTGGAGGTGGCGCTGGCGGTGGCGATGGCTTTCATCAACAGGCTCCGGTGGGCTCAGGCGGGCGACTATCATCGCTGCCATGACGCTCTACCGCAGCTACGCCGCCGAACTCGCCGCGATGATCGCGGCCGGCGAGCTGCGCGCCGGCGAGCGCATGGCCTCGGTGCGCGAGGCCAGCCGTGGCCGCGGCCTGAGCGCGATGACGGTCGCCAAGGCCTATCAGCTGCTGGAGGCGCAAGGCCTGATCGTCGCGCGGCCGCGTTCGGGCTATTTCGTCGCGGCGCCGCCGGTGACACCGCCGGAGCCGGTCTTGTCACAGCCGCCGAGCGATGCGACCGCAGTGGACAAGAGCACCCTGATCTTCCAGGTGCTCGATGCCGCCGGCAGGCCGCGCATCGTGCCGCTGGGCTCGGCGTTTCCGAGCCCGCTGCTGTTTCCGCTGGCGCGCCTGTCGCGCTCGCTGGCGCATGCGATGCGTCGGCTCGACCCCTGGCAGACCGTCACCAGCCTGACGCCGGGCAATCCGGATCTGCGGCGGCTGATCGCAGCGCGCTACCGCCGCGACGGCATCGCCATCGCCGCCGACGATCTGGTGATCACCGATGGCGCCATGGAGGCGCTCAACCTGAGCCTGCAGGCGGTGACGCGCCCGGGCGACGCGGTGATCATCGAGTCACCGACCTTCTATGTGGCCCTGCAGGCGCTGGAGCGACTCGGCCTGCAGGCGATCGAAGTGCCGACCCATCCGCGCGACGGCGTCGATCTCGAGGCCCTGGGCCTGGCCCTGCAGCGGCACCGGCCGGCGGCGTGCTGGCTGATGACCAGTTTCCAGAATCCGCTCGGTGCGCTGATGCCCGAGCCGCGCAAGCGCGCGCTGGTGCAACTGCTGGCGACGCATCAGGTGCCACTGATCGAGGACGACGTCTACGCCGAGCTGTACCACGGCGCCGCGCGGCCGAAGCCGGCCAAGGCTTTCGACGCCGACGGCAACGTGCTGTTATGCGGCTCGTTCTCCAAGTGCCTGGCGCCGGGCTACCGCATCGGCTGGGCCGCCGCCGGCCGTCATGCCGGCGCGGTGCAGCGGCTGAAGCTGGGTTCGACGCTGAGCGCGGCGCTGCCCTCGCAACTGGCGCTGGCCGACTATCTCGCCGGCGGCGGCCTCGATCGGCATCTGCGACCGCTGCGGCAAATCTTTGCCGAGCAGCGTGAGGCGATGATCGCCGCGGTCGGCGAATTCTTTCCCGCCGGCACGCGGGTGACGCGGCCGGACGGCGGCTATTTCCTCTGGGTCGAGCTGCCGCGCGCGGTGGATAGCTTGCGGCTGCAGCGCGAAGCCTTGCAGCAGAACATCAGCCTCGCGCCCGGCGCGCTGTTTTCGGCGCGCAACGATTTCTCGCACTGTATCCGCCTCAACTACGGTCACCCGGATGACCGTCGCATCAATCGCGCGCTGCGCACGCTGGGCCGGCTGGCCGCACAGCAGCTTTAGCCGAGGTGACGGATCGCCAGCTGCGCAGCGGTGGCGAACACCAGTACCACCAGGCCGGTCATCAGCACGGCGGCGACGATGTAGTGCCAGGGATTGCCGGCGCTGAAGTCGCGCCTGCGATTGCGCGAGCTCTGCACGCCGAAGAACGACCAGGCGATGCTCTGGATGACTTGCAGCGGGCCGACGCGGCGCGCGGGTGCTGCAGATTGCGGTGCGTGTGACATGGCGGTAGCGGTCCGGGCGACCGCGCATTGCGGCCATGCCCAGCTTGCGCGCGCACCGGCGACGCGCCTATCCGCAGTGAGCGCACGCAGACGCAGTACAGATGCCTGTTCATCCGTGCTGTACTGCGTTTGCGGCAGGCGGCTGCATGTACCGTGTCGGCCGTGAAGATCCGACCATCTGCATCGCGGCGAAATGCCGTTAGCGAGTGCCGTTCCATGCCGCCGATCGTCGCCCCATGGCTCCATCGCCTGCTGCTGGCCGCGCTGCTGTGCAGCTTGCTGCCGTTCACAGCGCATGCCGATGAGGAGGAGGACTTCCCTGCACGCCTGCGGGCCTGCGCGGCCTGCCACGGCGAACGCGGTCGTTCTGCGGAAGAAGCGTATTACCCGTCGATCGCCGGCAAGCCGGCCGGCTACCTCTATGCGCAGCTGCGCAATTTTCGCGAAGGCCGCCGCCAGCATGCGGTGATGGCGGCGATGCTGGCCTATCTGTCGGACGACTACCTGCGCGAGATCGCCGCCTACTACGCCGCACAGTCTCCGGCGCATCTGGCAGGACGCGGTGTGCCGGCCACGGCCAGGCTGCAGCGCGGCCGCGAACTGGTCGAGCACGGCGATGCCGCCATCGGCGTGCCGGCTTGCGCGGCCTGTCATGCGGCTTCGCTCAAAGGCGTGACGCCGGCGGTACCGGGCCTGCTGGGGCTGCGCAGCGACTATCTGTCGGCGCAGATCGGCGCGTGGAAGAGCGGCGTGCGCCGGTCGGCGGCGCCGGACTGCATGGCGCAGATCGCCCGCGCCCTGAGCGTCGCCGATATCGACGCGGTGACGGCATGGATCGTCAGCCAGCCGCAGGCCGGCGATGCCCGGCCCGAGCCGGCGCTGCCGGCGCGGCCGCCGCTGGATTGCGGAGTGCTGCCATGAAGGGGTTGCGGCTTTGCGTCGCCGGGGTGCTGCTGGTTCTGCTGGGAGCCGGCACGCTGTGGCTGTGGCCGGAGCTGCAGCAGCCCGCGGTCGAACCCACCGCACCGTCGCTCGACGATCCCGCGCTGATCAGCTCGGGCCGCTATCTGGTGACGGCTGGCAACTGCATGGCCTGTCACACGCAAGCCGGCGAGCCTGCGTACAGCGGCGGCCGTGCCGTGCCGACGCCGTTCGGCGCGGTCTACAGCAGCAATCTGACGCCAGATCTGCAGACCGGCCTGGGGGGTTGGAGCGTCGCGGATTTCTATCGCGCGCTGCATCACGGCCGTTCACGCGACGGCCGGCGGCTGGCGCCGGCGTTTCCGTATGACCACTACACGCGCATCAGCCGCGCCGACAGCGATGCGATGTTCGCCTACCTGCGCTCGCTGCCGCCGGTGTCGCGCGCACAGCCGGTGGCCGAGCTGCGCTGGCCTTACGGCACGCAGGCGGCCCTGCTGGTCTGGCGGCGCCTGTATTTCCGTCCGCAGGCCTTCGCCGCTCAGCCGCAGCAATCGGCGGCATGGAATCGCGGCGCCTACCTGGTCGAAGGTCTGGGCCACTGCGGCGCCTGTCACACGCCGCGCAGCGCGCTCGGCGGTTTGCGCGGCGACGCGGCGCTGGCGGGTGCACAGGTGCTGGGCTGGGATGCGCCGGGCCTGCGCCTGGGCGGTCTCGACGATGCCGCGGCAGCGCGGCAGGCCGAACTGCTGCGCGCAGGCAGCAGCGCCGATGCCGTCATCACCGGGCCGATGGCGGAGGTGGTCTTCCACAGCCTGCAGCATCTGCGCGCCGACGATGTGGCGGCGATGGTCGACTACCTGCGCAGCCTGCCCGCGCTGCCGACGCGGGCACCGCGCGTGCCACGCGTCAGCGACGCCAGCCGCAAGCAGATGATGACGGTCGGCGCACAGGTGTATCGCGAGCACTGCACCAGCTGCCATGGCGACGACGGCCGCGGCCAGCCGCCTCGCTATCCGCCGCTGGCGGGCAACGCGACCGTGACCGCGGCCTCGGCGCGCAACGCGATCCGCAGCCTGCTCTACGGCGGCTACGCCCCGAGCACGCAGGCGCAGCCGCGGCCGTACGGCATGCCACCGTTCCGCCATCAACTCGACGACGAGCAGCTGGCCAGCGTGCTGAGCTACGTGCGCAACCACTGGGGCAATGCGGCGCCGCCGGTGTCGGTGGTGGAGCTGCAGCGCTACTGAGGGACCACCAGCACCAGCTTGCCGATGTGCGCCCCGCTTTCCATCACGCGATGCGCCTCGGCGGCCTCGGCCAGCGCGAAGTGCTGCCAGATCACCGGCTTGATCGCGCCACTCTCCAGCAGCGGCCAGACCTCGCGGCGCAGCGCCGCGGCGATCGCCGCCTTGAACGCGGTATCGCGCGGCCGCAGCGTCGAGCCGCTGATGCTCAGCCGGCGCGTCAGGATCGGCGTGAGCGGCAGCTCGGTTCTGGCGCCGCCGAGTAAGGCGATCAGCACCAGGCGGCCATCGTCGGCCAGGCAGTCGAGTTCGCGCGGCAGGTAGGCGCCGCCGACCATGTCGAGAATCACGTCGACGCCGCGACCGCCGGTGGCCGCCTTGACGACGGCCACGAAATCCTCGTCCCGGTAGCGAATGCCGCGCTCGGCGCCGAGGGTCTCGCAAGCGCGCGCCTTCTCCGGCGAGCCGGCGGTGGCGAACACGCGATGGCCGCGCGCGCGGGCCAGCTGGATCGCGGTGACGCCGATGCCGCTGCTGCCGCCCTGCACCAGCAGCGATTCGCCGGGCTGCAGCGCGGCGCGATCAAAGACGTTGCTCCAGACGGTGAAGAAGGTTTCCGGCAGCGACGCCGCCTGCAGCGCGCTGAGGCCGCGCGGAATCGGCAGGCAATGGGTGGCGGGCGTCACGCAGTACTGCGCGTAGCCGCCGCCCGGAACCAGAGCGCAGACCTGTTCGCCGAGCCGGAAGCCGCCGGCCTGCGGCTCGCCGCCGACGATCTCGCCGGCCACCTCCAGTCCCGGCAGTTCGGACGCGCCTGGCGGCACCGGATAACGTCCCTGACGCTGCAGCACATCCGGGCGGTTGATGCCGGCGGCGGCGACGCGGATCAGTACGTCGCCAGGGCCCGGCCGCGGCATCGGGCGCTGGCGCAGGCGCAGCACGTCTGGAGCGCCCGCGGCGCTGATCTCGATGGCTTGCATGGTGCAAGCCTAGAGCCTGCCTCGGCCATTTGCACCGCGGCGGCCGCACGCCCGGACAGCCCCGGCTGGCGCCAGACGCGGCGATGCCAGTGGGCGGCGCAGGCTCCACGTCGGTCGCCGCGGCCATGCGAGCGAGCACCGCGCATGGGGTACATTCCGCGGCCCATGATCAAGAAATCCCTCGTCGTACCGCGACTGCTGGCCGCATTCCTGCTGAGCGCCGCGAGCCTTTCCGGGCCGGCCTTTGGCGAGCCCGCGAGCTGGAAGGAGCCGGGCGAACCGTTCCGCATCTTCGGCAACACCTATTACGTCGGCTCGCGCGGCCTCAGCAGCATCCTCATTACCTCGCCGCAGGGCCACGTGCTGATCGACGGCGGCCTCGAAGGCTTCGGGCCGATGATCGGCGGCAACATGGTGTCGCTCGGCTTCGCGCTGCAGGACGTCAAGCTGATCGTCAACTCGCATGCACATTTCGACCATGCCGGCGGCATCGCCGAGCTGGCGCGCGAAAGCGATGCGCGGGTGGTGATGCATCCGTGGAGTGCCAACGTCCTGCGCAGCGGCGAAAGCCCGAAGAGCGATCCGCAGTTCGGTGCGCTGGCGCCGATCCCGCGGTACCGCGCACAAACCTTGCGCGATGGAGAGACGCTCAGCGTCGGGCCGCTGCGCCTCACCGCGCATTTCACGCCAGGTCACACGCCGGGCGGCACCAGCTGGAGCTGGCGTTCCTGCGAAAAGGACCGCTGTGTCGACTTCGTCTACGCCGACAGCCTGTCGGCCGTCGCCGCGCCAGGGTTCAGTTTCCGCGCCAACGACAACTATCCGCAGGTGCTCGCCGATTTCGAGCGCAGCTTTCGCGTTCTGGAGTCACTGCCCTGCGACGTGGTGCTGGCGCCGCATCCGGACGTGGTCGCACTGTGGCAGCGTCGCGAAGCGCAGCAGGATCAGCCCGCCGGCCCCAATCCGTTCGTCGAGCCCGGCGCCTGCAAGACCTACGTCGACATCATGCGCCACCTGCTGGAGAAGCGGCTTGCGCAGGAGCCGCTGCCGGCCGCCAGGCCCGCCGCTCAGCCGCGACCCAGGTAATCCAGCTTGCCGATCTCGACGCCGTTGTGACGCAGCAGCGCGTAGCTGGTGCTCACATGGAAGAAGAAGTTCGGCAGTGCGAAGTTCAGCAGGTAGGACTGGCCGTCGAAGTGCATCGCGCCGCTGCGCAGCGGCAGGGTGATCGCGCGTTCTTCGCTGCCGTCGATCTGCGCGGCTGACAGCGTATGCAGATAGTCGAGTGTCCTGTCGATGCGCTCGACCAGCTCCGCCAGGGTCTGCTCGGTGTCCGCATAGGACGGCGGCTCCAGTCCCGCCAGACGCGCGCCGCAGCCCTTGGCGGTGTCGCTGGCGATCTGCACCTGCCGGGACAAAGGATACATGTCCGGCGCCAGCCGGGATTCGACCAGCACCTTGCTGTCGAACTTGCGAGCTTCGGCGTGGGCTGCCGCCCTCAGCAGCAGGGCCCGCAGGTTGCCCAGCATGCGGATGAAAACCGGCACGGAAGCTTGATACATGGAAAGGGCCACGGCGGATCTCCTGGAGGGATGCGCTCTTAATAACAGCGTGACGGATGCCTGCGCATGGCATGGACCATGCTGATGTTTTACCCAAGCGCAGGAAACAGCTGCACGCATGGAACTTTCAAGCCAGAAGCAACTCCTAAACCCCTGAATAGGCGCAAGATGTGATTATTGACGTTTAGGTAAGGAACATTTATACTGCAACGCAACATGATTCGACGATAAAAAACCCGGCGGGGCCGGGGCCACGTCGGGTCAGATCGATCTCCTCCAGAAAGGCCAAGCGCCTTTCTCGCACTTTGCCCTCCATCTCCGGGGGGCTTCTTTTTTAGTGCTGTCGCTCTCTATAAGTACAACGTGTCGCCTCTTTGTGCGACTCTCTCTCCAGAAAGACAGAAGCATTTGCCCGCAGTTCTTGCCGGCAAGATTAAATACGTCATATGGATAGGCCGATTGTCCGGAACTTTTTCGCAGAGTTCAAGACAGGCGGTCGCGTTGGGCCGACGAACGGTTTTTCAATGGGGCAGGCGCAGGCCGATTTCGACCGGCCGGTCGCCCTCTACCGCCTTCACGACCAGCTGGATTTCACCTAGCCGCAAACGATCGCCGACCACCGGGTGCGGGAGATGGGCGCTGACCATCTGCGCCACCGTCTTGCCGAGCGCATTGTCCGGCGGACTGATGCCGTAGGTTTCGCAGAGCGCCTCCACCGACGCGTCGTGACGGATGCTGAACTCGCCGAAATAACGGCGTGCGGTGGTTTCCTTGACGGCATGGACAGCCTCGAAGATGCGATCCAGCGCGTCCAGTTCGGTCTGTGCCGCGAGCAATGACACGTAGTCGCCGGCCCGCAGTTCACCCCATTCTCGGTAGTGCAGCACCTGCCCCCGCCGGGCGACACAGATGACGCGCGAGACGTCCGGGATCGGCAAGGTCTTCGGCCGCATGCCGATCAGACGGCTGTTCGACGAGATCCGGTAGCTCACCATTTCATAGCCGCGCTGGCCGGGCAGATCGATATCGACGCGATGGATGCGCGCCGAGGTCACCGGCACCTGCAGGCCGAGCAGCCGCGCCATCGGCGCCACCGACCAGCCTTGCACGACCAGCGACACCAGGACGATGAAGAAGGCGATGTTGAAGAACAGCTGAGCATTTTCGACGCCGGCGAGCCAGGGATAGGTGGCCAGCACGATCGGCACCGAGCCGCGCAGGCCGACCCAGGCCACATATAGTTGTTCCCGCCAGGGGAACTGGAACGGCGCCAGACTGACGAACACCGCGATCGGACGCGCCACCAGAATCAGCGCGGCCGAGATCAGCAGACCGGGAATCCACAGATGCGCCAGCTGGCTCGGCGAGGCCAGCAGGCCGAGGATGATGAACATGCCGATCTGCGCCATCCAGGCCATGCCATCGTGGAAGCGGCGGATGCCGGCGGCGCCGCGCACCGAGCGGTTGCCGATGAAAATGCCGGCGAGATAGGCCGCCAGAAAACCGCTGCCGCCCACCAGGGCGGTGAAGCCGAATATGCTCAGACCGCCGAACAGCGCGAGCAGCGGGTACATCGCATCGCCGAGCTGCAGCTTGTTGAGCGCGCGGATCAGCAGCCAGCCGCCGCCCAGGCCGCAGGCGGCGCCGGCGCCCATCTGCCAGATCAGCATCAGCAGCGCGTCGACGAGGCCGAACTCGCCCGGCGCGTCGAGGTAGGCGATGGTCGCCAGCGTCAGGAAGATCGCCATCGGATCGTTGGTGCCCGACTCGATCTCCAGTGCCGAGGCGACACGTTCGTTGAGCGCGACCGCGTTGCTGCCGAGCAGCGAGAACACGGCCGATGCGTCGGTCGACGCAACGATGGCGCCCACCAGAAAACCCTCGGCCGGCTTCAGGCCCAACAGCCAGGTACAGAAAGCGGCGGTCAGGCCGGCGGTGATCAGCACGCCGACGCTGGCCAGCGACAGCGCCGGTCGCAGTCCGGTGCGGAAGCTGGTGCTCGGCGTGCGCAGGCCGCCGTCGAACAGCACGACGGCCAGGGCGGCCGTCGCGGCCAGGTTGGCGAAGCCGTAGTTGGCGAAGTGGATGCCGCCCGGTCCGTCCTCGCCCGCCACCATGCCGATCAGCAGGAAGACCAGCAGCAGCGGCACGCCGAGACGCGGTGTGATGACCGTCGCCAGGATGCTGATCAGGAACAGCACCGCGGCAATCAGGATGAGGTGAGCGGAAAGATCGAGATCCATTGCGGCAGTTTATGCAGCGGCCATGCCGAAAGATCGAGGACGGCAGACGAGATTTACACCGGTTGAAACTCTGGTCGTCGGCTTGCTGGCGAGTCGCTATACTTGCGCGCCCAATTTTCAACCATCGCTCGAGGGAGCAGCCGTGGCGCACAAGAACCACGACCAAGTTTTCTTCATCAATTTCGGCATGGTCCTCGCCGCGCTGTTCGGCATCTTCTTTGTCTGCATCATCGCGGCTCGCCTGCTCGATGCCGGCGACGAGCACGCCGATCCGGACGCGATGGTGAGGCTGGAGGAACGCATCAAGCCGGTCGGCCAGGTGATCACCGATCCGGCAGTGCTGGTCAAGATGGCGGAAGCCGCGCAGGCCTCGCGCGAGCCGCTGACCGGCGAGCAGGTCTATACCAAGGTCTGTGCCGGCTGCCACGGTGCGGGCGTGCTCAATGCGCCGAAGCTGGGCGACAAGGCCGACTGGAGCGCGCGTGCCGGCAAGGCGGGCGGTCTCGAGGGCCTGACCAAGCATGCCATCGCCGGCATCAACCAGATGCCGCCGCGCGGTGGCGACAGCTCGCTAAGCGACAAGGAAGTGCACGATGCCGTCGAGCACATCCTCAAGCAGACCGGCATCTAGTAGCGTCCTGCGCTGTCAGATGTAAGAAAGCGCCGCCTCCGGGCGGCGCCTTTCGTTGGGCGATCCGAAATGACGCACCTAATTGGTGCGAGAATTGACGGGCGCACCATTTCGTCCTGGGCCTTCAATTATTTTCCTTCTAAAAAGATTGATGGTTAGTGCCAAATCGCATTTGCGCAACAGTCGATCGAATTCATAACTAACTGAAGAAAAACAGAAAATACTCATATTTCCAAGTGGCATGGGCCTTGCGACTTCGGCGCGGGGCCGCGAGCAACGATGCAAGCGGAACATTTATCCACTTGGGAAAAGAATTCATGACCATTAAGCGTTCACAGACGAACGTCGGTTGCAGCACCTATCGGAAGTCGGCGGTGGCGGCCGCTGCACTGGCGACCCTCGGCGTCCTCGCCTCGCCGGCGGCTTCCGCGGCGACGCTGGCCGAACTGGCCTCCAAGGTTGAGGCCAGCGGCTGGATCAGCGGCTCCTATTTCTACAACCTCAATGGCGAAGACACGGTCGGTCACCCGACCGACATCGAGTCCAACTCGTTCACCCTCAATCAGGCGGTGCTGAACCTGATCGCGGCCCCTGAAGAAGGCTTCGGCGGCGGCGTGCAGATTCTCGCGGGCAACGACGCAGCGACCATCGTCAACCCGTCCTATGGCGATGGCGACGACAAGTTCAGCCTGCCGGAAGCCTATCTGACCTACACGACCGGCAAGCTGACCGTGAAGGCCGGCCGCTATGGCACGCTGGCGGGCTACGAAGTGCTCAGCGACGCTGCCAACCCGCTGCTGTCCCGCTCGCTGCAGTTCATGGCCGCCGAGCCGTACTTCCACACCGGTATCCGCGCGGCCTACGCGGCGACGGATTCGACGACCCTGTACCTCGGCGTCAACAACAGCGCGTATGCCGGCTATTCGGTCGATCCGGATGACCAGAAGACGGTCGAGGCCGGCTTCGCCACGGCGTTCGGCGAATCGGTGACCTTCGCGGTTTATGACTATTACGGTCAGGACGGCGGTCTGGACACCAACTACCTCGACGTCGTGCTCGGGCTGACCGCGTCGGATGCGCTGTCCTTCGGCCTCAATGTCGACCTGTTCACGCAGGACGAGTACGGCGATGTGCTGGGTATCGCCGGCTACGCCACCTTGGCGATGTCGGAAACCTGGAGCGCGACCCTGCGTCTGGAGTCGACCGAAAAGGACTTCGATCCGGGCGTCGATACCGATGTGACGACCAATGCCGCCACCATCGCGCTGTCGTACAAGCCGAGCAGCGACTTCCGCATGATCTTCGAAGCGCGTGTTGACGATGCCGACGAGGACATCTACATCAAGGATGGCAAGCCGGAAGGCACGCAGCCGACGGTGGGCGTGAAGGCGATCTACTCGTTCGGTCTGTAAGACGCGCGAGCCGGTCCGGCGCCAAGGGCCGGACCTGTACAGCGAAACCCGCGACCGAAAGTCGCGGGTTTCGTCGTTTCCTGGGCCGGATTCAGCTCGCCGCCTCGGGCTGCCGGTAACGCAGGGCCTCGGCGATGTCGGCCAGCTGGACTGCGTCGCTGTCGCGCAGATCGGCCAGCGTTCGCGCCAGCTTGAGGACGCGGTGATAGGCGCGTGCAGACAAATCGAGACGGCGCATCGCCTGGTCCAACAGCGCCCGTCCCGCGGCGTCCGGCCGCGCCAGGCTTTCGAGTTCGCCGACCTGCAGCTGCGCGTTGAGCTTGTTCTGCCGGTCGAGCTGGCGCTGCCACGCGCGCGTCACCCGCGCGCGGACCTCGGCACTGCTCTCGCTCCCGCCCTCCGGCGTTGCCAGCGTCTGCGAGTCTACGGGCGGCACGAACAGCTGCAGGTCGATGCGATCGAGCAGCGGCCCGGAAATCCGCGCGCGGTAGCGCGCGACCTGGTCCGGCGTGCACCGGCAGCGCCCCGATGCGGTGCCCAGATAGCCGCAAGGGCAGGGATTCATCGCCGCGATCAGCTGGAATCGCGCCGGGAAATCCATTTGCCGGCTGGCGCGCGAGATGGTGATCGCACCGGTTTCCATCGGCTCGCGCAGTGTTTCCAGCGCGCGTCGCTCGAACTCCGGCAGCTCGTCGAGGAACAGCACGCCGAGATGCGCGAGGGTAATCTCGCCCGGCCGCGGATGGCTGCCGCCTCCCGCCAGCGCAACGGCCGATGCCGTGTGATGGGGACAACGAAACGGCCGCCGGCCCCAGCGCTCGATGGCGAAGCCGCCGCTGACCGAACTCACCGCGGCGGCCTCCAAGGCTTCCTCCGCAGTCAGCGGCGGCAGGATGCCGGGCAGACGCTGCGCCAGCATCGACTTGCCACCCCCCGGCGGGCCGATCAGCAACAGCGAGTGCTGGCCGGCCGCGGCGATTTCCAGGGCGCGCTTGGCCGGAGCCTGGCCGCGAATATCGGCGAGATCAGCGCCGTCAGGCTTGGCGGGCGGCGTCGGCGCTGCCGATACCGCCAGCGGCAGCGGCAGGACGTGCAAGGCGGCGCAGAGTTCGCCCAGGGAGCGGGCTGCGTGCAGGCGCACGCCGCCGACCAGCGCAGCTTCGTCGACATCGCCCGCCGGCAACAGCAGGGCGTGCCCCGCCTTGCACGATTTTAGTGCGGCGGGCAGCGCGCCCCGCACCGGGCGGATCTCACCGGACAAGGACAGCTCGCCGAGCACTTCCAGGCCTTCCAGCGCCTGCGCCGGGATCTGCGCGGACGCGGCCAGGATGCCGAGCGCGATCGCCAGATCGAAGCGCGAGCCGTCCTTGGGCAGATCGGCGGGCGCCAGGTTGCAGGTGATTCTCTGCAGCGGAAAACGATAGCCACTGTTGACGATGGCGGCGCGCACGCGATCCTTGGCCTCGCGGACGGAAGCTTCCGGCAGGCCGACGATGCTCAGGCCGGGCAGGCCGGCGGCCAGATGGACTTCGACGGCGACGAGGTCGGCATGCAGGCCGTTCTGAGCACGGGAATGGACGGTGGCGAGCGCCATGCCCGCATGCTAGCCCGCCTCAGGCGGCCGGACCTTGCGGCGGTTCACGCTGCTCCAGCGCCTTGATGCGCTTCTCCAGTGTGGCCAGCTTGCGCTGCGTGCGTGCCAGCAGTTCGGCCTGAGTGTCGAAGCGTTCACGCGAGACCAGATCCCACTTCTCCAGGTTGGCGCGCAGCATCGCCCGGAAGTTGTCTTCCAGTTCGCCGCGCAGCCCGCGCATGCCCGGAGGCAGGATGCCGGCCAGCAGGCGGGCCAATTCTTCGATGCGACCGGATTCCATGATGTTTGTCTGAGGGTGGGCCTGACGTGAGGGGCGTAAGGGTAAGACGGCGCGGTAATGCCGTCGAGCGCCGCAATTGCGCCGAATTGGTGCACAGTGCGGCAGCCACTGGCGCAGATCGGCGCCAATTTGCTGGCATGGTCCATGCTTCGTAGGCCCGGGCCGCCGGGGCAATGAAGCTCCCCCGGCCTCGGACGCTTTCCGACTCAGGAGTGATTCTTATGAAACTAATCGCGGCCATCATCAAGCCGTTCAAGCTGGACGAAGTGCGCGAAGCACTTTCCGACATCGGCGTGGCCGGTATCACGGTAACGGAAGTCAAAGGCTTCGGTCGCCAGAAAGGTCATACCGAGCTGTATCGCGGCGCTGAATACGTCGTGGATTTTCTGCCGAAGGTGAAGATCGAGGTTGCGGTCGCCGACGACAAGCTCGACGCCGCCATCGACGCCATCAGCAAGGCTGCCCATACCGGCAAGATCGGTGACGGCAAGATCTTCATCTACAACCTTGACCAAGCCATTCGCATTCGTACTGGCGAAACGGGCAAAGACGCTCTCTGAGGGGGGAACGACGAATGATGCGCAAATTCTTGAGCGCCGCGATGTTGGCGGCACTATTCAGCCTGGCGCCCGCCAGTTGGGCGCAGGAAGAGGCGGCTCCGGCAGCGGAAGCGCCGGCCGCTGCCACGCCGGCACCGGAAGCAGCTCCGGCTGCGGCCCCGGAAAAGAAGAAAGCCAAAAAGGAAGAAAAGAAGGAAGAAGTCGCCCAGGCTGAACCGGCTCCGGCCACTGCGGAAGCGGCGGCTCCGGCTGAAGCCGCAGCGCCCGAAGCGGCGCCTGCGGAAGCAGCTCCCGCTGAGGAAGCGGCTCCGGCTGCAGCGGCGCCGACCTACAACGAAGGCAATATCACCTGGATGCTGCTGTCGACGGCCTTCGTGCTGTTGATGTCGGTGCCGGGCCTGGCGCTGTTCTACGGCGGCATGGCGCGCGCCAAGAACATGCTGTCGACGACCATGCAGGTGTTCACGATCTTCTGTCTGATCGCGGTCCTGTGGTGCGTCTACGGCTACTCGGTCGCCTTCAGCGGCACCGGTCCGTTCTTCGGCACCCTCGACAAGACCTTCTTCGAGGGCATCGTCCTCGATCCGACGGGCTCGTTCTTCGTGCCGACCGCAACCTTCAGCCGCGGCGTCTACCTGCCTGAGCTGATGTTCGCGATCTTCCAGTGCACCTTCGCCTGCATCACCGTGGCCCTGATCGCCGGCGGCTATGCCGAGCGCATGAAGTTCAAGGCCGTGCTGATCTTCTCGGTCATCTGGTTCACGTTCTCGTACCTGCCGATGGCGCACATGGTGTGGTGGTGGGCGGGTCCGGATGCCTACGTCGGCAAGACGCCGGAAGAGGCAGCGGAGCTCACCGCGACCGCGGGCTACCTGTGGCAGATGGGCGCACTCGACTTCGCCGGCGGCACGGTCGTGCACATCAACGCCGGTATTGCGGGCCTGGTGGCGGCGATCTTCGTCGGCAAGCGCTCGGGTTACGGCAAGGTGGCGATGCCTCCGCACAACCTGATCTTCACCTCGATCGGCGCTGCGCTGCTGTGGTTCGGCTGGTTCGGCTTCAACGCCGGTTCCAACCTCGAAGCCAACGGCTATGCAGTCCTGGCGTTCAGCAACACGCTGTTCGCGACGGCCATCGCGGCGATCGCCTGGCTGGGCATCGAGTGGATCCTCAAGGGCAAGCCGAGCCTGCTCGGCCTGGTCTCGGGTGCGGTTGCCGGCCTGGTCGGCATCACCCCGGCGGCCGGCTTCGTCGGCCTGCAGGGCGCGCTGGTGATCGGCCTGGCTTGCGGCATCCTCTGCTTCTTCGCGGTCTCGTATCTGAAGAAGCTGCTGGGTTATGACGACGCGCTCGACGCCTTCGGTGTCCACGCAATCGGCGGCATCATCGGTGCGATCCTGACCGGCGTGTACGTCAACCCGGAACTGGGCGGCATGGGCTACGCGATGGACTGGACGCCGGCTGACGCCGTCAAGTTCGGCTATGACTCCTCGCAGATCCTGATCCAGTGCAAGGCGGTTGCGATTGCGGCGATCTGGTCGGCGGTGGTGGCTGCGGTGACGCTGACGGTCCTCAAGTTCACGATCGGCCTGCGCGTCAGCGAGGAAGCCGAGAGCGAAGGCCTGGACGTCGCCGAACACAGCGAGAAGGCCTACAACTAAGCTCGCTGCACGGATTCATCTCCGGTGGGTTGGGGCGGGTTCCTTCGGGAATCCGCCCCTTTTCTTTGCGCACGCTTCTTGCGGGCTCAGGCTTGCTAACGCGTGCTAGACTTTTGAAAACTTACATAACGAAGAGAGCGACCCCATGAAAATGCTCATCGCCATCATCAAGCCCTTCAAGCTGGACGCTGTCCGCGAAGCCCTGGCCGACATCGGCGTGCAGGGCATGACGGTGACGGAAGTCCGCGGCTTCGGTCGCCAGAAAGGCCATACCGAGCTGTATCGCGGCGCCGAATACACGGTCGACCTGCTGCCCAAGGTGAAGATCGAGGTTGCGGTGGCGCCGGACATGGCCGACAAGGCCGCCGACGCGATCGCCAAGGCGGCCAAGACCGGCCAGATCGGCGACGGCAAGATCTTCATTTACGACCTCGAGCAGACGGTGCGCATCCGCACTGGTGAAGCCGGCGTCGACGCCGTCTAGCCGCACCGCTCGAAATACCGCGCACCCGGTGACTTCGGTCACCGGGTTTTCTTGTATCTGGCCCCTGCCCCCGGCTCCCTGCCACGGAGCCCTCGACAACGGTTCCCAATGACGCGAACTGCTCTCCGGAGACTGGCGACGATCGCCGGTCCAGCGCTTGCCGCGCTTCTTCCCTCTCTGGCCTGTGCCGCGGACAGCGGTGATACCGCCTGGGTGCTCAGCTCCACCGCGCTGGTGCTGTTCATGTCGCTGCCGGGGCTGGCGCTGTTCTATGGCGGCCTGGTGCGCGCGCGCAATGTGCTGTCGGTGCTGGTGCAATGCTTCGCGATCGTCTGCATCGTCTCGGTGCTGTGGGTCGCCTTCGTCTACAGCCTGGCGTTCGCGCCCGGTAACGGCTGGATCGGCGGCCTGTCCAAGGCCATGCTCCACGGCATCGCCGGCACCGAAGTCGGCACCCTGCCGGAACCGGTGTTCGCGCTCTACCAGCTGACCTTCGCGGCGATCACGCCGGCGCTGGTGATCGGCGGCTTCGCCGAGCGGATGAAATTCTCGGCGATCCTGATCTTCTCGACGCTGTGGCTGCTGGTGGTCTACGCGCCGGTCTGCCACTGGGTCTGGTCCGACGATGGCTGGCTCAAGAAGCTCGGCCTGCTCGACTTCGCTGGCGGCACCGTCGTCCACATCACCGCCGGCGTCGCCGCGCTGGTCGCGGCGCTGATGCTCGGTCGTCGCCAGGGCTTTCCGCATACGCCGATGATGCCGCACAACATGACGATGACCCTGACCGGCGCCGGCATGCTGTGGGTCGGCTGGTTCGGCTTCAACGGCGGATCAGCGCTGGCCGCCAACGCCGGCGCTGGCCTCGCCGCGCTGGTCACGCATACCGCCGCCGCCGCCGGGGCCTTGTCATGGTCGGTGCTGGAATGGCGCCATTACGGCAAGCCCAGCGCGCTGGGCATCGTCACCGGTCTGGTCGCCGGCCTGGGCACGATCACGCCGGCCGCCGGCTTCGTCGGCCCCGGCGGCGCGCTGGTGATCGGCGCGGCGGCCGGCCTGGTCTGCTTCAACGCCACGCACGCGATCAAGCGCGTGCTGAAGATCGACGACTCGCTCGACGTGTTCCCGGTCCACGGCGTGGGCGGCATCCTGGGTACGCTGGCGGCCGGCGTGTTCGCCTCGGCCGGGCTTGGCGTCTTCAGCGGCCAAGGTTACGCGCAAGGCATGACCATGGCGTCACAGCTCGGCGTGCAGGCGCTGGGCGTGGCGGTCGTCGGCGCCTACACGGCCGCCGTGACCTGGGGCCTGCTGCTGATCGTGCGCGCGATCGTCGGCCTGCGCGTCACCGAGGAAGAGGAGACGCTGGGCCTCGACACCACGCACCACAACGAGCGCGGCTACGACCTGCAATGGCTCTGATCAGTCCCGGCTTCACAAAAAAGGCCCCGCGTGCGGGGCCTTTTTCTATCCAAAGTGCCTTCAGATGCCGAGCGCCTTGCGCACGAAGTTCGGCAGGGCAAATGCCGCGCGGTGCGTGTCGACGTTGTAGAACTGCGTGTCGAGCGCATCGATCGCCTGCGCATCGAGGCGGCTGACCAGGCTGCCGGCCTGCTTGGCGGCGATCGAGCCCGACCACCAGCCGGACGGGTAGATCACCTGCGGGAAGTGCAGCATCGTGGTTTCGGCGAAGCCTGCGTCCTTCATCGCTGCGTGCATCTCCTGGATCAGGCCCAGATGCAGCAAGGGCGACTCCGACTGCTGCACCAGCAGGCCGTTGGGCTTGAGCGCCTTGATGCAGTCCAGGTAGAACTTCTTGCCGAACAGGCCTTCGGCCGGGCCGACCGGGTCGGTCGAGTCGATGATGATCAGGTCGATCGAGCCCGGCGCCGCGTCCTTCATCCACTGGATGCCGTCGCCGAAGAACAGGGTCGCGCGCGGATCGCTGTTCTTGTCGCACAGCTCGGGGAAGTACTGCTCGGACAGGCGGGTGACGCGCTCGTCGATCTCGACCTGTGTGGCCGACTTCACTTCCGGGTGCTTGAGCACTTCGCGCAGCGTGCCGCAATCGCCGCCGCCGACGATGACGACGGTTTCCGGATTCGGGTGCGAGTTGAGCGCCGGGTGCGACATCATCTCGTGGTAGAGGAAGTTGTCGCGTGTCGACACCATCGTGCAGCCGTCGATCGTCATCAGATAGCCGAAGGTCTCGGTCTTCCAGATTTCGATCTTCTGGTACGGCGTCTGCTCCTCGTGGAGCTTTTCGCCCTTGAGCGAGAACGCGGTGCCGGTCGATTCCATCGGCTCGGTGAACCAGCTGCGATCCAGCGTCATGATGTCCTCGTAAAGTGGTGGATGCGGATGTTTGCGCCCCGCGCAGGATGGCGACGATGCAGCGGCGCCGGTCGCACGGGGCCGACGCGCGGCCCTACAATTGCCGCCCCGCGCGCCTTTGTGCGGGCGCGAGTATATCGAGTGATGTGCAGAAATGAATGACGCGAAGCCGCACTGGGACGCAGCGCAGGCCAACGAGCTGTACAACGTGCCGCAGTGGGGCGAGGGCTATTTCGACGTCGACGCCCGCGGCCATGTGCGCGTGCGGCCGCACCGCGAGCAGTCGCCACTGGCGATCGACCTGTACGAGCTGGTGCAGAAGCTGCCGGAGCAGAAGCTCGCACTGCCGGTGCTGCTGCGCTTCGCCGATATCCTGCACGACCGCGTCGATCAGCTGACCGGCGCCTTCGCGCAGGTCATCGGCGAACTCGGTTATCGCGGCCGTTACACCGCGGTCTATCCGATCAAGGTCAACCAGCAGGGCGACGTGGTCGAGGAGATCGTCCGCCACGGCGGCGAGCGCGTCGGCCTGGAAGCCGGCAGCAAACCGGAGCTGGCGGCGGTGCTCGGTCTGGCCCGTCCGGGCAGCGTGGTGGTCTGCAACGGCTACAAGGACCGCGCCTACATCCGCCGCGCGCTGATCGGCGCCAAGCTGGGTCATCAGGTGTATGTCGTCGTCGAGAAGCTTTCCGAGCTGCCGTTGCTGATCGAGGAATCGAACACGCTCGGCGTCGCGCCGCTGATCGGCCTGCGCGTAAGGCTGTCGGCCAATTTCACCAGCACCCAGCAGAACACCGGTGGCGAGAAAGCCAAGTTCGGCCTCAGTTCGCCGCAGGTGCTGGAAGCACTGGAGATGTTGCGCGCGGCCGGCCATCTCGACGCGGTGCGGATGGTGCACTTCCATCTCGGCTCGCAGGTCGCCAACGTGCAGGACGTCGCCCGTGGCCTGCGCGAGGCGGCGCGCTTCTACGTCGAGCTGCGCCGGCTTGGCGCGCCGGTGGGCATCGTCGACGTCGGCGGCGGTCTGGGCGTCGACTACGAAGGCACGCGCTCACGCTCGTTCTGCTCGATGAACTATTCGCTGCGCGAGTACGCGCGCAACATCCTGCGCACGCTGCAGGAGGTCTGCGCGGCGGAGGGCATGCCGGAGCCGGACGTGATCTCCGAATCCGGCCGCGCGCTGACCGCGCATCATGCGGTGCTGATCGCCGACGTGGTCGATCACGACGCGGTGCCGGAAAGCGCATTGGAGGCACCCCCGACGGAGTCACCGACGATCCTGCACGAGCTGCATGCGCTGCTCGGCGAGATCGACGCGCAGGGCCCGGTGGAAACCCTGCACGACGCCGCGCAGTTCTTCGCCGATGCGCAGGCGCAGTACACGCTGGGCCTGCTGAGCCTGCCGCAGCGCGCTTATGCGGAGCGCGCCTATTACGCCGTCGCGCGCGCCGTGCTGCCCAAGCTGGACCCGACGATCCGCGCGCAGCGCGAGGCCATCGACGAAGTCCGCAACAAGCTGGCGGCCAAGTACTTCTGCAATTTCTCGGTGTTCCAGTCGGTGCCGGACGCCTGGGCGATCGACCAGGTGTTCCCGATCATGCCGATCCACCGCCTCGACGAGCGGCCCGAGGTGCGTGCGCGGCTTTGCGACCTGACCTGCGATTCCGACGGCCGCCTTGACCAGTACGTGGACCGCGAAGGCCTGATGCCGACGCTGGCGCTGCATCCGCTGCGCGCCGGCGAGCCCTACCTGATCGGCTTCTTCATGGTCGGCGCGTACCAGGAAATTCTCGGCGACATGCACAACCTGTTCGGCGACACCAATGCGGTGAACGTCGTGCCGGACGGCGCCGGTGGCTGGCGCTTCGCAGGCGCCGAAGCGGGCGACCGTACCGACGAGCTGCTGCGTTACGTGCACCTGGAGCCCGAAAAGCTGGCTGACGCCTATCGCGCCAAGCTCACCGCGTCCGGCCTGCCGGCCGCCGAGCAGCAGGCGCTCTATGCGGAGCTGGAAGCCGGGCTCAGCGGTTACACCTACCTGAGCTGAGCGGCAGGACTTTAGTAGTCGAGCACCGCCAGTTCCGGCCGGTAGACCCAGCCCTTGAAACTGTCGAGCAGCGGCTTGCGCTCGCAGTCCTCCAGCTTGCCGGCACACAGCCGACGCATCGCCGACAGGCCGTCGAAGTACTCGTTGCGCGCCAGACCCGCCGTGTCGGCGATCAGTGACGGCAGCAGCGCGATGTCGAGCAGCGCCGGCGAGTCGACCGGATTGATCGGCCGGTAGTTGCTGCGCAGTTGATACTGGGTGATGAAGTCGGGCTTCGGTTCGCGTAGCGCGTAGGCTGGCTGCGCCTCCTCGAAGTAGGCCTGGTGATCGCCGAAGTACGCCCATAGCGTGCGGCGCGGCTGCTGTTTCAGATAGCTCTCCAGCGCCGCGATGCTGCCGTCCAGGGTGACCATCTTGTTGCTGTAGTCGCTGAGCTTGCCCTTCAGCGACTTCGGAAGGCCGGCATGGGCCAGACCCGGCAGCACCGGCGTGTCCTTGGGATACGGCGCGTGCTCGTGGATCGACAGCATGTACAGGAACAGCGGGCACGGATCGCCGGTGTTCAGGGCGTTGCGCTTGAGCAGCGTCACCGCCGCCTCGGCCAGCCGCGGACTGGTGGCGATGTCCCACTCGTCGCCCGGCACGCCGTCGTACTCGGGGAAGTCGCGCAGCGTCAGCACCTGATCGAAGCCCAGCTGCTCGTAGATGCGGCCGGCGCCGTAGAAACGCTTGAAAGTCGGCATCAGCACCACGGTGCGGTAGCCGCTGGCACGGAAACGTTCGACCAGATGCGACTGCACGTGCGGCGTCACCGAGTTGAAGACCAGGTTGCGGCGTGCGCCGAAGTCGTCCGGCACCAGTCCCGTCAGCAACGAGAACTCCGACAGCCAGGTCTTGCCGCCGTAGGTGTGCACGCGCAGCAGGCCGTGCGCGCGCGTCTCGGCGCGCTTGTCGAACATCTTCAGCTTGGGCCACTGTGCACCTTCGACCTGGTAGCCGCGCGGGTCGAAAGTCGATTCGTTGAGCCAGACCACCACGTCCGGCCTGGCGCCGCCCGCTGCGACCGGCACCGGCGGCAGCGCCTGCGCCCGTTCGCGGAACAGCGTTGCATCGTGCGCGGGCAGCGAGTCCGGCCGCTCGAAGACGTTGTACGAATACACCAGCCGGCTCATCACGCCGCAGACCTGCAACTTGCCGCAGTCGGCGTCATCGCGGAATACCTGCCAGGTGTGGTGGTAGCGGTTCTGCCAGGCGAACACAGCCCAGGCGGCCAGCGCTGCGACGCAGACCGCGCGCAGCCGCCAGTTCAGCAGCGCGCCGCGCGGCGCGAACCAGGCGCGTGCGATCAGCGCCGCCGCCAGCACCACGAAAGCCGCCGCCGCCGCCTGCAAGCGCGGGTAGCGGGCGATGATGGTCCAGTTGGCGCTCTGGCCGATGAAGTAGAAGTCGAGCAGCGCGAGGCGGTTGTCGAAGTACTTCAGCTTCAGCTCGCCGGCACCCCAGGTGAGGAGGCTCAGCAGCGTTGCCACTGCCAGCGCGACGCGCCAGCGACCGGTCGCAGCGAGCGTCGCCAGCAGCGGCACCGCGAACAGGCCGAGGTTGATCAGCGCGCAGGTGAAGTCGTCGCTGTACTGCAGCGATACACGCAGCGCCCACAGCGTTGCCGCTGCCTGGATCAGGCCAAGGCCAAGCAGCGGCAGCTGCGTGCGGATGCCGGGCAGGGTGGAAGCGGTCATGGAACTGTCATCTTGCGAAGGCGCGCACTGTAAGGCCCGGATCGGACAAATGAAATGCCGGTTGTCAGCTGAAGCCCGGCTTGCTGGCCCGCAGCGGGCACAAAAAAACCGCCGTCCGGCACCGGACGGCGGTTGGCTACGGTCAGGCTGAAAAACTAGCCGCCGATCGACTGGTAGTAGTCCATCAGGATCTTCGCCACTTCCGGGCGCGAGAATTCCGGCGGCGGCGCGATGCCGGCACCGAGCATCTGGCGGACCTTGGTGCCGGACAGGTTGATGAAGTCCTCCGCCGTGTGGTCCGGCGCCTCGCGCATCATCACCACGCGGTCCAGCTTCTTCGAGTACGCGGTGTTGTCGGCACGGAAGATCTGGATCTGCAGCGCACCGGCCGGCACCTTGTCGTCGAAGATCGTCTGCGCGTCGAAGGCGCCGTAGTAGTCGCCGACGCCGGCGTGGTCGCGGCCGACGATCAGATAATCGCAGCCCATGTTCTGGCGGAACACCGCGTGCAGCACCGCCTCGCGCGGACCGGCATAGAGCATGTCGAAGCCGTAGCCGGTGATCATCACCGTGTTCTTCGGGAAGTAGTTGTCGACCATCGTGCGGATCGCCGCGTCACGAACCGGCGCCGGGATATCGCCGTCCTTGAGCTTGCCGAGCAGCATGTGGATGACGATGCCGTCGGTGCCGAGGCGCTCGTGCGCCATGCGGCACAGCTCTTCGTGGGCGCGGTGCATCGGGTTGCGCGTCTGGAAGGCGACGATCTTGTTCCAGCCGCGCGCCTGGATCTCGCGACGGATTTCGCCGGCGGTGCGGAAGGTGTCCGGGAACTCGCTCTGGAAGTAGCTGTAGTTCAGCACCTCGATCGGGCCGGACAGCAAGGTGTTGCCGAGGCTGAGGAAGGTCTTCACACCCGGGTGCTTGCCGTCGAGCGTGCCGAAGATCTGCTGCGCGACCTGCTGCAGTTCCTCGTCACTGATCGTCTCCACCGCCTGCACGTCCATCACCGCGATGACCGGCTTGCCATCGACGTTGGGATCGCGCAGCGCCAGACGGCCCGGCTGGATGCCGGCTTCCTGGGTGAGGTTGACGATCGGCACCGGCCAGAACAGACCGCTCGCGGTCTTCAGGTTCTGCGCGACGCTGAGCACGTCGGCCTTGTTCATGTAGCCCGGCAGCGGATTGAAGTAGCCGGCGCCGAGCATCACCGCGTTGGCGGCGGCGGCCGAGTTCAGCAGCAGGCTGGGCAGGCTTTCCGCCTCCTTGGCGAGCTGTTCGCGGCGGGCGGTGTCTTCGACGTAGAGCGGCTTGAGCGTCTCGGAGCCGTGGGGCTTGATCATGGGCATTCCTTAATCGGTGAAGGGTTTCAGGCGGCGACGATGCCGCGGGCGGCGAGCAGCTCGAGCACGGCGGCGACTTCCGCCTGCAGGCTCATCTCGTGGCTCGGCAGCACCAGCTCAGGCGCTTCCGGCGCCTCGTAGGGGTCGTCGATGCCGGTGAAGTTCTTGATCTGGCCGGCGCGCGCCTTCTTGTAGAGACCCTTGGGGTCGCGCTTCTCGGCTTCCGCCAGCGGCACGTCGACGTAGACCTCGATGAAGTCCATGCCGGCGTCCTCGTGCAGCTGGCGCACCAGATCGCGGTCGGCGCGATACGGCGAGACGAAGCTCGACAGCACGATCACGCCGGAGTCGACGAACAGCTTGGCGATCTCGCCGATGCGGCGGATGTTCTCGGCGCGGTCCTCGGCCGAGAAGCCCAGGTTCTTGTTGATGCCCAGGCGCACGTTATCGCCATCGAGGCGGTACGACAGCTTGCCGCGCTCGAACAGCACTTTCTCCAGCGCCACCGCCACCGTGCTCTTGCCGGAGCCGGACAGGCCGGTGAACCAGATCGTGGCGCCCTTCTGGCCGAGCAGGCGGGCGCGATCGGCGCGGGTGACTTCGCCTTCATGCCAGTGGACGTTGGTGGCTTTCTGTTCGGTCATCTTGCAATTCCTGCGACGGGGGTGGCGGCGACGGGCGCGATCCTACGCGCAAGCCGCCCATATGAAAAATAAAGACAAGTCATGTTCTGCATGCATTAAAGTCATAACGGACTTCAGTCATGCGCACAGACGCGGTGCCGGCAGGCATGAACCTCAATCACCTCGCGATCTTCCAGGCGGTGGCGGCCTGCGGCAGCGTCAGCGCCGGCGCGCAGCGGCTGCGCATCAGCCAGTCCGCCGCGTCGCGCCAGCTGGGCGAGTTCGAGCGCACGCTGGGCGTGACGCTGTTCGACCGCCTGCCGCGCGGCGTGCGGCTAACGGAAGCCGGCCGCCTGCTGCTTGGCTATGCCAACCGCCTGTTCGCGATCGAGATGGAAGCCGAGGAGGCGCTCGGCGATCTGCAGAAGCGCACGCGCGGACGCATCGCCATCGGCGCCAGCCGCACGATCGGCGCCTACCTGCTGCCGCCGGTGCTGGCTGCCTATCGCCAGCAGCATCCGGGCGTCGAGCTGTCGCTGCAGGTCGACAACACGCGGGCGATCGAGGCGCAACTGATCGCCGGCGAGATCGATATCGGCTTTGCCGAAGGTATCGTCGGCACCGAGATGCTCGACTACCGCGTCTGCGCCAACGACGAGCTGGTGCTGGTCGCCGCACCGCGTCACCCGCTGACGCGCGAGACCACGGTGACATTGGCTCGCATGCTCGAATTCCCGATGCTGATGCACGAGATCGGCTCCGGCACACGCGCCGTTACCGAGCTGGCGTTCGCCAAACGCCGCGTCAGCCTGCGGCCGGCGATGACGCTGGCGAGTACCGAGGCGATCAAGCAGACGGTGGCCACCGGCATCGGCATCGCCGTGCTGTCGTCGTTCGCGATCCGCACCGAGCTGGCCGCCAAGACGCTGAAGGTCGTGCCGGTGCGCGGCCTCAGCATTCAACGACCGCTGTACCGGCTGCGCCTCAGGAACAGCTGGGCGAGCCCGGCGATGCAGGCGTTCCTGGCGCTGATCGATCAGGCGCCGCTGGGAGCCTAGAGCCTGCCGATACCGTCGCGCATCTCGCACGAGTGGCGACGGAAGATTTTCGGCAGGCGCTTGCCGATAATAGATCGATGCCCGCATTCCGGCCGTTCGGACATTCCACCGCGGTGAAGATCCTGCGCCTCGCCTTGCTGGCGATGCTGCTGCCGGCCGTGGCGCGCGCGCAGATCCGTGTCGAAGTGCGCGGCGTCAGCGGCGAGATCAAGATCAACGCCGAGAACTATCTGACGATTCGCGACCACGCCAGGGACAAGGACCTCGACCAGGCCGCGGTGGACCGCCTGCACCGCCGCGCCGGCCCGGAGCTGCGCGAGGCCTTGCGACCGTTCGGCTATTACAACCCCTTCATCGATGCGGCGCTCAGCGGCGCAGCGCCCGACTGGCAGGCGGTCTACACGATCCACCCGGGGCCGCGGACCAAGCTGGAGCGTGTGCAGATCGAACTCAGCGGCGAAGGCGCGGGCGAGTTCGAGGCGGAGATCGAGCGCATGCATCGCCGTCTCGAGGAAGGCGAGGATCTGGAACACCGCCGCTACGACGAGGCCAAGGTGCTGCTGTCGAGCGCCGCCTACGCCAAGGGCTATCTCGACGCGCAGTACCGCGTCGCCGAGCTGCGCGTGAAGCCGTCCGACAACACCGCCGAGGCGGCGCTGCAGTTCGACACCGGGCCCCGCTACTACTTCGGCGACTTCACCGTCGAGCAGCAGGAGGGCGGACGCCAGCTCAATCCGGAGTTCCTGCGCCGCTACGTGAAGATCCAGAAAGGCGAGCCGTACGATCCGCAGCTGCTGCTGAACACGCAGTTCGCACTCGGCGACCTCGGCTACTTCCAGAACATCGAGGTGATTCCGCAGAAGGATGCGGCGGTCGATCGGCAAGTGCCGATCCTGATCCGCACCTCGCCCAGAAAATCGCAGCATTACGACTTCGGCGTCGGCTACGGCACGGACACCGGCATGCGCGGCCTGATCGGCGCCGAGTTCCGCCAGCTCAACCAGTACGGTCACACCTTTCGCGTGGACACCCAGGTGTCCGAGATCAGGAATGCGGTGGTCGGCGAATACCGCATTCCGCTCGGCAACAAGGCCGGCGATGTGTTTTCGATCAACGGCAACATCGGCGAACAGGATTACGTGTCCGGCAAGAGCCAGCTGCGAGGCTTTGGTGTCGGCCTGACGCGCACGCCGGGCAAGTGGCAACGCCGCTACAGCGTCAGCTATCTGCACGAGGAATCCACACTGGGCCAGGACAGCGTGACCGCCGACCTGCTGATGCCGGGGCTGACGCTCAACCGCAGTTCGCTGGATGACCCCATCTACGCCCGCCATGGCTGGTCGCTCTACGCCGACACCCACGGCGGTGCACACAACATCTTCTCGACGGTCAGCTTCCTGCAGGTGCACGGCATCGCCAAGGCGGCGTACCCGCTGGGTCGCAAGGCGCGCCTGCTCGGCCGCTATGAGTACGGCGCCAACTTCGTCGAGGACTTCGGCCGGCTGCCGGCCTCGCAGCGCTTCTTCGCCGGCGGCGATCAGTCGGTGCGCGGCTACAACTATCAGGCGCTCGGCCCGACCGACAGCGACGGCAAGGTCATCGGCGGCAACTTCCTGACCACCTTCAGCGTCGAGGCCGAGACCCTGGTCTGGCGCAATTGGGGCGCGGCGGTGTTCTGGGACGCCGGCGGCGTCTCCGACGATCCGGCACCGGCGTTCCACCACGGTGTCGGTGCCGGCCTGCGCTACCGCGCGCCGGTCGGTTCGATCCAGGTCGACCTGGCGCATCCGCTCGACGCCGATCGCGATCCGGTACGCCTGCACATCGGCGTGAGGGTGGGCCTGTGACGCGCGCGACGCTATATGCGGTGCTGCGCCTGGTGTTCCTGGTCGCCAACGCGGTACTGGGGCTGGCGCTGACGCTGGCGGTCGGTGCGGTGATCTTCGTGCTGTTCAGCAGTGCCGGCTCGGAACTGGCGCTGCGTCAGGCGGAAAGGCTCAGCGCCGGCGTGCTGCGGGTCGAGGGCGTCAGCGGCCGGCTGTGGGGGCCGCTGCACGTGGACCGCCTGGTGCTGAGCCTGGGTGCCGCCGACGTCGAGATCCGCAACGCCGATCTGCGCGCCGAGCTGCCGGTGCTGTTGCTGCGCCGCCAGTTGCTTGTCGACTCACTGCGCGCCGATCTCGTGCGTGTACAGCTCAAGCCGGCGCCGGAGGACAAGCCCAGGGACGGGCATGGCGCGATCACCGCGCTGCCGTTCGGCCTGCGCGTACGCGAGGCCAGTTTGGGCCAGATGCGCATCGAAGCCGGCGGCGGCGAGCCGATCCTGATCGACACCATCGAGCTGGCGGCAAGCTGGATCGGCGACCGCGTGGTGGTCGAACATCTGGCGGCGACCACCCCCTGGGTCGGCCGCGCGCGCCTCGATGGCGCGGCGCGGCTGTTGCCGGACGCGATCGAGCTGCAGCCGCTGCACGCACAGGGCTTTGCCATCGCTACGCTCGAAGGGCGCTTTGGCTACGGCACGGCGTCGGACCTGCATCTGCGCTGGCAGCGCATCGCCTGGCCGCCGCCGGGTACCGCCAGCGGCGGCGCCACGCAACAGCTCGACAGCGGCGGCGGCGAGGCGCACTGGCGTGGCAGCCTCGACGACTACCGCTTCGACCTCCGCGGCGCGGCACAGCTGCCGCAGCTGACGGTGCGGATCGACGGCGAGGGCCGCGGCTCGCAGTCCGGCGTCACGCTGGAGCGCCTGCATGCCGAGGCGCTGGACGGCCGGCTTGATGCGAAGCTGCGCCTGGCCTGGACCGACGGCCTGAGGCTCGACGGCGAAGGTCGCGTGGCTGGCATCAGACCTGAACTCCTGTTGCCGGAACTGCCGGGCCTGATCAACGGCCAGTTCAAGGCCAGCACCACGCTGCGCGATGGCCGGCCGGAAGTGCGCTTCAGTGTCGCGCTGCAGGATTCGAAGCTGCGCGACTATCCCCTCAAGCTGGACGCCAGCGGCTTGTTGCGCAGCGCCGCCGAGGGCGAGATGCAGCTGCGCCTCGACAGCCTGGCCGCGCAAAGCGGCCGCGTGCAGCTGCAGGCCTCCGGCCAGGTGCTGCCGACGCTCGACGCGCAGGCACAGCTCGACGCCGCCGATCTGGCCGATGCCTGGCCGGGCCTGCAGGGCCAGCTGCGCGGCGCGCTCAGCGCCCGCGGGCCGCTGCGGCAGCCGCGCGTCACTGCCGACCTGCATGGCGCCCGGCTCAGCTACCGGACCCTGCGGCTGGCCACCGCCACGCTGGTCGCCGACCTCGACCCGCGCGGCCGGCTCGATCTGGATCTGCAGCTGCGCGAGCTCGACGCCGGCGTCGACGTCGGCAGCGCGACGCTGGGCGTGCACGGCCCGGTCGGCGCGCATCGGATCAGCGCCGGCATCGACAGCAAAGAGGGCGATTTCACGCTGGCCGCCGAAGGCGCGCTCGACCTCGCCAGGCCGGCCTGGACCGGCCGGCTTCTGGAGGCGAGGATCGCGCCGAAGAAGCTCGCCGCCTGGCAGCTGGAACAGCCGACCGCGTTGACACTCAGCGCCACGCCCAGCGTCGAGCCCACCTGCCTGCGCGCCGGCGAGGCGCGCGCCTGCCTCAGCCTCAAGCGCGACAAGACCGTCAGCCGCGTCGATGTGGCGCTGTCGGACTTTGCGCTGAGCTATCTGCAGCCGCTGCTGCCCAGCGGCGCCCAGGTCGACGTCCGGCTGCACGCCAGCGGCTTCGCCGAGTTCGGGCCGGCCGGCCTGCAGGACTTGCACGCCGATGTCGCCACCGAGGCCGGCCGCTGGCAGCTCGGCGGCCTGACGCCGATCGAACTCAGGCCGGCGCGGCTGGTGGTCGACGACGACGGTGCCGGTACGCGCATCGATGTGGACCTGCCCTTCGCCAGCGGCGCGCTGCAGTTGCAGGCGCGGCTGGCGCCGGGCGCCGTGTTCATGGAGCGCCCGCTGGAAGGCACGCTGCACGCCGACGTGCCGGATCTGTCGTGGCTGCCGCTGATCAATGTCGAGATCGGCGCCGCCAGCGGTCATATCAATGGCACGCTGCAGCTGTCCGGCACGCTCGCCGAGCCCCACCCGCGCGGCCGACTGGCGCTGTCCGACGGCACGCTCAAACTGGTGTCGCCGGGCATCGAGCTGCGCGAGATCGGCGTACGCGTTGACGCCGACGGCGCCGCACCGCTGCGCATCGACGGCGAGGCGAGCTCGGGCGAAGGCCGCGTCCATCTGGCCGGCAGCGTCGACCCGCGGCGTGATCCGCTGGCGCTGGATCTGACGCTGCGCGGCGAGAACTTCCAGGCCGCCAAGACCAGCGATGTGCGCGCCTGGGTGTCGCCGGATCTGCGCATCACCCTGGCAGAACAGAATCTGAAGGTGACCGGCAGCGTCACCGTGCCGCGTGCCGAGATCACGCCCAAATCGCTGGGCGACGGCAGCATCGCCGCCAGCAGCGACGAGGTGCTGGTCGGCAACGACCCCGGCGCGCAGCAACGCAAGGATCTGCACATCAGCGCCGACGTCACGCTCAAGCTCGGCGACAAGGTTCATCTCGAAGGCTTCGGCCTGAAAACCGACCTCGAAGGCTCGGTGCAGGCGATCGAGCAGCCGGGGCTGGTGACGCGCGCGCGCGGCGAGATCCGCCTGGTCGACGGCCACTACAAGGCGTACGGGCAAGACCTGAACATCGAAACCGGGCGGCTGATCTTCACCGGCGGCGCCGTGACCGAGCCCGGCCTGGAGCTGCGTGCCACGCGCAAGCCGACCGAGGACATCACCGTCGGCCTGCAGGTGCGCGGCACGCTCAACCGGCCGGACTTCAAGCTGTTCTCCACGCCGCCGATGCCGCAGGACCAGCAGCTGGGCTGGCTGATCCTCGGCCGGCCGATCAACCAGACCACCAGTGCCACCGACAAGGCGATGGTGGGCAACGCCGCGACTTCGCTCGGTCTGGCCGGCGGCGAATGGCTGGCTGGCCGGCTGGGCTCGAAGATCGGCATCGACGAGGTCAGTGTCGGCGCCAAGCCCGGCCAGACCAACGATCAGGCGATGTTCACGGTCGGCAAGTACCTGTCGCCCAAGCTGTTCATCGCCTACGGCGTCGGCCTGTTCCAGCCCGGCCACACCTTCCGGATGCAGTACGACATCGGCAAGGGCTTCAAGGTCCAGACCGAGACCGGCGTGCAGTCCGGCGGCGATCTGCTCTATACCATCGAGCGCAAGTAGGCCCCGCTCGCCCGCGGTTCAGCATGAGCGGTGCAGGCTAGAGTAGCCATTCCCCAATGGAGCTCACCATGAAGCACTGGCTCGCCTCTGCCGTCGCGATGCTGCTGTCCTGCAGCGCCACTGCCGCCGATCTGCCGCCGCTGCAGACCGTGCCGCAGGTCGACCTGCAGCGCTACGCGGGAGACTGGTACGTGATCGCCAATATCCCGCCGTCGATCGAGAAGAACGCCTACAACTCGGTCGAGCATTACGAGGTCGACGCCGACGGCAATATTCCGACGCGTTTCACCTATCGCAAGAACGGCTTCGACGGCAGCATCAAGACGCTGGAGTCCAAGGGCTTCGTCGTCGACAAGGACAGCAACGCCGAATGGGGCGTGCAGTTCTTCTGGCCGATCAAGGCCGAGTACCTGATCGTCTATCTGGCCGACGACTATTCGCGTGCCATCGTCGCCCGCAACAAGCGGGACTACGTTTGGCTGCTGTCGCGCACACCGACCATTCCGGACCAGGAGTACGAGGCATTCACACAGCGCATCGCCGCGCTCGGCTATGACATCGCCAAGCTGAACAAGGTACCGCAGCGCTGGCCCGATCCCGGCCACCCGCACAAGCCGCAGCCCTGAGGCCCGCCCGGGCGAAATGCACGATGCGCCTCGCATTGCACTCAATCGCTATGATCCCCAGTCATTTCTGCAGTTTGACCGTGAACGATGGACTTGTTCGCCCGTCTCAAGAATGAAACCGCCCCCGCTCACCAGGCGCTCGAAGATCAGCTTGATCTGCTCAGCCCGCGGCTGACGCGCGTGCGCTACATCGAGCTGCTGCAGGGCTTTCTCGGGTACGTAGAGCCTTACGAGGCGGCGCTGTGCGAGCACTGTCCGGGCGACCAGCGCGACCTGCTCGCCGGTCGGCTGCGCGCCGATCGACTGCGTGCCGATCTGCAGGCGCTCGGCGTCGGCCCGGCCACGCTGGCGACGCTGCCGCGGCATCCGCCGCTGCGCGACATGCGCCGGCAGGCAGCGTGGTTCGGCCGCTTCTACGTGATGGAAGGTTCGACGCTCGGCGCGCGCATCATCGGCCCGCACCTGTCCCGCCATCTCGCTTTCTCCGAGGGCCGCGGCAACGCTTACTTTCTCGGCCACGGCGCGCGCAGCGGCGCCATGTGGCAGGCCTTCCGCGCGCGCATGACCGCCGCGCTGGCGCCCGCCGAGCACGATGCCGCAGTAGCCGCCGCGCATGCCGGCTTCGACGATCTGCGTCGCTGGTTCGCGCACGCGCAGCGGAGCGCCGCATGAGCACGTCCGAAGCAGCGCTGCCGCCGATGCAGCCGGACGCCTGCGAGCGCGAGCCGATCCACATCCCCGGCGCGATCCAGCCGCATGGCTATTGGTTCTGCCTCGACGAACCGGCGCTGACCATCAGCCAGCTCAGCGCCAACGTCGGCACGCTGCTGCGGCAGCCGGCCCAGCAACTGCTGGGCAGCGCCTTCGCCGCGCTGGTCGACGATGCCACCGTACGGCGCCTGCGCAGGGCCTGCGCGGGCACCCTGGACAAGCCGCTCTATCTCGGCGCCCTGGCCTTCGCCGGCATCGCGATGGACGCCATCCTGCATCGCCATGACGGCCTGCTGATCCTCGAACTGGAACCGGCCGGCGGCGGCGATGGCAGCTTCGCCTCGATGTACCCGCTGGTGCGCTCGTTCGTGGCCAGCCTGCAGCAGTCCGAATCGGTCGCCGAGCTCTGCGCGCTGGCGGCGCGCGAGATGCGCCGCATCACCGGCTTCGGCCGCGTGCTGGTCTACCGCTTCAACGACGATGGCCACGGCCACGTGCTCGGCGAGAGCCTCGAAGCCGGTTACGACGCCTACATGGGCTTGCACTTCCCCGCGTCGGACATTCCCCGACAGGCACGCGAGCTCTATCTGGCCAATCACATCCGCCTGATTGCCGACGCCAACTACACGCCGTCGCCGCTGGTGCCGACCTTGCATCCACAGCGCGGCACACCGACCGATCTGCGGCACTCGGGCCTGCGCAGCGTCTCGCCGCTGCACGTCCAGTACATGAAGAACATGGGCACGCTGGCGTCGATGTCGATCTCGATCATCGTCCGCGGCGCGCTATGGGGTCTGATCTCCTGCCATCACGCCAGCGCACGCACGCTGCCGTTCGACGTGCGTACCGCCTGCGAGCATCTGGGCCAGATCCTGTCCTTGCAGATCGAAGCCAAGGAGGAGCGCAGCGAATCCGCGCATGGCCTGGAGCTACGCCGGCGCATGGTGGCGCTGCTGTCCTCGATGACCGATGGCGACAACTTCGTCGACGGACTGGCAGCGCGACCCGAGGCTCTGCTGGCCTTCGCCGAGGCCAGCGGCGCGGCCATCGTCTCCGGCGGGCGCTGCCTGCGGATCGGCAACGCGCCGGCGGAACCGAAGATCCTGGCGCTGCTCGACTGGATCAACCCGCGCGCGACCGACGGCATCTTCCACACCCATCAGCTCGCCGCCGACTACGCCGACGCCGACGCACTCGAATCGGTCGCCGGCGTGCTGGCGATCGCCATCTCGCAGTTGCACCAGCACTATCTGATCTGGTTCCGGCCGGAAGTCGTGCAGACCGTGAACTGGGCCGGCAAGCCGACCAAGGAGCCGCACCCGGACGATCCGGGTGCCGCGCAGCGGCTGCAGCCGCGCGGCAGCTTCGCGCAGTGGGCCCAGACCGTGCGCGGCCGCGCGGCGCCGTGGCGGCGCAGCGAAATCGAAAGCGCGATGGAGTTCCGCACGGCGATTCTGGCGGTGGTGTTGCGCCGCGCCGAGGAAATGGCGGCGCTGGCCGGAGAGCTGGCGCGCTCCAATCGCGAGCTCGAAGCCTTTTCGTACTCGGTGTCGCACGACTTGCGCGCACCGCTGCGGCACATCGTCGGCTACGCGGACCTGCTGCGCGAGTTCGAAGGCGCCCGGCTCAGCGAGCGCGGTACGCGCTTCCTGCACAACATCGAAGACTCGGCGCACTTCGCCGGCAGCCTGGTCGACAGCCTGCTGAACTTCTCGCACATGGGCCGCAGCGCATTGCAACGCGCCGCGGTGCCGCTGGACGAGCTGGTTCGCCACGTGATCGACGATCTGCGCGACGAGCTCAAGGACCGCGATCTGCAATGGACGATCGGCTCGCTGCCGGTGGTGAACGGTGACCCGACCTTCCTGCAGCTGGCCTTGCGCAACCTGCTGTCGAACGCCATCAAGTACACGCGTACGCGCACGCCGGCGCGGATCAGCATCGAGGCCGAGGACCAGCCGGACAGCCACGTCATCCATGTCCGCGATAACGGCGTCGGCTTCAGCATGAAGTACGCGAACAAGCTGTTCGGCGTGTTCCAGCGCCTGCACCGCATGGAGGACTTCGAAGGTACCGGCATCGGCCTGGCCAATGTCCGCCGAATCATCGAGCGGCACGACGGCCACGTCTGGGCCGAAGGCGAGCTCGATCGCGGTGCCACGTTCTCGTTTTCACTGCCCAAGATTTCCCGTCCCGCTGTTTCCTGACCATGCTCAAACCGATCCTGCTCGTCGAAGACAACCCCAAGGACCTCGAGCTGACCTTGATCGCGCTGGCCAAAAGCCAGCTCGCCAACGAGGTCGTCATCGCCCGCGACGGCGCCGAGGCACTCGATTACCTGCTGATGCGCGGCGCCTTCGGCGCACGCGTCGCCGGCAATCCGGCGGTGATCCTGCTCGATCTCAAGCTGCCCAAGCTCGATGGCATCGAGGTGCTGCAGGCGGTGCGCAGCACCCCGTCGCTCAAGAGCGTTCCGGTGGTCATGCTGACCTCGTCGCGCGAGGAGCCGGATCTGCTGCGCAGCTACGAGCTGGGGGTCAATGCCTACGTGGTCAAGCCGGTCGACTTCCGCGACTTCGTCGAGGCGATCGCCGATCTCGGCGTCTTCTGGGCCGTGCTCAACGAACCGCCGCCGGGTTCGGCGCGTGTGCTGCGGCGATGAGCCTGGCTCCGGCGACCCGCTGGCCGCGGCCGTTGTCGATCCTGCTGGTCGAGGATCACCGGCTCGACGCCGAACTGATCCAGGCACGGTTGGCCACGCTGGGCTGCGCCTGCAGCTACAGCATCGTCGACTCCGAGGCAGGACTGCGCGAACAGCTCGCCAACCACCGCTTCGATGTGATTTTGTCCGACTACATGCTGCCGATGTTCTCTGGCGCCGACGCCCTGGCGATCGCCCAGCGCGAGGCACCGGATACGCCGTTCATCTTCGTGTCCGGCGCCCTCGGCGAAGAGCATGCCGTGGAGATGCTTCGGCAGGGCGCCACCGATTACGTGGTCAAGCAGCGTCTGCAGCGGCTGCCGATGACCGTCAAGCGCGCCATCGAGCAGGCCGAGGAGCGGCGCGGGCGCCTGAAGGCCGAGAACACGCTGCGCGAGTACGAGATCAATTTCCGCCAGCTGATCGACACCCTCAAGGACTTCGCGGTCATCAGCCTCGATCTGGAAGGCCGCATCCGCAGCTGGAACAGCGCCGCGGAGCGGCTGCTCGGCATCCGCGCCGACGCCATCATCGGCCGGCCGGTCGCCACCTTGTATGCGCACGATGCCGACGGTGACAGCAAGGTGCGCGTATCGCTGGAAGTCGCCGCCCAGCACGACAGCCATTTGCGTGAAAGCTGGATGCCCGGCCGCGATGGCGAGCAGTTCTTCGTGTCGATCGTCACCACCGCGATCCGCGACGAGAACGGCAAGCTGACCGGCTTTTCCAAGATCATCCGCGACACCACCGAGGCGCACCGCGCTGCCGCCGAGATGCGCCGCGCCAAGGAAGCGGCGGAGGCCGCCAACGCCGCCAAGGATCAGTTCCTGGCGATGCTCTCGCACGAGCTGCGCACGCCGCTGACGCCGATTCTTGCCGTTACCAGCTTCATGGAACAGCGCGTCGACCTGCCGCCGGCGCTGGCCGAGCTGCTGCCGCTGATTCGCCGCAACATCGAGATCGAGGCGCGGCTGATCGACGACCTGCTCGACCTGAGCAGCATCACGCATAACCGCCTGAGCTTGCAGCTGGCGACGCTGGACCTGCACGACAGCCTGCGGCCGGCGCTGGACGGCGCGCGCGTCGACACCGCCGACAAGCGCCAGCACCTGGAGATCAGGCTCGACGCCACGCAGACGCATGTGGATGCCGACGCCACGCGCCTGCAGCAGATCGTCACCAACCTGCTGCATAACGCCGTGAAGTTCACCCCGGCGGGCGGCCGCATCAGCATCGAGACTTTCAACCCGGACACGCAGCACATCGTGCTGCGCGTCAGCGACTCGGGCATCGGCATCAGCGCCGCGGCGCTGCCGCGCATCTTCTCCGCCTTCGAGCAGGCCGACGGCACCATCAATCGCCAGTTCGGCGGACTCGGGCTCGGCCTGGCCATCGCACACGCCCTGGCCCAGAAACACGGCGGCTCGCTGCGCGCCGAAAGCCAGGGCAGTGGCTGCGGCGCCTGCTTCACGCTGCAGTTGCCGCTGTCGCTGGCCGAAACGCGACCGGCACCACCGGCCGCCGCGCCGCAGCCGGCGACTGGCCGGCCGCTGCAGATTCTGCTGGTCGAGGACAACGAGGACACCACCATCGCGGTGACGACGCTGCTGAGCCTGTCCGGCCATGCCGTCGAAACAGCGGGCAGCCTGGCCGAGCTGCCGGACAAGCTGCAGGCGAGGCGCTACGACCTGCTGATCAGCGACCTCGGCCTGCCGGACGGCGACGGCGTCGACGTGGTGCGTCGCTTCAACGCCACGCAGGACGCGCCGTCCATCGCGATGACGGGCTTCGGCATGGCCGACGATATCCGCCGTTGCCGCGATGCCGGCTTCACCGCGCACCTGACCAAGCCGGTCGATTTCGAGCGCCTGCAGGCCCTGATCCGCTCGCTGACGCTGGACCGCAACGGCTGAGGCCGGGCTCAAAGCTGCAGGCGCAGACTCAGCCAGCGCGCCAGATCGCCGATCTCCTCGGCGCTGACTTCGTGGCCCATGGGGTAACTCCGCCACTCCACGGCGTAGCCGCGCTGCTGCAGACCACGCGCGGTACTCTCGCCCCAGGCGTAGGCGACCACCGGATCGGCACGGCCGTGCGCGAGAAACAGCGGCGTCTGCCGCGACAGCGGGCTGGCCTCGGCCTCCAGCGTCTCGTGCAGGGGCATGTAGGTGGAGAGGCCGACCACGCCGGCCAGAGGGCTGTCGAGGCGCAGGCCGGCATGCAGGGCAATCGCGCCGCCCTGCGAGAAGCCGCAGAGAACCAGCTTCGACGCCGGGATGCCGGCCGCCATCTCGGCGTCGATGTAGGCCCGCACCCGCGCCGACGAGGCGCGGATCCCGGCGACGTCCTGCTTCACATTGGCATCGAGCGCGAGGATGTCGTACCAGGCGCGCATCGGCACGCCGCCATTGAGAGTGACCGGGCGCACCGGCGCATGCGGGAAGATGAAGCGGACGCCGTGGCCGCGACCTAGCCGCAGCTCCGGCACGATCGGCACGAAGTCGTTGCCGTCGGCACCCAGCCCGTGCAGCCAGATCACCGTCGCGGTATGCGCGCCGTCCGGCTGCATCACCATCTCTTCACGTCGCTGTTCGAGTTTCATCCGCGGATTCTCGCCAGCCGGGCCGGAAGCGTAAACCGGCGCCGCAATGGCGGGCCGCCGGAAACGGCGGCAAAGCGCGGTAAACTGCCGGCCCGCTGCCGCCGTCTCCTGCCATGCGCACGCTCCTGCTCACCCTCGCCATCGCCCTGCTGCTGTCCGCCTGCGGACAGAGCGGCAGGCTGGTGCTGCCGGAAAAGGCCGCCAGGCCGGCGCCGCCTGCCGCGCCAGCCGCAGCCGCGCCTGCCGCCGACGATGAGGCGGCGCAGCAGGCACCGGCCGAGCGTCGGCCGGTAACGACCAAGCCCTGAAACCTCAATTTGCTGCAGGATCTCGCGTGGATCACTTTGAATTGCGTGGCGGCGCGCTGTACGCCGAAGACGTGCCTCTCAGCCAGCTCGCCGAGCAGTTCGGCACGCCCTTGTACGTCTATTCCAAGGCGGCGCTGACGCAGAATTACCGCGCCTTCGACGAGGCCCTGGCCGGCATCGACCATCAGGTCTGCTACGCGGTCAAGGCCAATTCCAACATCGCCGTGCTGCAGACGCTGGCGCGCCTCGGCGCCGGCTTCGACATCGTCTCCGGCGGCGAGCTGCAGCGCGTGCTCAAGGCCGGCGGCGAGGCCGGCAAGGTGGTGTTTTCCGGCATCGGCAAGAGCGCGGACGAGATCCGCCTGGCGCTGCACGCCGGCATCGCCTGCTTCAACATCGAGTCCGAATACGAGCTGGCGCTGCTCGACAGCGAGGCGCAAAAGCTCGGCAAGCGCGCGCGCATCGCCCTGCGCGTCAATCCGGACGTCGACGCCAAGACCCATCCGTACATCTCGACGGGGCTGAAAAACAACAAGTTCGGCGTCGACATCGCCACCGCCGAGCGGCTCTACCGCCACGCGGCGACGCTGCCGGGCATCGAGATCGACGGCGTCGCCAGCCACATCGGCTCGCAGCTGCTCGACATCACCCCGTACCTGGACGCGCTGGACCGCGTGCTGGCGCTGGTCGACCGGCTCGCCGCGCACGGCATCCGCCTGCATCACATCGACGTCGGCGGCGGCCAGGGCGTGCGCTACCGCGACGAAACACCGATGAACCTGGGCGAATGGGCAGCGGCCGTGGGCGCCAAGATCGCCGGCCGCGGCCTGAGGCTGTACACCGAGCCGGGCCGCGCCATCGCCGGCAGCGCCGGGCTGCTGCTCAGCCGCGTGATCGGCGTGAAGGGCGGCGAGGCCAAGCGCTTCGCGGTGATCGACGCGGCGATGAACGACCTGATCCGGCCGACGCTGTACCAGGCCTGGATGGACATCGTGCCGGTACAGCCGCGCAGCGACGTCGCCGCGCAGATCTACGACGTGGTCGGCCCGGTCTGCGAATCCGGCGACTGGCTCGGCAAGGACCGCGAGCTGGCGATCAAAGCCGGCGACCTGCTGGCGGTGCGCACCGCCGGCGCCTACGGCTTCACGATGAGCTCCAACTACAACACCCGCGGCCGCGCCGCCGAGGTGATCGTCGACGGCGGCAACGCGCACCTGGTGCGCGAGCGCGAAAGCTTCGACGACCAGATCCGCAACGAGCGGCTGCTGCCATGAGCGCCGCGCCGCGACAGCCGCTGATCCTCATCGACGGTTCGTCGTGGCTGTTCCGCGCCTTCCTCGCCTTGCCGCCGCTGACCAATGCGCAAGGCGAGGCGACCGGGGCGGTGTTCGGCATGGGCAATATGCTGCGGCGGCTGCTCAAGGACTACGCGCCGGAAGAACTCTGCGTGATCTTCGACGCGCCGGGCGAGACCTTCCGCAACCGCATCTATCCCGATTACAAGGCGACGCGCGACGAGACGCCGGAAGACCTCAAGCGCCAGTACCCGCTGGTCGTGGCGATGCTCGAGGGCATGGGCCTGCCGGTGGTCGCGGTGCCGGACGTCGAGGCCGATGACGTGATCGGCACGCTGGCGACGCGCGCCGCGCAGCGCGGCCAGTGCGTGCTGATCGTCACCGGCGACAAGGACATGGCGCAGCTGGTGACGGACGACATCCATCTGCTCGACACGATGAAGAACCGGCGCCTGGACCCGGCCGGCGTGGTCGAGAAGTTCGGGGTGCCGCCGGGGTTGATCGTCGACTACCTGGCGCTGATGGGCGACAAGGTCGACAACATTCCCGGCATCGACGGCGTCGGCCCCAAGACCGCGGCGAAGTGGCTGCAGGAATACGGTTCGATGGACGCGGTGATCGCCAGCGCCGACAGCGTCAAAGGCAAGATCGGCGAGAAGCTGCGCGCCGGCATGGCCGCGCTGCCGCTGTCCAAGGATCTGGCGACGATCCGCTGCGAGCTGGAGCTGCCGATCACGCTCGACGAGCTGCGGCCCAAGGCGCCGGATACCGAGGCGCTGCTGGCGCTGTATCGCCGGCTTGGTTTCAACCGTTGGGTCGACGAGCTGCTCGGCGGCGAACCGCCCGCGCAGCCCCCGGCGCAGATCACCGAGGCGGCGGCGAACTCGCCGGTCTCATCGGTGCAGCTGCCGGCCGAGACGCCGCCGGCGCGACCGACACAGGCGACACTCGTGGTCGAAGCCGCGCCGTTCGAGGCCATGCTGGCGCAGCTGCAGGCGGCGCCGCTGATCTGCGTCGATACCGAGACCGACAGCCTGGATTCCAACCAGGCCAATCTGGTCGGTATCGCGCTGGCGATCGAGGAAGGCGCCGGCTGGTACGTGCCGCTGGCGCACGACTACCTCGGTGCGCCGGCGCAGCTGGATCGCGCCACCGTGCTGCAGCAGCTCAAGCCGCTGCTCGAAGATCCTGCCCGCCCCAAGCTCGGCCAGCACATCAAGTACGACATGAATGTGTTCGCGCGGCACGGCGTGAAGCTCGCCGGCGTGGCCCACGACACCATGCTGCAGAGCTATGTGCTCGACGCCGCCGGCAACCGCCACGACATGGACACGCTGGCCGAGAAGTATCTCGGCCATAAAACCATCTCGTTTACCGACATCGCCGGCAAGGGCAAGAACCAGCTGACGTTCAACCAGATCGCGCTCGACGTCGCCGCTGATTATTCAGCCGAGGACGCCGACATCACGCTGCGCCTGCATCACGCGCTGTATCCGCGCGTCTGCGAGCAGGCGCCGATGCGCAAGGTCTACGAGACCATCGAGATGCCGCTGGTGCCGGTGCTGGCCGAGATCGAACAGACCGGCGTCAAGATCGACGTGCCGCTGCTCGGCCGCATTTCGGTCGAGCTCGCCGAGCGGATGAAGGCGCTGGAACTCGAAGCCTTCCGCGAGGCCGAAGGCGAGTTCAACCTCGGCTCGCCCAAGCAGCTCGGCGCGATCCTTTACGACAAGCTCAAGCTGCCGGTGCTCGGCAAGACGCCGAAGGGCGAGCCGTCGACCGCCGAGGACGTGCTCGAAAGCCTGGCGGTCGAACACCGCCTGCCGCGCCTGATCCTCGACTGGCGAGCCATGCAGAAGCTGCGCTCGACCTACACCGAGCAGCTGCCGCTGGCGGTCAATCCGCATACCGGCCGCATCCATACCTCGTATCACCAGGCGGTGGCGGCGACCGGCCGGCTGTCGTCGTCCGATCCCAACCTGCAGAACATCCCGGTGCGCAACGCCGAGGGCCGGCGCATCCGCCAGGCCTTCATCGCCGAGCCCGGCAACAGCCTGCTGTCGATCGACTACTCGCAGATCGAGCTGCGGCTGATGGCGCATTTCTCCGGCGATCCGCGCTTGCAGGCGGCGTTCCGCGACGGGCTCGACATCCACCAGGCGACCGCCGCCGAAGTGTTCGGCCTGCCGCTGGACCAAGTGCCGGCGGAGCGCCGCCGCGCCGCCAAGGCGATCAATTTCGGTCTGATCTACGGCATCTCGGCGTTCGGCCTTGCGCGGCAGCTCGGCGTGCCGCGCGGCGAGGCGCAGCAGTACATCGATCTGTTTTTCAGCCGCTATCCGGGCGTCAAGCGCTTCATGGACGTCACCCGAGGGCAGGCGCACGAGATCGGCTACGTCGAGACCCTGTTCGGCCGCCGTCTTTACCTGCCGAACATCGGCTCGAAGAACGCCGCGCTGCGCGCCTATGCCGAGCGCACGGCGATCAATGCGCCGCTGCAGGGTACCGCCGCCGATCTGATCAAGCTGGCGATGATCGACGTCGCGGCCTTCCTCGCCGCCGAGGCGCCGGAGGTACGCACCATCATGCAGGTCCACGACGAGCTGGTCTTCGAAGGCCCGTCGGCGCGTCTGGCCGAACTGGCGCCGACGATCGCGGCGCGCATGGTCCGTATCGCCCGTCTCGATGTACCCCTGGTGGCCGACTTCGGGCTCGGTTCCGAGTGGGATTGCGCACATGACGCAACGGGGCATTCAAATAGCGGAAATTGAAGGAAATTTAGTTGTAATTGCGCGAATTTCTTGCAACTTACCTTAAAATCAGTTTCTCCAACTTACTGATTTGAAAGGAAACCCGTCTGCGCCTGCCGCAACGCAAAAAAGCCTCGCGAACCGGCCTTGAACTTTCGCCATCGGCCCGCATCTAAAGTTTCGAGCGGCGATACTCCCTGTCCCGCTCCCCGCCTCCACTCCCTGGGCGGGTCCGGCATCCCCCAATGGCCGGAAAGCGTGGCCCGGCGGCTTCCCCCCAAGTCGCCGGGCTTTTTTATGCGCGACGATACGCCCGTCGCGCCGAGCCCGCGGATCAGACCGCCGGCGAAGCCAGCCAGTTCTGCAGGCGCAGACGCGCCTCGTCGACGCCGAGCCGGGACGTCGACGAGAACAGCTGCGTGCTCACCTGCGGCAGATCCGCGACCGCCTTCTGCACCTGCAGCAGCGTCGACTTGGCGGCGCCGAAGCCCAGTTTGTCGGCCTTGGTCAGCAACAGCAGACAGGGCAGCTTGCGGTACGCAGCCCACTCCAGCATCTGCGCATCGAATGGTGTCAGCGGATGGCGGATGTCCATGATCTGCACCACCGCGCGCAGATTGGCGCGACCTTCCAGGTAGTCGCCGATCAGCCGCCCCCAGCCCTTGCGGATGTCCTTGGGCACATCGGCGAAACCGTAGCCGGGCAGGTCGACGAAGCGGCCGCCCGTCACATCGAACAGGTTGATCAGCTGAGTGCGACCTGGGGTCTTGCTGACGCGCGCCAGCTGCTTCTGGTTGCACAGGGTATTGAGCGCGCTCGACTTGCCGGCGTTGGAACGGCCGGCGAAGGCGATCTCCGGCAGGCCGTCGGGCGGCAGTTGCGTGAGCTGGGCGCAGGACATCAGAAATTTGGCGCTGGCGAACGGATTCGGCGGCGGCGGGGCGGCGGACTTGCGGGGCGGCGTGCTATTCATCTGTGCGGGCGCGGGCGAGGCCGGCCAGCATACCCGCAAACGGCGCATGGCCCGCGCCGGCGGCGTGGCGGCGCGGTGAAAACTGCAAGCCGGACCTGTAGAATCCGCAAACTTTCGGTCTGGTCCAACCCGTGCCCATACGCAAAACCAGCAAACGGCACGAATCGCTTTGGGAGCTTGTCGCATGAAGCGCGTTTTACTGGCTGCCGTTTTCTGTGCGCCGCTGTGGGCCCCTGCGTCCGCCATGGCGGAAGGCACGGCCAAAGATCCTTACACCCAGGGGAGCGTCGAAGCTGGCGCCGCCAAGGCTGCCACCTGCGCTGCTTGCCACGGTCCCGGCGGCAACAGCGCAAATCCGGAATGGCCGAAGCTGGCCGGGCAGAGCTCGCGTTTCATCGCCGAGCAGCTGCAGCAGTTCAAGAGCGGCAAGCGTCAGAACCCGCTGATGACGGCGCAGGCCGCCGCGCTGTCGGATGACGACATCAAGAATCTCGCGGCGTACTTCGCCGCCCAGAAGCCGGCGCCCGGCGTGGCCAGCGAGGCGGCCGTCGGCGCGGTTCAGAACCTCTACCGCGCCGGTGACGCAGCGCGCGGCCTGCCGGCCTGTGCGGCCTGCCACGGTCCGGCCGGCGCCGGCGTCTCGCCCGCCGCCTATCCGCGCATCGGCGGCCAGCATTCGGTTTACGTCGCTTCGCGCCTGAAAGCGTACCGTGACGCCGCCAAGACGCAGCTGCCGGAAGGGAACTACAAGATCATGGCGACGGTCGCAGGCAAGCTCTCCGATCAGGAGATCGAGGCGCTGGCGTCGTACGTCAACGGCCTGCACTAAAACCGCCGCCTTTCCAAGGAAACTTCGATGCGTCACGTCCTGCGCAGTCTGGCCGCCGTCAGTCTCTCGTTGCTGGCTTTTGCGTGCTCGGCGCAGGACGGATCGAAGTTCGAGGAAGGCAAGCACTACAAGAAGGTTCGCGAGATCCAGGCGCCGACGGACGCCAAGCGCATCGAGGTCAACGAATTCTTCTGGTACGGCTGCCCGCATTGCTACGCGTTCGAACCGGAAATCGACAAGTGGGAGAAGGCCAAGGCGGCCGACGTCGACTTCGTCCGCTACCCGAACTCGCTCGGCCGCCCGCAGAGCCTGCTGCACTCCAAGGCCTACTACACCGAGCAGGCGCTGAAGACCTTCCCGAAGACGCATCTGCCGCTGTTCCGCGCGATCCACGACGAGCACCAGCAGCTCAACACGCCGGAGCAGATCGGCGCGATCTTCCAGAGCGCCGCCGGCATTCAGCCGGACGTGTTCCTGCAGACCTTCAACAGCTTCATGATCGACGCGCAGGTGCGCAAGGCGGAGACACAGGCGCGCGCTTACGGCGTGACCAGCGTGCCGATGCTGATCGTCGGCGGCAAATACATGACTGGCCCGGCGATGGCGAGCACCAATGCCGAAGCGATCAAGGTGCTGAACTTCCTGATCGACAAGGTCCGAAAGGAACGTGCCGGCAAGTAAGCGGCACGTGCGATATTCGACCCCGGCCCGGCTCCTCGCCGGGCTTTTCGTTTGCGGGGTCGGGTTTTCCCTGGCACAGGCGCCGGCGACGCTGGAGTCCGCCTGTCAGGCCTTCGCTGATCGCCTGCAGAGCGTCGATCACCACGCCTGTCTGGCCGCCGGCCTGCAGCTGACGCCGGGCCGCAGCGTGCGCGGCAAGCCGCTGCTGATCCGCGACTACGCGCCCGCGCCGGCGCGCACGCCGCCGCGCCGCATCCTGCTGCTCGGCGGTATCCACGGCGACGAACTGAGCGCGGTCAGCGTGACGTTCCAGTGGATGCAGCGGCTGGAGCAGCAGCGCGATCGGCCGTTCGCCTGGCGGGTGATCCCCTGTGCCAATCCGGACGGCCTGCTCGCGCGGCCGGCGACGCGCGTCAACGCGCGCGGCGTCGACCTCAACCGCAATTTCCCCAGCGCCGACTGGGCGCGCAAGGCGCTGGCCTACTGGACGCAGCGCACCGGCAAGGACCCGCGCCGCTATCCCGGCCCCCGCGCGCTGTCGGAACCGGAGACGCGCTGGCTGCAAGAGCAGATCCGCGAGTTCCGCCCCGACGCCGTGGTGTCGATCCATGCGCCTTACGGTCTGCTCGATTTCGACGGCCCGGAGCAGCCGCCCAAGCGCGTCGGCCATCTGCGCCTGCACCGGCTCGGCACTTATCCGGGTTCACTGGGCAATTTCGCCGGTGTCGATCTCGGCCTGCCGGTGGTGACGCTCGAACTGCCGAACGCCGGCATCATCCCGACCGCAGCGCAGTCCGAGTGGATCTGGCTGGACCTGCTCAACTGGCTGGAACAGGAACTGCCGCAGCGCGGCGCCTGAGCGCTGGAGACCGCAGTTCCTACGGCCGCTCCTGCTCGCGCAGGATCTTCCAGCGACCGTCGCCGTCGCGGCGCCAGAACATCTGCTTGCGGGTGTCCGAATCGAAGTTGTCGGAGCGGTAGCGCTGCTTGAACTCGGCAAGTACCAGGCCGTCGTCGCTGCCCGGATAGCGGATCAGGCTCAAGTCCTCGAACTCGACCAGGATGAAATCCTTGGCGTCATTGACGCGGCGCTTCTGCTCGCCCCAGGCCTTGCGGCTCATGCCCTCGGACTGGAACGCCTCGTCGTAGTACGACAGATAGGCCGCGGCATCGCGATCCATCCAGGCGATCCGCCAGGCGTCCATCTGCTGCAGCAGCTCGTCGCGCAGTGCCGAAGCCTGATCGGGCGCCACCCAGTTGACGGCATCACTGAGCAGGATCGGCGTCTCGCCTTGCTCGATGAGCGGACGCAGCGCGCTGAGGTCGGCGTTGGCCATGGTCACGCAGCCCTCGCTGGAGCGCGGCGCACGGCTGTCGGTGGCGGCGGGCACGCCGTGCAGCCAGATGCCGTGCCCGCTGCGCTGCTGCAGCTGATCCCAGAAGTTCGGATAGTTCAGCGGCAGGGCGCCGGCACCGTACAGATCGGGCAATTCGGCATCGTCGATCCAGCCGGTCGCGTAGTACAGACCGACCGGCGTGCGCTGGTCGCCGCGAAACTGCTTGCCCCAGCCCTTCTTGCCCATCGACGCGTAGTGATTGCGCAGCAGCTTGAGCGTACCGCCGTCGTTTTCCAGCACGTACAGCCGCGCATGCGGCAGATCGACGAGAACCAGGCGTCGCGTGCTGGCGCCAAGCTGGAGGATGGCGTCGGGGACCGCGCCGTCCTGAGGAATCGCCTGCTCGCTCTCGTAGCGCAGCCGTGATTCCTCGACCAGCGCCGCCAGTTCAAGCGCCTGCTTTTCCGGTGTGCGATGCAGCTGCAGCTCTTTTTCGAGCTGGGTGTAGAGACGTGTCGCCAGCTGATAGTCCGGCGCATCCTGGCGCAGCTGCTCAAGCGCCTTGAAAGCTTCCTCGGGCTGGCCGACGCTGAGCAGCTCGATCACCGCGCTGAACTGCTGATCCAGAGCCGGCGAGGCCGCAGCGGCCAGCGGCAACATGAAAAACCCGGCTGCCGCAACGCTCAGCCGGGTCTTGAAGCCTGGGCACATGACGCGCCGTGCCACTGCGCGCTCAGCGCGTGTACTCGCGGACGATCTTCCAGCCGCCGCCGATCGGCGCCAGCTCGATCACCTTGTTGACGCTGTCGGAGAAGGAGTCCGACGTATAGCGCTGGCGGAAGCTGACGCGCACGCCGCCGTCCTCGATATCGTCGAGCTTGGGGTCGATCACCTCGACGCCGATCTTCTTCGGCCGCGAAATGCGGTCGCGGCGCTGCGCTTCCCAGGTCTCGCGACTGACGCCGCCTTCCGGCGTGTATTCCGGCGCATAGGCCCCGAAGTAGCCGTCGAAATCCTTGCTCTCCCAGGCCTGCGCCCAGGCCTGCACGGCGGCCAGCGCGGCGGCCTGGCGGGAATGGGCGTCGCCGCCGCGTGGCGGCTCGGCCGGCGTCGCGCTCGGCTTGGGCATGGCGACGGCGGGCGTCGCCGGCGCCGCGGCGATCGGCGCCGGCGGGGCCGGAGCGACGCTCGGCGCCGCAGGCGGTGCCGCGGCGATGGCGCTGTCGATCTGGCGCAGCGTGCCGAGCTTGCGGCGCGCGTCCTGGTTGTTGGGATTGAGCGCCAGCACCTTGTTGTAGGCGGCCGCGGCCAGCGCGGTATAGATGTCGCCGAGGTTCTCGTGCGCAGCGGCGTAGCCGGGATGGCGCAGCACCGCAGCCTTGAGGGCGTCACGCGCCTTCTCGTAGTCACCTTCGCCGGCATACAGCACGGCGAGGTTGTTGTACGGCTCCGGCAGCTGCGGGTAGTCGCGCGTCAGATCGGCGAAGACGCGTATCGCATCCTTGTTGCGGCCGAGCTTGACCAGCGCCAGGCCCTTGGTGAAGCGCGCCTGCGCGTCTTCCGGATGCTTGGCGAGATAGCCGTCGATGCGCGACAGCGCCTCGGCGGCCTTGCCGGCATTGAGCAATTCCTGGGCGTCTTCCTGGGCGACGGCAGCCAGCGACAGCGGCGCGAAGACGGCACCACCGAGGAAAACGCCGGCGATGGCGGCACGATGCAGCACGCGAGCAAAGTCGCGACGAACGATATCCATGCGATCTTCGGAGTCTTAATTTTTGTGGGGGCCAACTATAACAGCGGCTTGGCGGATCTTAGCGCGGCGGCCGGCCGGGGGCTGGCAGCGGCCGTCGACCGGTGGCGTCAGCCGCACGATGACATGGCAAAGCCGGCTGCAAGCGCGCCAGACGGCGCGCGGCACTTCAGGCGGGCTTGTCGGTACGGCGCGCGCGCGGCGCACCGGCGCTGCGCCGCTTGGCCACCGAGGCCGGCACCGCGTCCATGTCGATCAGGTTGTCTTTCATCCGCGCCAGGATCGCCGCCAGCTGCTTCTCTTCCTGACTGCTGATGCCGCGCATGATCTGGGCGTTGAGATCGACCGACACCTGCTGCATGCGATTGATCAGCTTTTTGCCCTTGGCGGAGATGACGACGCGCTTGGAGCGGCGGTCCACCTTGTCCTGGATGCGCGAGACCAGGCCGTTTTCTTCGAGCCGGTCGATCAGCCCGCCGACCGTGACCTTGCCGACGTCCAGCAGCCGCGCCAGCTCGATCTGCATCATGCTCTCGCCCTCATGCCTGAACAGGCTGTTGAGAACCCACCACTGCGAGCGCGTGATGCCGAGCGGCTTGATGCGCTGGTCGACCACCGTGCGCCGCAGCCGCGACACATCGTGGATCAGGAAGGCCGGCGGAACGGGACCTTTGGGTTCGGTCTTGCGGGTCATGGCAGTGCGATCGGAAGGTACGCGCAGCGATAGTATGCATCAGGCCGAACAGGCTTCATAAAACCGTTCGGAACCTAACTATCTGCCGCGCCCGGCCCCTGGCGGCACCAGTCCGGTGCCGCGCCTCAGACCGCGCCTATTTCGAGCAACTGGTCCTGCAGCTGCAGGCGCAGCGCGGCATCGATGCCGGCGGCCTGCAGATACTGATCCATCGAGCCGAACTGCGCATCGACGGCGTCGAAGGCGGCGATCAGGAATTCCGGCACCACCGAGTTGATGACGTCGAGCGCCGCTCGCGGCAGCGGCTTCTGCAGATGCAACATCTGCTGCAGCAGGCCGCCGATGCTGGCCGCCATCATGTCGAGGTCGAGGCGGCTGACTGTGACCAGATAGTCGCTCATGATCGTCTCGGGCGAGGCGCCGAGCGTGTGCAACAGGCAGGCGCAGATAAAACCGGTGCGATCCTTGCCGGCCGTGCAGTGAATCAACGCCGGCAGTTCGCCGGCGGCCAGGCGGCCGAAGATCGAGCGGATGCCGGCCATGCTGTTCTTCGGCAGGCGCCGGTAGGTCTCCAGCATCATCAGCCGCGCGTTGTCGGCGCTCGGATCATCCTGCAGCAGCGCCCCGTGGAAGCCGTGGCCGACCTGCAGGTCCGGCGAGAGGTTGGCGTGCAGCCGCTCGGTCGCCAGCGCTTCCGGCCAGCGGCTCGGCCGCTCGGTGCGCTCGATGGCGCCGCGCAGATCGCAGATCAGGCGGATCGCCAGCGGCGTCAGGATCTCGAAGTCGTCGGTGGTCAGCCGCGACAGGTCGTCGGAACGGAAGATCTGTCCGTTGCGGACGCGTCGACCATCCCGGGTCGGGATGCCGCCGAGGTCGCGAAAATTGGGCGCGCCGATCAGGCGCAGTGCGGCTTCCAGCTCAGTGCCGGAAGCCAGAGTTTGATCCGCCTTCATCATTCCAGACCCGTCGTATTTGACACGGTGTCTTATTCTACGCCGGCTGATCGTCACAGATGTGACGATCAGCCGCGCCGTTTTGCGTATGGGTTCGGCGTACCCGGCGGCACGCGCTTGAAGCGGCGGTGGATCCAGAAGTACTGCGCCGGCGCGCCGCGGACTCCGGCTTCCAGCGCCTGGTTGACGCGTGTGGCATCAGCCAGTTCATCGCCGGCCGGAAAGTTGTCGAGCGCCTTGCCGATGACCACGCGATAGCGGCCGCCGATGCGCGCCGGGAAGTACGGCACGACCTTGGCGCGGCCCATCTGCGCCAGCCGCGCGGTGGCGGTGATGGTGCCGACCGGCACGCCGAAAAAAGGCGCGAACACGCTGATGCGCTGATCGAGCGTCTGGTCCGGCGCATACCAGATGGCATTGCCGTGGCGCAGCGCCTTGACCAGGCCGCGCAGGTCGTCGCGCGGCAGCGCCGGCAGGCCGGAACGGCCCTCGCGCCAGTGGTGCATGAAGTAGTCGAGCACGGCGTTGTTGTAAGGCCGGTACATGGCGTGGAACTTCACGCCGGCCAGACACAGGTAGCGCGCACCGATCTCCAGTGTCGTGAAATGGCCGGTCAGCAGCAGCACACCGGAGCCGTCGGCCTGCGCTGCCTGCAGATGCTCCAGACCGACGACTTCGCCGCGCGACCGCAGCCGCCGGTCCGCCGCGAACCAGGCGATGGCGGCTTCGAACAGGCCGGCACCCAGCGCGCGGAAATGCGCGTCGACGTGCCGCTCGCGCGCTGCCGCGTCGAACTCCGGAAAGCACAGCTGCAAGTTGACACGGACCACGCGACGGCGGCCGCGCAGGATCTGCCCGGCCAGCCAGCCGAGCCCCGAGCCGAAACCCAGCAGCAGGCCGATGGGCAGCGCGCTGAGCGCCCACATCACGGCGATGCCCAGCCAGGTCGGCCAGTAGCGCGGATGGAAGTGGGCGGGCTTGAGCCGGGGAGCAGCCATGGGACGGGGACGCGGGCGTCGCGCATTGTAGCGGGCGGGTGCCGTCGCTACCCTCTGCGCCCATGCGCGTCCTGTACTCGGTCCTGCTGTATCTGCTGACCCCCCTGATCCTGCTGCGCCTGCTGTGGCGCAGCCGCGAGCTGCCGGCGTATCGGCAACGCATCGGCGAGCGTTTCGGCTTCGTTGCCGCGCCCCTGCAACCGATCGCTGTCTGGGTGCACGCGGTCTCGGTCGGCGAAGCGCTGGCGGCGCTGCCGCTGATCCACGCGCTGGTGGCCCGGCATGGCGTCGGACGCGTCTGGGTGACGACGACCACGCCGACCGGCTCGGAGCGCGTGCGGGCGCTGCTCGGCGACGAGGTCCTGCATTCGTACGCGCCCTACGATCTGCCGCATGTGGTCGCGCGTTTTCTTGGCCGCGTGCGGCCGGAACGCATCGTGGTGATGGAAACCGAGCTGTGGCCGAACCTGCTGCGGGCCGCCGCCAGGCGCCGTGTGCCGCTGACGATCGCCAATGCACGGCTGTCGCCACGCTCGTTGCGCGGCTATTCGCGCGTCGCCGGCCTGGCGCGGCGCACGCTGGCCGACTGCGCGGCGATTGCCGCGCAGAGCGAGGCCGACGCCGCGCGTTTTCGCATGCTCGGCGCGCCGGCGGCGCGCGTCAGCGTGATGGGCAACATCAAGTTCGACCAGACCGTGCCGGAGGCGCAGATCGACGCCGGACGCGCGTTGCGGGCGCGCATCGGCAGCCGCGCGGTGTGGATCGCCGCGAGCACGCACGAAGGCGAGGAAGAACGCCTGCTCGACACTCAGCGTCAGTTGCTGGCGGCACGGCCCGAGACCTTGCTGATCCTGGTGCCGCGCCACCCGCAGCGCTTCGATGAAGTCGGCCGGCTGATCGAGCGCAAGGCCTTGGCGATGCAGCGGCGCAGCCGGCTCGGCGAGCTGAAGCAGGCGACGCCGCTGGACGCCGAGACACAGGTCCTGCTCGGCGACAGCATGGGCGAGATGTTCGCGTACTTTGCCGCCGCCGATCTGGCTTTCGTCGGCGGCTCGCTGGTGGCGGTGGGCGGGCACAACGTGCTGGAGCCGGCGGCGCTGGGGCTGCCGGTGCTGTTCGGCCCGCACATGCACAATTTCGTCGCCGCCCGCGACCTGCTGCTGGACGCCCGGGCCGCGCTGCAGGTGGATGCCGGCGCGCTGGCCGGCACCGTGGCGGCGCTGCTCGCCGACGCGCCGCGGCGCGCCGCACTCGGCGACGCCGGTCGCGCGGTGGTCGCCGCCAATCGCGGCGCGCTGCAACGCCTGCTGCAGCTGCTGCAGACCCCATGAGCGATCTGATCCAGATGCGGCCGGAAGGCCTGTACTGCCCGGCCGGCGATTTCTACATCGATCCCGTCAAGCGGGTCACGCGCGCCGTCATCACCCATGCGCACGGCGATCACGTGAAGAACGGCTGCGCGCGCTACTGGACAGCGACGCCCGGCTACAAGCTGCTGCGCGCCAGGCTCGGCGCCGGCATGCAGGTCAAGCCGCAGGATTACGGACAGGTCTTCGAGCTGGGCGGCGCGCGCGTCTCGCTGCATCCGGCCGGCCACATCCTCGGCTCGGCGCAGGTGCGCATCGAGGCCGGCGGCGCCGTATGGGTGGTGTCCGGTGACTACAAGCGCGACGACGACCCGAGCTGCGCGCCGTTCGAGGTCGTGCGCTGCGACGTGTTCGTCACCGAAGCCACCTTCGCCGCGCCGCAGTACGTCTGGCCGGCGTCGGGCAGCGCCAGCGCGGAAATCTTCGAGTGGTGGAGGGTCAACCGCGCCGAGGGCCAGGCGTCGGTGCTGTTCTGCTACGCCCTGGGCAAGACCCAGCGCATCCTCGCCGAACTGCGCCGGCACTGCCCGGAGACGCAGACCGTCTACCTGCACGGCACGATGACGCAGCTGGTCAGCCTCTACCGGCAGGCCGGCATCGACATGCTGCCGACGCTGGCGGTCTCGCAGTGTGTCGCCAGCCACGATTTCCGCGGCGCGCTGATCCTGGTGCCGCCATCGGCGTTCGGCACCTCATGGCTGAAGCGGCTGGCACCGTACAAGACCGGCTTCGCCTCCGGCTGGATGGGCGCCGACAATGCACGAGCCGCCAAGTACGACCGCGGCTTCACGCTGTCCGACCATGCCGACTGGCCGTCGCTGCTGCGCACGATCGAGCAGACCGGTGCGCGGCGCGTGCTGGCGATGCACGGCGACTCGGCGCTGCTCGTGCAGACGCTGCGCGAGCGCGGCCTGGATGCGGCCGCGCTCGCGTAGGGCCTGTTAACGCTATGGCCGCCGCTGTGATGCCACCCGCTTTGCGGCCAGG